>JAKAYS010000055.1 GCA_021826695.1 Acidobacteriota bacterium | reverse complement strand
CCTTCCCGGTGATGGCGGCTTCCTGTTCCGCCAGCAACCATTGGTGCTGATCGAGCGCTTCCCGCACGCCGGGAAGCGTCTTGACGCCGTAGCCCGTATAGGCCCCCGGCGCGTAGATCATGTGCTGAAACCAGGGTCGTCCCGGCAATCCTTTCGGATAGATAAATGCGCGCTCCACCGTCAGCAGCGTATCGTTCACTGCGTCGATGCGCGCATTGTTCAGGCCCGCACCGCCATTCGCTTCCAACTGCTGGAGCGCCTGCTGGTATGCGGTGGCGGCATGTGTGAACGTGACCGCGGCATTTTCCAGTGGAGAAAAATTCAAAAATGGCGGCGGGTTTTCCTGTTTGGGAGGAACGATGGCAGGTTTCTGCGGGTCTGAGATCGCGTTGTAAACGCCCTCGGAAATCTCCTTGTTTTGTTCCTGAATCTTGGCGCGTTCGTCGGTCACTTCCGTCTTCAACTGGCCAACGTAACTCTGTACAGTATCGGCATAATCGGTAAAGTCGTAAGGCAGCAGGTCCGCATCCGCCATCCGCATCACAGCCGTTCCAGCCACCTGCGCCAACGCCCGTCCGTAGACGAATTTTCCATCTGAAAAATTCGAATACCAGGTGTAGTCATCGTAGATGGAGTGATAGACGCTGCCCTTGCCTTCTTCTCCGTTGAAGCGCAGATCGAGCGCGGGAATGCCGACATGGTCGAGAAAGGACGCATAGTCCGAGCCATCGCCCAGACCCGCGATGCGCATGTCCGGACGCTGGCGCAATTCAGCCCGTTCTGCTGTACTGTTCGCACTCGCGATCTTTGCCAGCCGCGCGCGCTCCAGGATGGACATGTTCTTTTCCGGGTCGGCTACGCCACGGGCCACGCCGTTGATGAACTGTTCCAGCGAGTGCGATCCGTCAATCCGCAGAAACCCCCGGTCCGTGTTGTCGGAGTTTACATAAAGCACAGCGTGCTTCTTCAGTTCCTCCTCATGCGTTTCCACCCACTCGGTCGAACCCAGCAGTCCTGGCTCTTCGCCGTCCCACGCGCAATAGATGATCGTGCGGCGCGGCTTCCAGCCTTCATGCAACAACTCTCCCAGGGCACGCGCTTCTTCCAGCACCGCCGACATGCCGCTGACCGGATCCTCCGCGCCATTGACCCACGCATCGTGATGGTTGCCGCGAATCACCCACTCATCCGGCTCCGTACTGCCGGGGATTTTAGCGATCACATCATTGACCGGCTTGATGTCCCAGTTGAATTTCACTTTGAGATGGACCTTCGCCGGTCCCGGGCCAACGTGATACGTCAGCGGCAACCCGCCGCGCCAGCTTGCTGGAACGAGCGGGCCACCAATCGCGGCCAGCAGCGGTTGCGCGTCCGCGTAAGAAATAGGAAGCGTGGGAATTTTTGCGATCGTCTTCGCTTCGCTGATCGGAATTCGTTTCGCATTTTTGGTCGCGCCGTAGCCTGGAGTGAGCGGGTCTCCATCGTAATACGTGTCCGTTACAGCGCCCCGCTGTACGCTTTCATTCGGACGGCCTGAGCCTTTGGGATAGGCGTCATCGACCGCATACCCATCGTCGCGCGGATCGGAATAAATGATGCAGCCAATCGCTCCGTGCTCGGCGGCGACTTTGGGCTTGATGCCGCGCCATCCGCCGCCGTAGCGGGCAATGACGATGGCTCCCTTCACTGAGATCCCCATGCGATCTAAGGTTTCATAATCTTCGCGGTTGCCATGGTTCACGTAGACAAGCGGCGCAGTCACATCTCCGTCCGGCGAGTAGGCGTTGTACGTCGGCAACTGCTCCGCCTGTTGCGAGGAGGTCGGATCGCCCGGAATCGGCGGCTCCTGGAGCTTGGCTGTATATTCCGTCGGCGCTATCAATTGCAGCAGGCGCTCTTTGGGAGTGGGAAATAAAACATAAAACGTCTCGATGTTTGCATCCAGCCCCCACGAGCGAAACTGCTGGAGGATCCACTCCGCATTGTCCTTGTCATACGGCGAACCGACGTGGTGCGGACGCGCCGCCAGCCGCTGCATGTTGGCGCGCAGACGGTCGGGAGATGGAAGCGCCTGAAATTTTTTCTCCCACTGGAGTTCGGTCTGCGCGGCCTGGGCTGTGTAACCTACCAGCGAAGGAGCATTCGCAGTCGTTTGACTCAGTGCAGCCAGCGAGACAAAGAGCGGCAACACAACACGTAGAGCGCGCTGGCTTTTTTTACTTGCAGTACGCATGGACACGGACGAGATGTTCAGGAAGGAAAGCTTTTTCATCGAGGCCTCGGCAAAGAAATTGGGATGGGAACATTTGACCGCTTGCGTTACGCGAACCGTCTACACTGAAAGTATGCGTCATTCTGTTCTTTTTTTCTCGCTTGCCGGCTCGATTTCGATGGCGCTGCTGGTGAGCTGCCGCTCTCCCTATGTAGAGACAACCATCGTCAACTCAGGCAAAGTCAAGTTACATAACATTGAGGTAGACTACCCCAGCGCCAGCTTTGGATTTTCCAGCCTAGCTCCCGGAGCGACGTTCCACTATCGCTTTCAGATCCAGGACGCAGGACATATGAAGGTGGAGTTTTCCGATAACGCACAGCACAGCTATTCCGGCATCGGCCCTTATGTAGCACAGGGTCAGCAGGGAACGCTAGAGCTCACGCTGGATGGCAAAGGAAAAAATCAATGGAGCGCGCACCTTCACCCTTCGGTTGCCGCACCGAAAGACGAATAGAAGGATACCCAATCAGATGGACTGGACAGGAACCAGCGTCAGGTCTTCGACCAGCCCGACTTCTTTCTGCACGAATGGCTCCGCATAGCGCACACCGCCGAGCAGTCCGTAGAAACGCGCCAGCGCCAGAGTGCGCTCTCGTATTTCTTCCTGCGGGACAAAAAGCTGGCCACCTGACGACTGATTTTCGTATTGCGAGCGATAGGCCATCAGCGATGCGAACCTTTGCTCAATATGAGCGGTAATGTCCACCACAAAGGTGGGCCGCACATCGGCGTAAAGACTCGCGTAAATGATTTTGAAGGGCCGGTGAGGGGGCGCACCCGTTTCCACCTTCGACAACCCCGAGACAAAACATGCCTCATAACCTAGCGTGGAAGCGGTCGCGTGGTCGGGATGACGCGCCTGCCAATACGGCAGAATTACCACACGGGGGCGCAGTTCGCGCAGCACGCGGGCAATTTTCAGGCGATTTTCCCAGGTATTTTCGACGCGTCCATCCGGAAGGTCCAACGCCTGACGCCAGCCTACCTGAAGAATGCGCGCTGCTTCCTCGGCCTCGGCGGCGCGCTCCGCTGTGGAGCCTCGGGTGCCCGCTTCGCCTTGGGTCAGATCGAGGATCGCCGTGCGTAACCCAATGGCAGCCGAATGAAGCAACGTTCCGCCGCAGGTCTGTTCCACATCGTCACGGTGAGCGGCAATTGCGAGAATGTCAACCGGCTGATGCAACGGCAGCCTCATCGTAATGAAATACGGGCTGGATTATCAAAGCGAAAATCAATACAGGAGGATGGTAGCCCTTCCGCCTGTATGTCTTAGTCCGCGGCGTTCGAGGGCGCATCCATATACGCAACATCGTAAGCGGTCCCGTGCACCGTCACGTCGATGTTGCTCAGTTCCGAACCTGCGGTATACGGCCCGGACTGAAAGGTCGTAATGCCGGTGTTGGTTGTAGCGTAGATATGCAGTTGTCCGCCGTACGCCGTATACATCTTGTGCCATTCGATAATCGCGCAAAGCCCGGTAAGGTCTCCATACCAGGGTTCCACAAGCACTGCGTTGTTGCTCAGATTGAAAAATGTCAGGCATCCATTGACAAGATTATTGGCAGTCCTATAGCCGCTCTGACAAACCTGCGAGCCGATCCATAAAGTATTGTCATCGCCAAACAACATCTTGGTGTGTGTACCGTCAGAGATGGGATACTTTGCCGTC
This sequence comes from Acidobacteriota bacterium, assembly GCA_021826695.1. Lineage (GTDB taxonomy): Bacteria > Acidobacteriota > Terriglobia > Terriglobales > Acidobacteriaceae > JAKAAZ01. Next base: position 14,875 of record JAKAYS010000055.1, on the reverse strand, counting down.
ACCTGATTGGTGGTCAAATCCAGCACCGATAGAAACCCTTCCAGCAAGCCGTCCGACTGCACTTGTTGTCCGGAGATGTAAAGAATCGGCTTACCGGTTGGCGATGGTGTTCCAGCAACGTAAGTGGGTGCCGGCCCATATAAGGCCATGGTCGCCCCACCGGGCACAGGAACTCTTCGCAGCTCTGTGGGCGCGGTTGGGGAGGGTTGCAAGCTTGGCGCCGGATAGGTGCTGCCGGGAAAATTGTAAACATCAAGTGCTCCGATGCTTAAAAAGCTGACGCTGGACTGTTGGCCCCCACACTCCGGACCGCAGTTCAATAACCAGCCAGTCGTGCCGTCCGAAGAGAAAATGGTGTTGTATGGACGATCAAATGCGATCGGGTTGGAATTCTGGTCGAGGACTGGGACCACACAGTAAAGGGGCAGGTTCACCGGCTGGCAATCCACTGGACTGACCGCCTTGGGCCAGCTACTTTCCGTCGGATAGGTCGGGGGCGCCATCACCGTCCCGTCGGGCTGCTGCAGATGGATCACGCGATACGCGTAGTTGCTGTTCTGTACAAATGCCAGCGCCACCGAACCGCTTGGATTCACCGCAACCTTATAAACATTCGGTAAATTGAGATTCACTACCGCTGGAGCGACCTCATCCACCACAGTCAGATATTGTGCGTTTTGAGCGGCTGCAAACGTATATTTTCCGTCCTGAGTGATAAAAATACTGCTGGAACGGCTAGGAAGACCTGAGATATGGCCCGAAACGTTCTCTTTCCCGTAGTTGATAGCGGTGAAGCTGCCGTCTCCGGAACCATAGACGTAGCCCGCCGACTCCTCCGGATAGTTCTGAATGTAGCTGGGAAGGCTCCCGGAATATCCGCCGATAAAAAAAAGCGGAACGCTGCCATTTTCACTGTTCCGAATATCGTACCGGGCATCGACAATCTGCAACGCGCCGGTCTGCACGATTGAGGGATTCTGGATTGCAACCAACACACGCTGTAGAACAGTGCTAGGAGGAAATGCCCGGTTGGCAAAAAACGAATTTGTACCTAGACAACCTGTAAATGTGAAGGCACCTGCGGCGATGATGGCCAACGCGGCCACCCGAAAAAAAAGACTACGACTCATCAAGCTCAATGCTCCAATTCAAGGGCACTTTCAACGTTCTTTTGTGAAAGAGTAGTGTATACCAAACGGCTTTATGTGGCGCTTCCGCGCGACACCCGCTACGATAAGCGGACAGACATACGACCATGCCAGACATTTTGAACAAACTCTTCTCGACGCGCAGCGTTCTTTGTGACGGTGCGATGGGCACCATGCTCTACGCACGCGGCGTATTTATCCATCGCTGTTATGACGAATTGAATCTTTCTCAGCCCGACTTGATTCGCGCGGTACACGAAGAATATCTCCAGGCAGGCGCCGAGATCGTCGAAACCAATACCTTCGGCGGCAATCGTTATAGGCTTCAACGGCACGGACTGCAGGACCAGGTGCGTGCAATGAATCTTGCGGGCGCGCAATTGGCACGGCAGGCCGTCGAGCAGTTGCACGAAAAGACGGCAACGCAGGCGTATGTAGCAGGCTCCGTTGGGCCCATTGGAGTGCAGATAGAACCGCTCGGCAAGGTTGCGTTTGAAGAGGCCCGCGCGGCCTTCGCTGAACAAATCCGCGCGCTTGCAGAAGGCGGCGTCGATCTGCTGGTCATCGAGACCATGACCTCTCTCAGTGAAGCGCATCAGGCGATATTGGCAGCCCGCGAAGCTGCTCCAGACCTGCCGGTCATCGCGATGATGACGATCGATGAAGAAGGCAATACGCTGAACGGATCTTCTCCTGAGACTGCCGCAAGAAAATTGACGGAGTGGGGCGCGGACGCTATTGGCTGCAACTGTAGCGCAGGCCCGGCAACTATTTTGAGCGCCATTGAGCGTATGCGGACGGCCACTTCCCTGCCGCTGGCGGCGATGCCCAATGCGGGCATGCCCCGCGCCGTCGATGGCCGTAATATTTATCTCTGCTCGCCGGAATACATGGCCAGCTTTGTGCGTAAATTCGCACAGGCAGGCGTGCAGTTCATCGGTGGCTGTTGCGGCACCACTCCGAACCACATCCGAGCGATGCGTTCCGCCTTGCGGGCGCTCGACGCTCGCAAGACGAGCACGGTGAGCGCAGCGCCAGCTGCCGTGCAAAATTCTATCGAACCTCCGCCGCTGGCGGAGCGATCAAAGCTTGGCGCCGATCTGGCCGCTGGAAACTTTATCGCATTGGTGGAAATTGTTCCTCCCCGCGGTATCAGTTGTCAGAAGGAACTGGAAGCTGCGGCCATGCTGGCGCAACATGGAGTCGAAGGCATCAATGTTCCGGACTCGCCACGCGCTTCTGCACGTATGAGCGCGCTGAGTCTGTGCCTGCAAATCCAGCAGCAGGTCGGTATCGAAAGCATTCTCCATTACACCTGCCGCGACCGCAATGTGCTGAGTATCCAGTCGGACCTTCTGGGCGCTGCGTCGCTCGGCCTGCGCAACATTCTTTGCCTGACAGGAGACCCGCCCAAGCTGGGCAATTATCCCGATGCGACCGCTGTGTTCGACGTGGATGCCATTGGTCTTGTGAATATCGTGCGTAACCTGAATCACGGGCTGGACATTGGCGGCAACGCAATCGGGGCATCGACAGGTTTCGCCGTGGGCGTGGCGGCCAATCCCGGGGTGCCGGACATTGACAATGAAGTGCGTCGCTTCGCCTACAAGGTTGAAGCCGGAGCGGAGTTTGCCATCACGCAGCCCGTCTTCGACATGCGATTGCTGGAAGCGTTCCTCAAACGCATCGAGCAGTTTCGCATCCCCGTTCTGGCAGGCATCTGGCCACTGATCAGTCTGCGCAATGCGGAATTCATGCGCAACGACCTGCGCGTCTTCGTGCCAGACGACATCCTGCTGCGCATGCAGCGCGCCGAAACCCCGGAGATTGCCCGTGCCGAAGGCGTGCGCATCGCACAGGAGATGCTGGCCGAGGCGCGTGGCATGGTGCAGGGCGTCCAAGTGAGCGCGCCGTCCGGACGCTATCCGGCTGCCCTCGCCGTCATGGAGAGCGTGCTGCACGATCCGTCTGTTTCAGGCAAAATGGAAGCGAATACGGGAGCGATACCGAAGACAGGAGCGAAACTTGGCAAGCTTTGAAGAGTCCCTGAAGCAACTGGAGGCGATCGTCGGCAAACTGGAACGCGGAGACCTGCCGCTGGAAGAATCTGTGCGCCTGTTTGAAGAAGGGGTCAAGCTGTCGAATGCCTGCAAGACGGACCTGGAAGCAGCCGAAGGCAAAGTGCAAATTCTGCTGAAGCAAAAGGACGGAAGCAGAAAGCCCGAGCCATTTCCGCCGCCCAGTGACCGGGAATAGCCGTGCATCGTGTTCAAGAATCAGAAGTTTACTGCACAAGTAGAGTCATTTTTTGGATTCAGTATCTGTAAATCGGCTCAAATACTCTTGGGGAAGCTACAGCACCATCTTCGCAATCGTCGCCAGTTGCATGTTGGAAGTGCCTTCGTAAATCTTGCCGATCTTAGAGTCGCGAAAATACTTTTCTACCGGGTAGTCCTTCACAAATCCGTAGCCTCCGAAAACCTCCACCGCCTGGCTGGCGACGCGCTCGGCCACCTGCGAGGTAAAGTATTTCGTCATCGCCGCTTCCTTCACAAAATCCAACTTGGCGTCTTTCAGCCGGGCAGCGTTATAAACCATCAGCCGCGCCGCCTCAATCTCGACCGCCAGTTCGGCGAGTTGAAACTGCACCGCCTGAAAGTCCGCAATGGGCTTGCCGAATTGCTTGCGTTCCTTGGCATAACGCGCGGCATGGTTCCATGCTCCCTGGGCCAGTCCCAGCATCTGCGCGCCAATCCCGATGCGGCCTTCATTCAGCGTCTCAATGGCGATCTTGTAGCCTTTCCCTGCCTCGCCCAGCAAATTTTCCGCAGGCACTTTGCAGTCTTCCAAAAATACCTCGCAAGTGCTGGAGGCGCGGATGCCGAGTTTGTCTTCTTTTTTCCCGAGCGTAAATCCGGGGTTACTTTTCTCCACTAAAAACGCGTGGATGCCCTTGTAGCCTACCGACAAATCGGTCGTCGCAAACACGATAAACAGCTCGGCCTCTTTGCCATTGGTGATCCAGAGCTTCTGTCCGTTCAGCACATAATGGTCGCCTTTTTTTTCCGCGCGCGCCTGCAAGGCAAACGCATCGGAGCCGGAGCCCGCCTCACTGAGCGCATAGGCGCCCACCCATTCTTTCGCCATGCGCGGCAGGTACTGCTGCTTCTGCTTCTCGGTCCCCCAGCGCAGCAGCGCATTGATGACCAGCGTGTTCTGCACATCGACAAGCACGCCGACGGACGGATCGACCGCGGAGATTTCTTCCACTGCGAGGATCGCTTCAAAAAAAGTGCCTCCAGCGCCGCCGTAGGCTTCTGGGATTTCAATTCCCATCAGGCCCAGTTCAAAAAGCTGGCGAATCAAGGATGCATCGATCTTCTGGTGCTCGTCCATCTCGCGCACCAGAGGGCCGATGGTCTCGCGGGCAAACTGACGGACGCTGTCTTGGAACAGCTTTTCATCCTCTGTTAGATATTTCAGGCCCGCCGTATTGAGAGCCTGTTCCGCCATTGCCGCCATGATGCACCTCTGCTGGAAAATTTTCTGTCCCTGAAAACTCATGAGTGTAGCATCCGCAGGCAAGGACAGAAAAATGGCGACAGTGCGTGGATTTCTCCGCGAACTCCGGCCATGCATCCTCTCTCAGCACTGTTAGGATACGAACGAGTGGCCGCGACTCAGTTCAAGCTATCCCAAAGATGCCTGTTTCGCTATGCGAATTTTAATTGCCGAAGACGAACCTGCGATGGCCAGCCTGCTCAAACAGGGGCTGACCGAGGAAAACCATACTGTATGCGTGGCTGCCGATGGCATCGCGGCTGTGGAGTTGGCCCGCAGTTATGAATTTGACGCTATTGTGCTGGACCTAATGCTGCCTAAGGCCGATGGATTTGAAGTGGCGCGACGGCTGCGGGCCGCGCATTGCGAAGTGCCGATCCTAATGCTGACTGCACGCGACGCGATTCCCGACATCACACGCGGACTGGACGCGGGCGCGGACGATTATCTGACAAAGCCCTTTGCGTTTGCCGTGCTGCTGGCCCGGCTGCGGGCCATCACGCGGCGTGGCGCTCAGCCCACCCCGGTATCGCTGCATCTTGCCGATCTTGAGCTGAATCCCGCTACGCAGCGCGTGACGCGCTCTGGACGCACCATCTCCCTCACTGCCACGGAGTATCGTCTGCTGGAATACATGCTGCGCCGCATAGGTCGCGTGTTGACGCGCTCTGCCATTCTGGAGGCTGTGTGGGGATTCGACGATCCCGTCGAAGACAACACGCTGGACGCTTTTATTTCGCTGCTCCGAAACAAAGTGGACAAAGACTTTCGTCCCAGACTGATCCATACCGCGCGGGGTGTAGGGTACGTCCTGGAGGACCGCGAGACCCCAGCCGGGAGCAGGCCATGAAGTCATTCCCAATCCGGCTGCGACTCACGCTCTGGTATTTTTCTATTCTGGCGGCGGGGCTGCTGGCCTTTGCATTATTTCTTATGGGCGAGATCCATCATGCGATGCATCGCACTGTGGATAACCAACTGCGCGCGCACATGGCGGCAGTGCAGCAGATCGCCAATGAAGATGAAAATAAATCGCCGTCTGCATTGCGTCACGATTTGGATGAAGATGTGGAGCTGGCGCCGGACCTGACGCTGCTGGAAATTTGGGGCCATGACGGGCAGGTCGTGTATCGCTCCTATGCGATGGATCGCATGCAGGTCCCGGACCTCATGACGAAATCCAGCGGCCAACCCACTACGGTGTACCTTGCGAGCCATCCTCTTCGCGTCCTGGTGCAGAGTATGCCCGCATCCCCGAACTACATTGTCATGGTTGCCATTCCAGTCCGCGATTTTGTTGAGGCAATCCATCAAGTGAAAAGTACGCTATGGATTGCGATTCCTTTGCTGCTTCTTCTTGCTGCCGGCGGTGGCTACTGGATCGCCGGACGCGCGCTTGCACCTATGCGTTCCATGATTGCAGCCGCAGAGACAATCCATCCCGGCGACCTTTCCACGCGGCTGGAAGTACCACGCGCAGAGGATGAACTGCATCGTCTGGCCCTCACGTTGAATCGAATGCTCGATCGTCTTCAGGCAGGCTTTGAACGCATCACGCGGTTCACGGCGGATGCTTCCCATGAACTGCGCACACCCATCGCACTCCTGCGCACACGCACGGAGCTCTTGCTGCGGCGCAACCGCCATCCGGAGGAATACCGCGCCGCGCTCGAAGCCAGTCTGTGCGAGCTGGAAGAAACCTCCGCGCTGCTCGAAGAGTTGATGTTGCTGGCGCGTGCCGACGCTGGCGCGGAAACGCTGCGCTTCTCGAATTGCAATCTGACCGAGCTGGTGCATACCGCCACCACGATGATGCAGCCACTTGCGGAAGCGAACAACCTCACGTGGTCCGTTATCGTGCCCACGCAGCCCGTTTACCTGCGTGGAGATGAAGCTGCCCTGCGGCGCGTTTTGTTGGTTCTGATTGACAATGCCGTGAAATATACACCGGAACATGGCCGCGTGGAGATTTCCCTGCAAGCCACGGACAGAGACATCACTCTGACGGTCCGCGATACTGGGATCGGGATTGCGGAGCTAGACCTGCCTCATATTTTCGACCGGTTTTATCGCGCCGACCAGTCGCGCACTCGCGGCGCTGGCGGCGCTGGATTGGGACTATCGATTGCCCGCTGGATCGTCGAGAAACATGGTGGAACCATCAGCGTGGAAAGCACGCCGACGGTTGGGTCTGTCTTCCGCGTCACACTACCAACTGCCGGTTGATATCGCTACTTCATGCCTGCCGTCGGCAGCTTTTTCATTCCCGCATTGCTGGAAAGGCTGAGCAGGTTCGCCAGAATACGAAAGGCCCCTGGCACACCTTCCGGCAGTTGGCGGTAAAACGCAAATCCGGCGTACACATAAAATCCTTTCCCATAAGAGGCCACCAGTAGTCCTCCTTTTTGCGGGACCTGGTCCGGGTCATGGGTTTCGGTCAATGCAGTGTAGCGCGGGTCCCAGTCATGCATGAAGCCGTGACCACGTTCTTCAATCCAACCGTCGAAATCATGCACAGTGATCTTGTTCGGCCAGGTCAACGCTGGGTAGTTCGGTTGCAGCAGAATGACTTTGGAAGTTTCATCGATCACCTTTTCCGGATCGCCGCTTAGCTGGTACGGATATGGCCCGTAGTTATGGTCGAACTCCTGCGTGTTGTACTGCACAATCAAAGTGCCGCCGTGCCGCACATAGTCCAGCAGCCGCGCATTGTAGGTTTTAAGTTCCGGACGCGCGGCGTAAGCGCGCACCCCCAGAATGATCGCGTTGAAGCTGTGCAGATCGCCGGTTGCGATGTCTTCCGCAGACAGAAAATTCGTCTGAATACCAAGCTCTTCGAGCGAGGCAGGAACGTTATCTCCTGTGCCCGTGATGTATCCGATCTTCATCCCGGCCGGTAGATGAATGTCCACTCCAGTCGCCTGATAGGACGCGGCGCGATAGTACGGATACGGGCGAAGTCCCATGTATCCAACTGGGGTTGATCCGGCAGTGTAAGTATGGCCCAGGTAAGTGGCCTCGGCAGTCAAAATATACGGCTTTGCCTCGACTGCTTTGGGTACAACTTCAAAGCTGATGTTCTGCTCGTCACCATCTTTGCTGGTACTGAATTGGGCCTGGGCAGGTTGCGCGGTCCATCCCTTCGGCAGCTTTAACGAAACTGTTCCCGAGGCCGGTCCCTTGACGTTGCTATGGACCAGCGCCGTGATCTGAAAAGATTTGCTGGTCATCGGCACAATGCCGGCATGGGGAGACACCCAGACGGAAATTGCAGGCGCGACGATCATTGGATTGACGACCGGCCCCTGCCCTGCGATGCGATGCATTGTCTGCACGACCTGCTCCAGATGAACCTCTGCTCCCATGTAGGAAAACGTTGCACGCGCAGACAATGGATAGGGCATGGTCGAAAGATTGAGATACGCGGGATCTGCGATGTCGTAGTAGGGCTGCTCGATATTCGGGCGCGTGTAGTACGGCTTGGTAATGGTGGCGTCGCTCGATACTTTCACCGAGAAGCGTACATTTTCCGCCTCGCCAGCAGTCAGCGCGTTTGGGATTGCCCCTTGCGGATGCAGCGTCCAGTCTTTGTCCGGCACTGTAATCAGACGCACATTTTTAATGGTTACAGGGTCCGTTCCCTGGTCTGCCACGTGTACCTGCACGCTGAATTCCTGTCCTGGGATGGCCGCCTGAAATGTCTCAGGAGGAGCATAGTACGGCCCCATTCTTCGGGACGGATTCTCGTTCGAAACGGCAGCCGTCATTGTGAGGCCCAAAGCTTGCACCAACGCCGTGTTGAACTGCATGCGCTTTGTATCCAGCTCATGCAGAATGTTGTAGCGCGCATCTTCTGGCAGAGGTTTTTGTTGCACTTGCTGGATGAGCTGCTCCGTTTGCAGAAGACCTTTGGCGAGTGTTGGCGCAATTTTCTCAGGCGTGTCGATGGAAAAATTTCGGATGGACTCGTCCACCAGAGCATTGATAGACAGGAGTCGATCGCGTATCCATCCCGACTGATTGGCGGGAGCGTAATTCGCGATTCCAGCCAGAGAGACATCGATTCCGTCAAAGAAGTTCGTCTCCTTTGGACTGCTGGAAACTCGCGACGCATACAGGTGGTATCCGATGGAGACCGGCCCCGCCGGAGGTACGCCGATGCCGCCGTTCTGCGACTTTTGTTCATCCAAACCACGCCGCGAAATCTGAATGTAGGAGTGGCCATACACTGGGCTGTATTGGCCCTCCGGTATCTCCACCGTCGGCGTGGGCTTCCCTTCGATCCATGTGTCATCGACATAATTGCGAAAACGGGCAGGTGCCCAGCGCCCCGTGGCGTAGTCATACACACCCTTGGAGGAGACCGTTGCAAACGGCAGCCGAACGTAGACCTTGAGTGGCGCCCAGGGGCGAAGCCCGGCGCGAATTTGATCGGGAAAGACCGTTGGGTCGGCAGCCGCTCGAAAGACCTCCTGCGCCATGACGCCAGAGACCTGGTGCTGACCGTGACCATCGGAAACATTGCCGGCAAACACGGAAGTAACGACCAGCGGGCGCGTCATACGCACGACGCGAACAGAGTCGTAAAGCAGGCGGTCGTATCCCCATTTCCGAAGCGCTTCTTCTTTTGTTTTGGTGAAACCGAAATCGGCGACGCGCGACCAGTATTGATGCACTCCATAATAGCGGTCGGCAGCCAGCAACTCCTGCGTGCGCAGCACCCCCAACTGGTCCCAGAACGCTGATGACATGACGTTCTGGCCGCCCTCCCCGCGATTCAGCGTGAACAGAGTCGTGTCCGCACCCACGTTGCGGCTTTCATAGGCCAGCATGCCCCCATCCTCATCGTCGGGGTGAGCGGCGAAGTGAATCAGACTGGCCCGCGTGTGGAGCTTACGCAACGTTTGCCATAGCGCTGCCGAGCCGCGATCCATCGAAATCGGTTGAGCATTCGGATCTGGCTGTACGTTTCCCGATGTTTGCGCGAAAGCTGGTATCGTGATGCATACAACCAGTGAAATCAGTGCGCTTGCGATGGATTTACTAGCGGAATTTCGATTCATTCAAAGACCTTTGCGGATGGCATGGTTGTGGCGATCATTTTGATGAGCTACGGAGTTCCAGTCTGACACTTTCATCGCGATCTATTCAATAAGAACATGCCACAGCATTATCTTATGACTTCGAACCGCCATTAAGAATGGATTCACAATCCAATTCGGTACCGACGACACCACCGGACGCGAAAGCGCCTTCGCTGGTCCGTGGCATCGGGCTGACCACGGCCATCAATCTGAACGTACTGAACATGATTGGCGTGGGGCCATTTATCACGCTGCCGCTCATGGTAGTGGCGCTGGGTCATCTCGCCATCCTGGGCTGGATCTTCGGAGCGATTCTAGCACTGTGCGATGGCATGGTGTGGGCGGAGTTGGGCACGCGCTTTCCTGAGTCGGGCGGAAGCTATCTATATCTCAACAAACTCTACGGGGCCGAACGCTGGGGGCGTCTTCTTTCGTTCCTTTACATCTGGCAGTTGACGTTCAGCGCGCCGCTGTCCACCGCCTCTGGCGCGGTTGGGCTGTCGCAATACGCTGCCTATCTGTGGCCGAAACTGAACCTATCCTGGTTTGTGCATGATGTGCATGTGGGTAGCTGGTTCCAAATTCATGTGGCGCTTACTCTTACTTCTCTGGTGGCCATGCTGGCCTGTGGCCTGGCCACGTTTCTTATCTATAGCGGCATTCAAACCATCAGCCGCATTTCGCGGATCCTTTCCGTTGGCGTACTTCTGGCCATCGTGTGGGTGATTGTTTCCGGCCTGTCCCACATGCATTTTGCATTGCCGCACGTTCACGCGCTGGCCCGGGAACATGGCATGGGCGGTTTCAGCGCCGGGCTACTGATCGCGATTTACAACTACGGCGGTTACTACAACATTTGCTTTTTAGGGGGAGAGGTCAAGGACCCGCGACGCATCATTCCGCGCGCCATTTTCTGGTCTATTCTGCTGGTAGCGGCGCTTTACGTTTTCATGAATATCAGCGTGCTGAATGTCATCCCGGTGCATGAATTTATGCAACCCGGTGCTCTCGCCACGCGCACATCCGTAATCGCCGTACTGATGCAGCGGCTTTACGGTCCATGGGCGGGCAACGCGATGGCACTGCTGATTGTATGGACCGCTTTTTCCTCGGTGTTCGCCGTGCTACTGGGCTATTCTCGTGTGCCCTATGCCGCAGCTTTGGACAAAAATTATTTCTCCAGCTTCGCGACCCTGCACCAAACGAAACGCTTCCCTACCGTGTCCCTGCTGGTCCTCGGCACAATTTCCATTTTCTTTTGCCTGTTCCGACTGCCAAACCTGATCTCCGCGCTCATCATCACGCGCATCGTGTTTCAGTTCCTGTTGCAGTCGGTCGGTCTGGTCGCGTTTCGCCGCACGCTTGGCGGACAGCCGAATCCCTTTCACATGCCGCTTTATCCGCTGCCCGCGCTACTCGCCATCGCCGGTTTTCTGTTCGTCCTGTTTCACGGAAAAAATCTTTCAAAAGAACTCGAATTCGCCACGTTGCTATTGCTGACAGGCCTGCTGATCTATGGATTGCGCGCGATACTTCAAAAAGAATGGCCTTTTCAGCGACGTCCGCCAAAGGACGAAGCACGCACAGCCTTTCATCAATAAAGAAACAATAAAATTTATTTTCTCCACCTTCAACCCTATACTTTCGCATATGTCTCGACCTATGATTCCGACCATATTGTTTGCTTTAACTATGTCTGCCCTTCCGCTCTTAGCTCAAACCAAGCCTGCAACCCACACCATGACGCTGGACGATTTGTTCCGCTTTCAGCAAGTGGGTAGTCCCCAAGTGTCCCCAAAGGGCAACTGGGTCGCTTACACCGTCAGTACGGTGGACGCCACTGCCGACAAGAACACGACGGACATCTGGGAAGTCTCCTGGGATGGGAAACAGGACAGGCAGATGACTTACAGCTACGAACACTCGTCCAGCAATCCGCAATGGAGCCCGGACGGAAAATATCTCTCCTTTGTTTCGGACCGTTCCGGCAAGGCAAAGGGCAGCCAGGTATGGGTGCTGGATCGTCTTGGCGGAGAGGCGCATCCGTTCACCGACGTCAAAGGTCATCTTTCCGCTTATGCCTGGTCGCCAGACTCGAAGAAGCTGGTGCTCGCTTTTTGGCCTGATGAAGACGCAGAAAAAAACAGCAAAGCTGGCAAAGATAAGAAAGCAGAAAAACCCAAGCCCATCGTGATCGACCGGTATCACTTCAAGCAGGACATTCAAGGTTATCTAACGGACAAAAGTTACACGCAGCTCTGGTTGTGGGACGTTGCTACGCACAAGCTCGAAAAGCTGACAACCGATACAAAGGTGAACGAAAGCAATGCTGTCTGGTCTCCCGATGGGTCGCGGATCGCCTTCGTCAGCAACCACGATACAGATCCGGACCGCACCATCAACACGGACGTTTTTGTTGTCGCTGCGAAGCCAGGATCGTCGGCACGCAAGCTGACCACCTTTCCTGGTGAGGACGGTGGACACATTGCTTGGAGTCCGGATGGCAAATCGATTGCATTTCTGGAAGGCAGCGAACCAAAATATTGGGAGTACAGCGAAAACACGCTGGGCATCGTCGCAGCCGATGGCAGCGCGCCTCCGAAACTCCTGACGACCAAACTGGATCGCGCAGTTTCTTCACCGAGTTTTACGCCGGATGGAAAATCCATCACGGTTCTTGTCGAAGACGACCGCAATCAATATCCAGCCAGCGTCGATGTCTCCACCGGAGCGGTCAAGCGACTGGTCGATCTACCTGGTGTCGCTCGCGGATCCAACGCAAAGGCCGGACATACCGCGCTGCTCTGGTCCACGGACTCCAAAGCTGACGAAGTGTATGCACTCGACGGCAACACACTGCGCAAGCTGACTCACCACAACGATGCATTGCTTGCCGAGCTCAAACTGGGCGCGACCCGCGATGTGAATGCGACCAGCAAAGACGGCACGCATGTCCACGGACTGATTACTCTACCGCCCGATGCTGTAGCAGGCAAAGCATACCCAACTCTGCTGTTCATCCATGGCGGACCCGATGCGCAGGATGCGCACAGTTTCTCGACGCTGCGCCAGCTCTTTGCCGCACACGGATATGCCGTATTGAATGTCAACTATCGCGGCAGTGCTGGACGGGGCCGCGCCTACCAACAAATCATCTTTGCCGACTGGGGACACTATGAAGTGGAGGACTTGCTGGCCTCCGTCGATCAGGTGGTCAAAGATGGCCTGTCCGATCCCGATAAACTGGCCGTTGGCGGATGGAGCTATGGCGGCATCCTCACGGACTACACCATCGCCAGCACGACGCGATTCAAGGCCGCCAGCAGCGGCGCGGGCATGGGCAATCCAGCGGGACTGTATGGCGTGGACCAGTACATCTTTCAGTACGACAACGAGCTACAGCCGCCGTGGAAAGCCCCACAGGAATATATCAAGCTCGGATATCCATTTTTCCATGCCAACCGCATTCATACACCAACACTCTTCATGGGAGGGTCGAAGGATTTCAACGTTCCGGTAGTTGCGGGCGAGCAAATGTATCAGGCGCTGCGCAGTCTGAATGTTCCGACGGAACTGATCATCTATCCAGGCCAGTTCCACGGATTTACCAGGCCGAGTTTCATCCGCGACCGCTATCAGCGCTGGTTCAATTGGTATGACAAATGGGTGCTCGGCAAAATCGATGCGGCCGTCAAGCCGCCGCAAAACACACAACAGGCGAATCCGACTCATTGATCTTTTACCGGAAATACCCGATCAAAAGCGGAGCGACCGATGAATAGTTGGCGTTTCACTTGGTTTGTTCAGTGGGGGCCTTCATTTCATCTCTAAAGTTTTATGCGCCAACTCGACGAGCACCAGAGCATTCATCCTAAAAACCGCAGTCGCTAGCCAGAAGCGCACATGTTTTGAGGAGTTTTCGGGGCCTCTGCGGAATGATCCTGGCCACGATGTAGTCCAGCAGCGTCTTCCACCTGTCAGTTGAGGGCGACTGCTCCGCAACTTTCCTTACATGGCTAAGAGCGGCACGGATATTGGCGATGAACGGCATAAGGGCTGTCCGGCATGTTTGGTGGCTCGGCCTACGGCAGCCAGCAGCAGCGCCCTGCTGGTGATGGCTTCCATCCTCTGGCTTCTGGCTTGGCCGCGCGGCCGTACCAGCTCCACCCGTTGTAAACCAACGCGACGGCACGAGCGCTGCTCTGGCAGCGTTCGATGTCCTGGGTGGTAAAGCCGCCCCATCCCCACCGATTCTTGAGTTCGTCGAAGCCGATGCCGGCATCGGCCCGGCCGCGGTACAGCTGCGCCATCGACTCCAGCGCGTAGCCGGCTGTTGGTCACCGGCACCGCGTACTCCCACAGTTCTACGTCCTGGTCGGAAAGCAGTAACTCCATCTGGCCTTCGGCGGAGCTTCTTGTAAGTGCCACATCGGGCTTAGCGGGCCAGCGCGGGATCACCACTCGTCGCGACTTATCCCACCCGGCGTCTCCACGGAAAACGACTCCAACGCAGGACGGTAGACGGAAATCTCTGCCTTCGCTGACTCTCCCATCGGGTGACACCTCCAAGCACGGTTAAACCCGCTCCCAGTCTATCGTTCGAGACGCTTTCAATAGTTCAACTGCCGGAAAGAGGATCATGCCGGATGTCGCCACCAGGAAGACGTTGGCCAATCGTGTCGCTATTTTGGCTCTGGGCCGCTCCGCCAATGCGGGCGCCAAATACTTCCAGCGCGCCGTTCTGATCGATCTGGATCGGTCCGGCATAATTGCTGGCGGCGCGGATCCTCACCACCGCTGCGGTGGTCGATGGCACGGTCACGGTCACACTGCCGTTCGTGTCCGGCCCCAGCGGCGTCCATTGCCCCAGCCACCGCGCATTGTTCAGGATGGACGCACCGCCCAGCGTTGCCGTCATCAGGGTCGCGTTGCCTGGATCGCCGTCGGTGAGAATCATCGACGCGGCGCTGGCCGCAGTGACCCCGCTGGGCTGAATGGTCACCACCGCATCCGTTATGTCGTTCGTCGAACTATGTGTCTTGGACTAAACCGCTACGCGGTACTCGGTAGGTTCAGCAGGCT
>JAKAYS010000054.1 GCA_021826695.1 Acidobacteriota bacterium | reverse complement strand
CACGGCCTGAATCACCTTCTGCTCTGGTCTGACTGGCGAAGACATCACCAATTCCTGGCACGCTTCTTCCACTTTCGAAAACAACAGTTCCTGCTTCTTGCCCATTAGTTACAACTGTAGTACTAAGAAGACTTCGCCGAAAAAATTTCAGGCGCGCCTCAATCTCTCCTGGAGCAATTGGGGCTTCGGCAGGGAAACCCTTGCCAATTCGGCCAAGAGACTCCAAAAAGCGGAAGTGGCGTTCATTGAATTGCACGGCAACCATTATGGGCCCGATCTCGGCTATAAAGTCGACGAGACTCTGAAGGTTCTCGCTGACCATGGCTTGCGGGTATCGGGCGTTTGTGGCATGTTTCCGCGGACAACGATCTTGCGAGCAACCGCGCAGTTTGTCGTCAGGCCGCAGTCGACTATTTAAGACGCGAAATTCCGTTTACGCAAGCGGTTGGCGGCTCTTATCTGCTGGTGGTGCCAGGTGCGGTCGGCAGGCCCAAGGCGTATGACGATGTGGAGATGGAGCGCTCCGCCGAAACACTGGCCATGTGCGGCGATTGGTTTCTTGAGCACGGAATCAAGGCCGCCATCGAACCTATTCGGGCCGCGGAAACCAGCCTGGTGCACACCGTCGCGGACGCGAAGCGGTACATCGAAGAAGTTCATCATCCCGGCATCGCTCATATCAACGGCGACATCTACCACATGCAATCGGGGGAAAGCCACATTGGCGAGGCTGTGCTGGACGCTGGCGACAAGTTGGTGAACCTGCATTTTGCCGACAGCAACCGCTGCGCGCTTGGCGAAGGATCCATAGACGTTTGCACCATCATTCGCGCGCTTTATCTGATCGGACATAACCAGCCTGGAAGGTTTGTGACCTTCGAGCCGCTGGGGCCTGGCGGCGATCCCTACCCGGCCATGTATGGCAAGCCGGACAAGGCCAAACTCGATTCGCTTGTATTCACCAGCATTCAATATTTTCGCGAATGCGAAGAATTGGTTCTATCGGAATAAATGCCGGCGTCCCACGGATTGCTGGATTGTTACAATGATGGTCGTCTTAACGGAGATTCGATCAAAAAAATGAAGACCTATTGCCTTGCGCTCGATCTGAAAGACGACCCTGCACTGATTGCCGAATACAAGAAATATCACCAGCCGGAGCAGGTGTGGCCGGAGGTCATTTCTAGCATCCGGGACCAGGGAATCCTCAGCCAGCAGATTTATCTTCTTGGCGCCCGTTTGGTGATGATTCTCCAGACAACGGACGATTTTTCATGGGAAGAAAAGAGCGCAGCGGACCAAGAGAATTTGAAGGTGCAGCAATGGGAGGCCCTGATGTGGAAATATCAGCAGCCGCTTCCCCAGGCGCGGCCCGGCGAAAAATGGATTCCGATGGAGAAGATATTCGAGGTCGAATGATGGAGCATGAAGCCAGCAGGAATATAGAAGCACGGTGGAAATCCTCTATAGTAAATAAAAATTCATGCCCCTATTCCATATAGCCGTCGGGTCGATGCTATTCGCAGCACCCAGCCGAATGATTTCGCTGTCGCTCCCGGACCTGCTGATTATCATTTTTTACTTTGTCATGGTTCTGGGGATCGGGCTTTATCTCCGGAGCTATGCGAATACCTCGAAGGACTTCTTTCTGGCTGGCCGGGAGATGTCGGCATGGGTTGCAGGGCTTAGCTTTCTTTCCGCCAACATGGGCGCGCTGGAATTGATGGGCTGGGCGGCCGCTGCGTATCAGTATGGCTTGCTTGCGGCCCACTTCTATTGGATTGCGGCGTTTCCCTCCATGGTCTTCCTCGGCCTGGTGATGATGCCCTTCTATTACATCTCCAAAACCCATTCGGTGCCGGGATATCTACAACTACGTTACGGAGAATCCACCCGGGCGCTGAGCGGCATTTCTTTTGCGCTTATGACCATCCTGATGTCCGGCATCAACATGTACGCCATGGCCCTGGTCATGAAGGTCGTTCTTGGCTGGAACATTCACTTCAGCATTTGGGTCTCTTCGTTGACCGTGGCCGTCTATGTCTCTCTCGGTGGCCTGTTTTCGGCGATCTTCAATGAAGTTCTCCAGTTCTTCCTGATCTGGCTGGGCGCGCTGATCATTCCCATTCTTGGAATGCTGGAGGTAGGCGGCTGGTCCGGCCTGGTTGTAAAAATCCACGAGCGGATGCACAGCAACGACTACGTCCATCTCTGGAGCACACTCGGGTCCTTTTCTGGAAATCCGATGGGCGTGCACTGGACCGGCATTCTCTTCGGTCTGGGAGGCGTGATTGCCTTCGGCTACTGGACTACGGATTTCCTCGTGGTCCAGCGCGCCATGGCGGCCAGGGACCTCCGGTCCGCCAAGATGGCCCCGATCATCGCTTCCTATTTCAAAATGATGATGCCGCTGATCGTCATCCTCCCCGGCCTTTTGGCCCTTGCGGTGCTGCCCTTTAAGCTGGTGCCGGAGACTGCGGTGCAACCCGGTCAGTATAGCTATAACGAAGTGCTGCCTCTGATGCTGGCACGGTACTGCGGTCCGGGCCTGCTCGGGCTGGGCGTGACGGCTTTGATTGCAGGATTTATGTCCGGCATGGCTGGCAATGTAAGCGCATTTGCCACCGTCTGGACCTACGACATCTATCAGCCTTATATTCGCAAGTTTGAGACAGATGCACACTACGTGCGCGTAGGACGATGGTGCACAATTCTGGGCGTCATTTTGAGCATTGCGACCGCTTATTTCGTCACCCAGTTTAAGAGCATCATGGACTACATGCAGGCGCTGGTGAGCTTCTTCATCGCGCCGCTCTTCGGCACAGTCCTTCTAGGCATGTTCTGGAAACGCGCTACGCCCAAGGCGGGATTCTGGGGGCTGCTTGCGGGAACTCTTTCCTCCATCGCAATGTATGCGCTGGTAAAGGCCAACCCCGCGTATCTCGCCATCATTGCGCTTTCGCCGAACGCAAAAGACATGGCGGAGAACCTCTATCGCGCGCTCTGGTCCTGGATCATCTGTGTTCTAGTCACCGTGATTGTCAGCCTGTTCACCACCAGAAAGCCTGCCGATCAACTCAAGGGCCTGGTCTACGGATACACGGAGATACCGAGTGACAGAGGATTGCCGTTCTATCAGCGACCCATCTTCTGGGGTGCTGGCGTTGCCGTCTTCTTTGCTTTCTTGCAATGGATGTTTTGGTAGGCAAAATGGCGAAGAGATTTGTGAGGAATTAGAAAATGAACAGAGAAAGACACATGCTGCCGGTATGGTTCTTCATCGGAGTGCTGCTGACCCTCTATGGCGCCATCATTCTGGCCACCGCCCTAAGTGAGATGTCTCACCCGCCTGCTATCGTACTCGCCAAATATCATGCGGGCATTTGGGGTGGCATCCTTCTGATACTGATCGGCGGTTTCTACACGTTGCGGTTTCGGCCCAGGAGCGGCGAGAAGAAGAGGTAAGAATTGGCTTCTTGCATTCTGTGGTGTAATAAAAGGATTCCGAGGAAAGTGACCGGTAACTGGTGTTCCGCGCTCGCATTCCCGATAGCAGCGTGAGGAAAAGTATTGAACATACGAGAAATCGCCCGTCGCGCACGCGTCTCTCATTCCACCGTCTCCCGGGTGATTAACAACGTCGACACTGTCGATCCCAGGCTGGTTCGCCGCGTGCAAGCCGTGATCCAGGAGGTTGGCTATCGCCCCAATTTTCAGGCCCGGGCGCTGGCGCGTGGCAGGAGCCATACCGTTGGCCTGATCGTATCGGAGTTGAGCGGCGGCAATCCGTTTTTCTCGGAAATCATTCTCTATTTCGAGCGGGCTGCCGTCGAACAAGGCTACGAGGTCTTGGTCAGTTTCGCAGATACCGAGATTCGTCCCGACCACGTCGCTGTATGCGCGGCGCGCATGCAGGAACGGCAAGTGGAGGGCATCGCCGCCCTGACCTTCGGCATGGAGCAGTACCTGGAAGGTTGTCCCATCGATGTGCCGATGGTCTATGCTGGCGCCGACCACACCCTGCAGCATGTTCGCAATATTCGGATCAATTATCTGACCGGCATGCGCGACGCGGTCAAACACCTGGCGGAGTTTGGCCATCAACGCATTGGATATCTCAGCGGACAGTTAAGCTGGAGCAGCCTGCGCACCCGCTTTGAAGCTTTCCGCAAAGCCCTCAAAAGTGCTGGCGTTCCCTTCGACAAGGAGCTGGTTGCGGAATGCGATCATACCTGGGATGGTGGCGCGCTCGGCATGACAAGTCTGCTGAACCTGCCCAAACCGCCCACCGCAGTCCTATGCTGCAATGACGTTGCCGCCATCGGCGCCCTGAAAACTCTGCATGGAAAAGGTCTTGAGGCTGGAAAAGATATTGCCATAATCGGATTCGACGACCTCACCATATGCCGCTTCACGCAGCCATCGTTAACGACAATCCGATTTTCACCGAGTGAGATTGCCAGCCTTGCATTCCGGGCACTCCTGGAGGAGATTGAGAATGCTGAGAACAAGACGGAGTATGAGTATAAGACCCGCTTTGTCCTTCGTGAATCTACCTGCGCGCCAAAGCTCTGATCCCGAGAGAGGTACTCGTTGCTACTACCACAGTTGAGATGCGAAGTGCTCCATCCACCAGGAAATTGTGCGTCTCGGACTGGTGCGGGTCGGGCAGACCGTAGCAGTACTGAAGCAGGCTCATTTTGAAGAGCGCCAGCGGCGCGCAGGGCTGATTGTTCCGTGATCGTCAATACCTCGCCTGCAACATCTGTTTGATGGTTACCAGTCCAGAAAGAGTTAGACCTTTTCTAGATGGACATTAGGTTGAACATGGATTGCGACGGATTTTGCGCCCAGCGAAGAATGGGTGGCCTTCACAATAATTTGTCCGGAACTGTTTGGGATCGTCTTGATCCAAATTGCACCGACACCCCCGCTATCAGCCAGCGCAAACGGATTGTCGCCCACAATGACTCCCGGCCCCGTGAGATCGAAAGTAACTTCTCCACCGGCCAACAGGCGTTCCGCGCCGAATTTGTCCGTGACCTTGAATACCAGTCGGGTTGCATCCGAGCCGTCGCCGATCAGTTCCGCGTGGTCCGCCATCAGCAAAAACTGGTCTTTCCTCCTGTCGGATGAAAATGATTTTGACAGCGTAAGACTGTCGCCGACATAGCCGTCAATCCGCAGTTCAGGATGGTCTACGCCGTCCAATTCAAGGTCGGAGAAGAAAGGTGGATACTTCAGGTGCTGAAAGTTTGCCCGGTCTGGATGGACTGTCGCATGAAGCTTACCGTTTATGAAAATCTCAAGGCGATCGCAGTTGGAAAAAATCGCAGCGTTCTTACCGGGGCCGCGAGGTGACTTCGGGCCAAAATCCCAGTAAAAGTCGGGAATCAGGATGGGGCGTACTTTGGGACTGACTTGCGCCTGATAAAAAGACGCACCCAGTTTCGGAACCCTGAAAACATCGGCAACGCCCGCATATTTGACGGCGTTGTAGGCGTTCTTGTTCAAACTGGCGTAATCGAACGCGCACCAAGCGATCACACCGGAACAACTTGGAAAGGCCGCAGCCCGATTGTGAGCTTGAGCATGAAACAGTGCCTGCTGTGTCTGCAAAGTCAAATCGCCCGTACGCCGATAGAGATTGTGAAACCCTTTGGAGCCATATGAAAATTGCCCCACGGTTTCCGCAAGCATATACGGCACTCCCGGCAATGGTTTATCGATGCCTACGCTGCCGTCGGGGGCCGAATGATAGTTGTCGAAAGCAAAAACGTCTTCGTGCCATTCTTTCTGCCAATTTTTTCTGGAGCCAGACGTCATCGAACCGGAAGTTGGTCGGGAACCGTCGAGCGATTTTGCAATCGCTGTCGTACGCCGGTACAACGGCTGATCGTTGCGCGACTCATTGACGCGGACCCCCCAGATGACAATCGAGGCATGATTTCGGTCGCGGCGAACCATGCCCTCTACATCGCGAACCACCAGCTCTTTCCATGCCTCGTCGCCGAGATAACCCCAGCCCGGAGTTTCTTCCCAAACCATCAGGCCCAGTTCGTCGCACGCATCGAGAAATGCTTCGGATTGCGGATAATGGGAACAACGAACGATGTTGCAGTTGAATTCGTTGCGGAGGATTTCGGCATCGCGGCGCAGAACACGCCGAGGCATCGCGCCGCCAACGTAAGGATATAGTTCATGCCGATCCAGTCCGAAGAGTTGCAGCCGCCGGCCATTCAGAAAAAAGCCGTCCACAGTAAATTTCGCCTCGCGGAATCCAATCCGCGTCCGATAGTCATGCAACGGCGCGCCATCCATCGACAATGTGGTCACAACGTCGTACAGGCGAGGCGCGTCCACGTCCCAAAGCGTAATGCTACCCAGGTTGGACAGCGTCAATGCCACGTCCGTCTTTCCGGTTTCTTCAATGATCAAAGTTTTCTGAGCGCTAGATACAACGCGCGGACCGTCCATCAATTCCACTTTGATTTCGAACGATTTTGATGCGATTGCCGCATCGATGGAACAAACGACTTCGACGCGGCGGCTGGATTTGAGCACGTCCACTGGCTTGGCAAAAACATCGCCGATAAAAACCTGCGGCACGGCACATAAGCTGACGGGACGGAAAATGCCGCCAGGCTCAAGATAGTCGACGGCCCCCGGTCCGCGCGGCGATCCTTCCGGCGGGACATTTTGCCAGCGGGAATCCACTGTTACATCCAAAACGTTGCCGCTTTCGCTCAGCCATTGCGTAAGTTCGTAACTAAAAGGCAAATAACCGCCTAAATGCTCGGATAAGGCAACACCATTGATCGCCGGCTTGGCGCCAACCATTACGCCGTCGAATTTTAGAAAGACGCGCCGATTCGCGCACTCTTTGGGCAATGAAAAGTTACGGCGATAGAGCCATATAGTTTCCCACATAGCGGGATCCCAGTTCTGCCAGGAAAGTTTGGCGACACAATGCGGCAGCGTAATTTTTGAAAACGCTTTGTCATCAAATTGCGGCATTGCGGCATCGGCGTTAAACTTCCCTCCGAAGAGCCAATTTTGGCCCAGAGGGAATAAAAAGTTAGCCGCGCCTGTTTGCGAAGCTGCTTTGCCACTCGTCGCACCGAATCCGCAAATGGAACCGGCTGCGATAGCGGCGGAACCTACGGCGCAAGTCCGTAGAAATTCTCGACGCGAAAAGTCGTTTTTCTTTTTCAAATGACACCGCCTTATATTCGATGACTGGTTTGCGCCTTGTCGGCGGAAAGCAATAAAGAAAACATAGTTAGGGAAGGTCTGATTAAGTCGCTAGAAAATCACTCAGCGGCTGAAGCCCACCAATTTTTCAACCATTTACGGCACGACTGAAGTCGTGCCCTGATACAAACCAGACTTGATCAGAGCTTCCTTAAGTTATTGGTTCAGATCCTCAGTCTTTTCACAGAAAGTTTTAGAGCATTAACTGTCCGCCATTTACCTCAATCGTTTCACCCACAACATAACTTGCAGCATCGGAGGCAAGAAACACAATTACCTTCGCGCAATCCATCGGAGTACCGACTCGCCCAAGTGGGATCATCTTAACAAAATTGTTCATCATTTCCGGAGTCGAAAAAACTTCGTGAAATGGCGTATCGATAACGCCCGGCGAAACGCAATTAACTCGAATGCCGTGGGGCGCTAACTCTTTTGCTAAAGATTTAGTAAATGTGATCATCGCTCCCTTAGCGGTAGAGTAAGCCCCGGCACCCAAACCGCCTCCATTTCGACCCGCGATCGACGCTATGTTGACAATGACACCGCTTCCACGTTCCACCATGGAACCCGCTACGGCTTGAGAACAAAGAAAGGCGCTTTTTAGGTTGAGAACGATTGAGGCATCCCAATCCAATTCAGTCATCTTCAGGATTGGCAAACGCTCTATGAGTGAACCCGCGTTGTTGACCAAAATATCGATGGGGCCAAGGTCGTCTACGACCTGCTTCATAAAGGAACGAACCTCGCTGGAGCGAGTCACATCCATCTGGATGGAAATAGCGTGTCCACCCGCGCCGACAATCTTGCTTCGCACCAGCTCGGCTCCTGCTCGGTTCCGGTTATACCCAATTGCAACCCGAGCGCCCAGTTCAGAGAATAAGGTTGCAGTTGCCGCACCAATGCCAGAGGAAGCACCGGTAACCACCACGACTTTGTCCTGTAAAGCCAGATAACTTTGCACCTACGATTCCTCCTTCAAAACTAATACCAGTTTGTGGATGGTACGCCGATCTCCACAATCGGCTACTTTCATGGTTGCTGTGACCCATAGGATATGGAGAGACTCCTCTAATCGTGCTTCAAATCGAAATAGGGCGTATGCGACCTCCGAGTTTAAACAATACCAGCGTTGCGAAAATCGGCAGTAACGCCGCCGTAATCAGGATGGGTGTATAAGAATAATGATCGACGACGAATCCAGTAGTTTGTGTGAACAAGATCGCACCCAAGCCCGCACCTACACCGCCCATACCTGTAACAGAGCCAACCGCCACCTCTGGAAAGTAGTCGCTGGGAAGGGTCTGTACATTACTGATCCAGCTTTGGAAGCCAAACATTACTACAGCAATTAACCCTAAGGCAGTTATGGAGCTCTTGACCATTACAGCCGGAATTCCGAAACACATCAGGAACATGCTGGCACAAATTATGGATTTTCTAGCTTTATCGACACTCCAACCTATTCCAATAAGGTAGCCTGACAGCCAACCGCCAAAAAGGCTTCCTGCGTCTGCAGCGATGAATGGCACCCATGCGAAGAGTCAGCATTCATCCCGATTTGCAACGAGATCTGGATTGAGCCGGTGATGCGTTCGCGTCAATGTTCGCTATGGTTGGGATAATCGACCCTGACCGCCACAATTTCATAAGGGTGAATTGGCACCATAACCTGGTTGCCGTGGGTAGTCAGGGGTATCCCTTCCGGTTTCTCCATCAGGTTCGTTTCCACGGCGCCGCTTGATCCTTCCGGTACTGTGATCTCCACATTTGCCGACTTGCCCGCCCATTCATACATGTGGAAGATCAGAGCATTGCCGTCCTCGGCCTTCTTCATGGCCGTCAGCACGACGTTCTCAAGCTTGACCGATGCAAACGAATGCTCTGCTGGCATGGCGCCGCTGTGCGCTTCCACCTGCATCGCTGTCAATTTGTAATTGAACTCATAGCCGTGCTGTATGGTCAGCGCCTGCTTCCAGTCGCCAGTGTGCGGATAGAGCGCATAGCGGAAGTGATGATGCCCACGGTCGGCGTTTGGGTCCGGCGAAACTGGCGACCGCAGCAACGTCAGACGCAGCAGATTGCCCACTCCGTCATAGCCATACTTCGACTCATTAATTAGGCTGAAGCCGTGCTGCGCGCCTCCAAGGTCGGCCCAACGCAACGCGGGAACTTCAAACCGCGCCTGCTCCCAACTGTTGTTGCGTGTGGTCGGACGCTGAATGGTCCCGAACGGAATCTCATAGGTTGCGAAGGGACTGGTTGCAGACAGAGCGAAGGCGGCTTTGAGCAGCACATGCGTCTCGTGCCAGTCGATGTCATTGACTACATCGACTTCGTCTGCTCCCGCATACAGCACGATGTCCTGCACAAACTTGGATTTCTGCCAGGTGCGCGTCACGCGGACTACGCCGCGCATGGGGCCTTTCTCAATGACCTGCACCGAGTCTGCCATGGTCAGATTTGTAGGCGGCTGGTCCAGTGTTCCCGGATCGATGTTCCATGCATCGAACTTCTTCGGCTTGTCTTTGAATGCCTGCAGCTCATTGCCGCATGCGCCTGCGGCCAGCGTCTCAAAATGCGCTTTCTTGTCGTAAAGACTCGTAATGCATCCGGTCTTCGGATCGACTGCCACGCGCAGGTCCGCATTCTCCAGCGTTGTTCCGGTTACATGCAGGTCGCTAGCAAACGCGCGCTTTCCTGGAACGACATGTAGCACTTCGTATCCCACCGACGGCACATCTTTTGCATCCACCAGCAAATGGAACGTGTTCGTCTTTGGATCACTCGACAGCACCTCCGATGGCACCACTCGTCCGCGAGAGTCCAACACCGAGATATGGTCAGTTGCTGACGGCATCTGGACATCCACCGTCACAATCCCCGATCGATCCCACCCCAGCGGATTGAAGACAAAGATGGGGACTGCGCCCGCAACCCGCGTATCGGCCTGTGCCGCAATCGTCTTCAGCGATCTCGCGGAAATCTCATTCGTCGTCCAGCGTACCTGGTCGTAATCGTGTTGCGCGTCCTTATAGATCACGCCGATGCCAGAGCCAGCCGCGAGATCGTGGAATTGATTGAACGTGATTTTTTTCCACGCGTCCGTCAGCTCTTCGCCCGGATATGCATTCCCATCGAGCCACGCCAGAGACGCATACTTTTCCGCATTCAGCGCCCACTCCGAACTTTCCCGCATATTGCGCTTATGGTTGGCTTGCGTCGTGAAAACGCCGCGATGAAATTCAAGGTAAAGTTCATCCTTCCATGTAGGTATGGAGACCTCGCCCGCTGGCGGTGCTGGCGGCATGTGGTAGCCGCTGGCGATGGTCTGGTAATTCCATTGTGGCGATTGCTGTGCGACCTCCTTCTCCGTCGTGGAGAAGAACGTTCCCGCTGTGCCAAACTGCATCTTCGGAATAATTTTGTCCGGCTGCATCCAGTGCAGCCCTTCATCCAGCATCACCCGCGTCGGGCCGCCGCCGTGATCGCCCACGCCGTAGAGGTCCATCATCTCCGTCATGCCTGGCGAATCGATGCGCGCCTGCTTCAAATCCGCCGACAGCCGCACCGGATTCAGGCTTCTGTTCGCATATCCACGCGGGAAATATGTCAGCACCTTGCTGCCATCCGGCGACTCCCACCAGAACAGCTTGAAGGGCAACTGATTGGTATCGTTCCACGACATTTTCTGCGTCACGAAATAATCGATGCCCGACTTCTTATAAATCTGAGGGAGTTGCCAGTTGTATCCAAATGAATCCGGGTTCCAGCCGATCCGCACATCGACGCCATAATGCTTCTCATACCACCGTTTACCGATCAGAATGGACCGTGCGATAGATTCTCCATCGGGCATGTTCAGGTCCGGTTCCACCCACATGCCGCCGACCACTTCCCATCGGCCTTCCTGGATTCGCTTCTTGATCTCGTCGTTGATCTCTGGATACTTCTCCGCCATCCATGCGTTGTACTGCGCGGCGGACTGGGTATAGGTGTAGGTGGGATATTCATCCATCAGTTGCAGCGCGGTAGAGAACGTGCGTCTCACCACATCCACGGTTTCCGTTCGCGGCCACAGCCAGGCCGCATCGATGTGGGAGTTGCCGGTTTCGTGGAAAGTCGCCTGCTGCAATACCGGCTTCAGCGCTTCCAATGTAGACTGAGCGGCCTTGAGCGAATCGTCGAACGCTTGCTGGTTCCCCGAATCTAAAGCGGCTACATCTACTTTTTCTATGGCCTGATCGAGCTTCGCTTCATCTTCCGCAACATGCTTCGATAAGCTGGGAACCAAGAAAGCCGCCGATAGAAATTCCGCGCGCGTATCCGTCGGGCTGGGACGATTAGGGGCGGAGTCGATTTGCATGGAGGCGCCATTGAAGCGCTTCTGTTCCACCGATGCCAGTAGTTTCACCGCAATCAGTACCTTGTCGCCCGGCTTCGCATTGCCGAACAGTACAATCGGCTCCAGGTTGTCGCCCATCGCAACCCGCCTGCCATTGAAGTAGATGATCTGCGGCGTTCGTCCTGTCTGGCAATAGAACCAGATTTTCGTGCCCGTCAGATCGTATCCATGCAATGACTTTGGCACTACGACCCATTGCCGGAACCACACCGCATCTTTGGAATAGTCGCCACCCAGCTTCGCTACCGGCCAGCCAGAGTCGTCAAGATCGGGAGACTCTCCATGAGGCAGGTCGGCTGCATGGTATCGCCATACACCTTGCGGCAGTGCATTCAGTTCACTCAGCCGATGGATCACTTGTTGCGATGGCGCGGGCAGAGATTGCATGGTCTCTTTGGTTTGCTGGGGCGACTGCGCCCAGACCGTTCCGCCTAAAACAAATACGCCCATACCTAGAACAAACCGTTTCACTAAAGGTTCTCTCTTTCCATAAAATCTGTTACCCATGATTGAATTTGCTCACATCGCAGCGCAAAAGCGTTCTCACCGTGACGGCTCCTACTACCCAGAGAGCAGATAGCCTCTCAACTTTTCAGTGCATTAGCTGTGTAGTATCAAATTTCAACTGACCCAGATCGACTTCGCCGTTTCGAAGGACGGAGGTTTGCGGTTCTTTCACCCCTTGTTGGCCAAATGTTTTATCGTTGATTGGGATAGAAATCCATTCCCTTACCTCCAAAGTCACTCCAGCCTACCCAGCCACCGCTGGCATTCTGTTGCCAGTCCGACCAAACATCTTGGTTGCTGCCGATGCCAAACAGTTGGATGCGGCCGTATGCGGTATTTCCGACCACTAACTGAGAACCTATATTCGATCCACCCATATCCATCCAGTTCGTTCCAAAAGTCCCACCGGCTGTTTGTTGCCATAGACTCCAAACATCTTGTCCGTATCCGTTCTGGCCGGAGACACCCGAGCTACTCCCAGCGTTCTGGTTGCGCGCCTCGACTCCAAAGAGCACAAGCCGTCCATCTTTGCTCTGCCCAACCACAAAGCCCGGTTTCAATTGCTTGCCGGTTATCTCGGACCAGCCATTCCAAGCACCACCCGGTGTCTGTTGCCAGTTGTGCCACACGTTGAAGTTGCTGTCCACGCCAAATATTTCCAGGCGTCCATCCAGATTTCTGGCAATGGCAAGCCGGGAGTTGAGAGATTCTCCAGACAAGCTATTCCAGCCACTCCAAGTACCGTTGGCCGTTTGCGAGTTGTACCAGACGTTCCCGCTGCTATCCACGCCAATCACTTCCAAGGGCCCCGCCCGCTACGCCGGGAAACGGCTGGTAGGACGCGATGTTTAGAACACTTCTGCTGAAGACCCCAAATACTAGGTCCTTAGGACTGATGTTCTCATCGATCCTTACGTCGTACTGATTTGTGGTTGACGTTGCTGGCGGAGTAAGAAAGTAGTTATTGTGCAGGCCGCCTGGGACAATTGCATTCGGTGCCGGAAGCAATTGCAGCAATTTGACTGCGTTTGGATCGATTCGCCCTTGCGGAATGATATTCAACTGCGAAGTAAGGCCCGTGAAGTCTTTGATCCCGGCGACACTTCCGCCGGTATAAAACGGATCGCGAACATACACCGTACTGGAAGACGTATTTGTAAAGCCCGATACGGGATCGACAGCATGAGCCGCTACGGAACGGGTCGTTGCCGGATCGAGGACGGTGCCAAAGGAGAATATGCGTCCAAGGCCATCCGTGTTCGATCCTTTGTTGCCGGTGATCAAATCCTGCAGGTTGGTAAAATTGCTGCTCCGCATCCCGCTCGTCGGTATCGTCTCTGTGAACTGGGCCGCTTGCGTGATTCCTGTATGTTGATAGTCGAAAAAGAAGAATGTCTTGTCCTTTCCGTTGTACAGTCCGGGAATAATGACGGGACCGCCGATCGTCCCGCCCCACTGGTTTTGCCGATATTTCTGCCGTGGCACGCCATGCTGATTGAAGAAGTAATCGTTGGCGTTCAGCGCCTCATTGCGCAGGTATTCCCACAAATCTCCATTGAGATGATTTGTCCCAGACTTGACGACAGCATTGACGACGGCCCCGGTGAATTGACCAAATTCCGCGCTGTTGTCGCCCGCTTGCAGTTTGAATTCCTGCATCGCATCCGGAACTGGCGCCACGTTGCCATTTTGGCCGTTCGCACCCGTCTGGAACACGTCGATGTTGTTATCGATTCCGTTCAACCGGTAGTCCACCTGGTTATCGTTCACCCCATTCGCATATAGATCGCTTGGGTTACTTGGGGATGATCCTGGACCCGTATAGGTGCCAGCGGAGAGCTGGGTCAGGGATAGCCAGTTGCGACCATTCAGCGGTAGGTCGTTGATTTGCTGAGTGGGGACAGTCTGGCCGAGGGTAGCATCCTGCGCCTGCAACAGCGGCACCGCCGAGGTGACGGTCACTTGCTGATTGACGCTGCCTGGCACCAGTGGAACATCGGCGGTCACAATATTCTGGATGTGAATCTGTATGCCAGTGTCCACGTATGTTTTGAATCCGGGCGCATCCGCCTTCAATGTATAGGTGCCGACTGGAACCGCTGTAAAGACGTAGCTCCCGCTCGATGAGGACTGGACTGTCTGCGCGACCTGAGTCGCTTCATTCGTCAGGGTGATCTTCGCGCCCTGTATTACTGCTCCGGCAGAGTCTTTGACCGTCCCGGCAACTCCGCCCATGTCGATCTGGGCCCAGAGTGGCGTGGCTGCAATACCTACAAACAGTGTGGCGCAAATCAAAACCAGCGTTATCTTTCCGCTTCCGACGCGAATCATACTTCCTCCCTAATGAATTGCTCTGTTATTTTTCGTCTCGTTTTTGTGTGCACTTGAAAAGGCTTTTTCGCTTACCGGCAGCGTATTTCTGTTCACAGGCCAGTTCCCAGCGGTCCAGTCAGTTCATTCGTTCGGAACCATGTTCATGGAAGCACTGCCGCCGGAAGGAGATATATTATAATAGATCGGTATCTGTCAAGGAATTACATTAAGGGCTCTCTTGGATAGCTCTGCCGGATACCCTCTAATTGATTGATTCAATTGGTTTCATTGCGCTTTTTGATTGGGAATTGTTGAAGCATCATTCACACTCTTTCAAAGCGCGTGAAATGCTGTCTGGAAACCAGTTTCTCTCTTATCCACTGGGCACTCCAACCCCGTTGCATTTGTGCAAGCGCCGCTTGGATTGATTCCAGAAATTCTCAATTCCGTTGATGTGGTTTCCCGGTCGGCAAACAGTTTGGCAGGTTGATACTGCAACGAGTGGAGGTGCGCCGTCAGACATTCCACTTTTTTGGGACGAATTTAAGCGCGGATTACGGTCTATTGTTCAGTCGACGGGTCCGCAACGCACGCAAGGAAATCAAAATCGCAGCCCTGGTCGGCCTGAGTGACGCGCTCCCGGTAAAGAGCGAGGTAGCCGCGTTGATCCTTGGAGACTGGCCGTGTCCACTCCGAGCGGCGCAGACTGAGTTCGGCTTCATGCACAAGGAGGTCCAGCTTTCGATTCGGAATGTCCAGCGCAATGGCATCGCCATTTCGGACCAGGGCAAGAGGACCGCCCACGTAACTTTCAGGAGAAACGTGCAGCACGCATGTGCCGTATGCTGTGCCGCTCATGCGCGCATCGGAGATCCGCACCATGTCCCGCACGCCGCGCTGCAATAATTTTTTCGGAATTGGAAGCATTCCCCACTCCGGCATGCCCGGACCGCCCTGCGGTCCCGCATTCTGCAGAACGAGAACCGAATTCTCATCGACGTCCAGTTCCTCGCTATCGATGCGCGCCTCCAAATCCCGATAGTCCTGGAAAACGACTGCGGGACCCGTATGCTGCCAAAAACGCCGTTCCGCCGC
Source organism: Acidobacteriota bacterium (assembly GCA_021826695.1). GTDB lineage: Bacteria > Acidobacteriota > Terriglobia > Terriglobales > Acidobacteriaceae > JAKAAZ01. The sequence continues at coordinate 3,277 of JAKAYS010000054.1, read as the reverse complement.
AACCGACTTGATGACCGCTCCATCCGGGGCAAGGCTTCCGTAAAGAATGGCCGTACCGCCGCTCTCCATCAGCGGCGCATTGCGTTTGCGGATTACCTCTGGATGGATGACGCGCGCTCCTTCAAGATTCTGTCCCAGCGTTTTGCCGTTCACAGTGCGGCAATCGAGATGCAAAAGATCGCGGATTTCGTCCATCAAGGCGCGCAGGCCGCCGGCATAATAAAAATCTTCCATGAGGAACTCTCCGGAAGGCCGGATGTTGGCAAGCACGGGAACGTGGCGCGAGATTTCATCGAACAGGGGAAGCGGCAGGTCGAATCCCCGTCGCCGGGCCAACGCAACCAGGTGAATGATGGCATTCGTCGAACCGCCGATCGCCATGTCCACAGTGATAGCGTTTCGAAAAGCAGCAAGGGTCAGAACATCCGCGGGCTTCAAATCCTCCCAAACCATTTCCACGATTCGCTGACCGCTATCCATGGCCATTCGAACATGATTGGAATCTGCGGCGGGAATCGAGGACGCGCCGGGCAGAGTCATTCCCATGGCTTCGGCCAGGGCAGTCATCGTGGAAGCGGTTCCCATGGTCATACAGAATCCAGGCGACCTGGCGATCCCGCTTTCGATGCCTTTCCACTCCTCGTCGCTGACCATGCCTGCGCAACGCTCCGTCCAAAATTTCCAAACGTCGGTACCGCTGCCGAGCGGCTTGCCGTTCCAGTTGCCGCGCAGCATCGGACCCGCAGGCAGAAAGATCGCCGGCAGATTCATGCTGATCGCACCCATTAGCAGGCCGGGAGTTGTCTTGTCGCAGCCGCCCATCAGGACCGCGCCGTCGATCGGCAGGCTGCGCAGCGATTCCTCGGTATCCATCGCCAGCAGATTCCGGTAAAGCATCGGACTGGGCTTCATGTAGGTCTCGGTGATGGAGAACGCCGAAATCTCCACCGGGAAGCCCCCTGCCTGCAGCACTCCGCGCTTGACCGCCTCCGCGCGTTCGCGCAGATGGGCGTGGCACGGATTGATTTCGCTCCATGTATTCACAATCGCAATCACCGGCTTGCCGACAAAATCTTCTCGCCGATGGCCAAGCTGCAACATGCGCGAACGATGGCTGAAGCCACGCATCGTATCCGGGCCGAACCAACTGTAACTGCGCAAATCCTCAGGTTTCTTTTTGATTGTCATTCTGTGGCCCCACCCTTCGAAGCGTAAGGGATACGAATCTGGGTGGCAAGCGTACCGGCCAACAGCATGCAGCCGGACAAAACCCACAAACCCGCGTCATAGCGCCCGGTGATCGTCTTCAGATACCCGAAAAGCCATGGCCCAACGAATCCCCCTAGATTGCCTAAACAGATCAGTCCAACCGCAGTGGCGGCGGCCGATTTTCCCAGAAGCGTGGTGGGCAAGGTCCAAAAGGCGGGAAGGTACGCCTGCGCCGTGAAGCCCACCAAACAAAACAGGCCCATCATGAGCCAAACCCGGTCGCGCGCCAGAACGGTCAGCCCCAGCGAGACTCCGGTAGCCAGCACCGGCAGCGCTGTATGCCATTGAAGTTTGCCCGTGCGCTGCGCCCATATTCCATTGATTAAAATGCCCAACGCACTGCATGCATAGGGCAGGCCGGCAGCCAGCGTGCGGACCACAACCGGCATGCCTTTCATGGTATTGGTGATCGAAGGCAGAAAAAAGATCAGCGCCTGGTTGCCGGTCACAATCAAAAAATAGACCACGATCAGCAGGAAGGTTTGCGGGTAGCGCAGCGCATCGATCACACGAACGCGATGGGCGAAAATCTTGCGGACCTCGTCCGCTTTCAATTCACCCATCAGCCACTGCTTCTCGTCGTCCGCAAGCCAGCGAGCTTTCTGCGGCAAGTCCGTAAGATACCAGAGCGTGACAAAACCCATCAGGACGGGAGGCAGCCCTTCCAGAATAAAAGCCCAGCGCCAGCCAGAGAGCCCGGCCCAGCCGATGTTTTCCAGAATCCAGCGTGTAAGCGGGATTCCGACTGCGATCGCGATCGGCTGCGTGACCATGAAGTACGCCTTTGCCCGGGCCCGGTCTTCCGGTCGATACCAATGCGAAAGGTAAACGATCACGCCGGGAAAAAAGCCCGCCTCCGCTATGCCCAGCAACAACCGCAAGCCATAGAACTGTGTGGTCAGGCGCACAGAGCCAAACAGCGAAGTGCCCATGAATCCCATCAGGACCGCGACCATGCCCCAGGAGACCATAATGCGCGCAATCCATTTGCGGGCGCCCCAGCGCTCCACGATCAGGCTCCCCGGAATGTCCAGCAATAGAAATCCCAGGAAGAAAATGCCCGCGCCAAAACCGATCACCGAATCGCTGAAGCCGAGATTGGTTTGCATCTGGAGCTTGGCAACTCCAAGGTTGGCGCGATTCAGATACGCCAGCGCGTAGATGAACATCAGGTAGGGAATCAGGCGTCGCGTGACGCGTTTTCGCGTACGGACTGGCAGTTCCCCATCCTCATTCGCGCTCATCTTCTCTTATGTCCCTCGATTGTCTTGTGCGGTCCCGCAGATTTTTGGTCAATTTTCATCATGATATATTCATGCGGTTGCGGCTAAACGGAGTTATCGTCCCCATCTGCACACCGTTTCAATGCAGACGGAACTCCATTTCTACCCTTCTCACAGTGTCTGATTATGTCCAGGTTTTTCTTGACAGATAGTAATCGATTGCGATAGCTTACCTCAAGATCGCATGTCAGAATCTAACTTACCTCCAAAGCCAGCCGACGAGGTGCTCTCCGAAGCTGGAAATTCCAACGGGAAAAGCATCTCGCGCCGTGGCTTTGTTAAAGGCGCAAGTCTCACCGCAGCCGCAACCGCTCTGCTGGACGGCGCAGCATTCTTTCTGCCCAGTGCAGTAGATGGCGAGACGATGAGCGCCCCGGACATCACCCGACAGCCCACCCTCTATGTGGTTCCGTACGCGCATCTCGATACGCAATGGCGCTGGGAGTTTCCCCAGACCATCAGCGAGTACCTGCTGAAGACCATGCGGTTGAATTTCTACTATATAGACAAGTATCCGCACTATATTTTTAACTGGACCGGGGCCAATCGGTACCGGCTGATGAAGGAATACTATCCCGCCGACTACGCGAGACTGAAGCAATATGTTGCGGCGGGCCGATGGTTTCCCGCTGGGTCCTCTGTGGAAGAGGGCGATGTGAATTTGCCCAGCGCGGAATCCATTTTTCGTCAGGTTCTCTATGGCAATACATTTTTCCGAAAGGAGT
>JAKAYS010000053.1 GCA_021826695.1 Acidobacteriota bacterium | reverse complement strand
CTTTCGGGTGGTTGGAAAAGTGCCGAAGGCTGTGGAAGAACTGCGAACGGAAACTCAATACCAGCTTGCAGTTCGTTCACCTCGCCTTCCTCGTCCTCCTGCTCAGAAGATCGTGAACAGGCTCTTAGAGCCGCAACTTTGGGGCTACTATTTCAGACGAGATTTCTGTTCTCTTCCAAACGCTTCTGTAAAACCGGCAAGCATGGCAAGCGTTCGACGACTGTCTTTATTGGTGAGCCGACGGAATGTTTGCCATAAAGATGGCGGCTCCGCTGCCTGGACTTCTTCAGCGCGCTGGCTCTGCGCGTAAGCAGACGACAATGCGTGCAATACGGCGGGATCTATGTCTCCGAGCAGACGCACCATAATAAGCAGATTGCGCATCGCGCGGATGCCCTCCGGAGTATTGGCATATCCTGCGGCGGTGCCGATGAAGGCTTCGCCCGCACCTATTGCGCCACGCAGCGCATCCAGCACTCCATGGTCGTGCGCCTCCTGCAATAGTTCATAGGCGGCAAGGACCGCTTCCGCATGTTGAGCTGGAGCGTCTTCAACTTTACGGAGTAACTCTTCCTTCACATCGCGCTGCACTTTGAATTGGATAGGATCCGCCATGCTGTCTCCACTTATAGATGTGTGTTTGTAATTTGCACGAGTTTGTCATCCGCCGCTGTGCCCGGCATCCGATAATCGCTTCGCTTCCATTTGCGCTCAACTTCCACGCCGTTCTGTGGAGTAGGATGCCCGAAGCGAAAATTGGTCCGTGGCAATGGACTCTCGCCTTGTTCGGGCAATACAACCATCTGGACGGCCGCCTCTTTATATGCAGGCGTGTGCGTCGCGCGGTCTGTGTCGTTACCTGTCAGTCGATTGAGCGGCTCTACATTGGAATTGAGCGGAAGGTAGAGTTGCTTTCCCCGCACGCGGTCCGTGACAAGAACGCGTACTTTGACCTGTCCATATTTCGAACGTAGTTGCACCCATCTTCCCGATGTAATGTTTCTTTCCTGGGCAAGTTCAGGAGAAACTTCCAGAAATTGATGCGGCGTTTCCCGCATGATGCCTTGGGAGCGAAACGTCATATTGCCCGTCTCAAAATGTTCGAGCAATCGGCCATTGTTCAAATGAAGATCAAATTCGTCATTCGGCGTTTCACAAGGTTCAATCCATTCGAGCGGGAACAGTTTTGCTTTTCCATCGGGGAACGGAAATTTCTCAGTAAACAAGAGCGGCTGATCCGATCCGTCCGCGGCAACGGGCCACTGTAAGGATTTATATCCTTCCAGACGCGCATAGTTGACACCGGCAAACAACGGCGTCAACGAAGCGGCTTCGTCCATCACCTGCAAAGGATGTTCGTACTTCCACTTGGCTCCAAGGGCGTTGGCTATGTCCTGAATGATGCGCCAATCGGGCCTGCTTTCGCCAAGCGGTTCCAGCACCTGGTACAAACGCTGTATCCGGCGTTCTGTGTTTGTAAAGGTGCCTTCCTTTTCAAGACTGGGACTGGCTGGCAGGACCACGTCCGCAAAACGAGCGGTCTCGCTCATTACGACATCCTGCACGACGAAGAACTCCAGTTTCTTGAATGCCTCACCAACGCTATTGGTGTTGGCATCGGATGTAATCGTGTCTTCGCCCTTCAAATACATCGCCTTCATTTTTCCTTCATGGATGGCGTCTATCATTTCGTGATTGTCCAAACCTCTGGTCGTTGGCAGCTTCACGTTCCACGCAGCCTCAAAGCGCGCGACCACCTCAGGGTCGTCCACCTTCTGATACCCCGAGAAGACAGTTGGCATGGAACCAAAGTCGCTGGCTCCCTGCACATTATTGTGACCGCGCAGCGGATAGGCGCCCGCGCCCGGACGCATGTAATTCCCTGTGATCAGCAATAGATTTGAAATTGCGGTCGATGTGTCGGAACCTCCACAATGCTGCGTCACCCCCATGGCCCACAGGATGCAGACCCCATCGGCCTTCGCCACTTCCTGGGCAACCTGCTGCAGCGTGGCGACAGAAATGCCCGTCACGCGTTCGGCATGTTCCATGGTGAAGGGCGCGAGGCTTGTCCGATATTCTTCAAATCCGTTTACCCAGCGTTCGACAAAGTCCATCTTCGCCAGATTGTTATCGAGAATATATTTTGTAATCGACGAGAGCCATACTAGATCTGTGCTGGGGTTGGGGCGAATGAGAATGTCGGCGCGGCGGGCCATTTCATGCTCGCGCAAATCGGCAACGATCAGGCGTTGCCCACGCAACTTATGCGAACTTTTTACTCGCGTTGCCAGTACCGGATGACTCTCCGATGTGTTGCTCCCGATGATGAGCACCAAGCCAGCGTTTTCGATATCGGCAATGGAACCGGAGTCTCCTCCATAGCCGACGGTGCGGGACAGTCCCATGGTTGCCGGCGTCTGGCAATATCGCGAACAATTGTCGATATTGTTGGTGCCGACCACGGCGCGCGCCAGCTTTTGCATCAAGAAGCTTTCCTCGTTCGTGCATTTCGAGGAGGCAATCAGACCAATCGCATCGGGTCCATGGGCATTTTTGATTGCGGTAAATTTTTCAGCGATCAAGTGCAGCGCTTCTTCCCAGGTGGCTTCGCGGAACGTATCGCCATTGCGAATTAGCGGCTTGGTCAATCGATCTGGCGCATTGACATAGTCCCAGCCGAACTTCCCCTTGACGCAGGTGGAGATGCCATTTGCCGAGCCATTGCCTGGTTCCACTTTCAGAATGTGCCGGTCCTTTGTCCACACATCGAAGGAGCAGCCAACGCCGCAATAGGTGCAGACTGTCTTCGTCTTTCGAACACGCTCCTTGCGCATCGTCGCTTCAATTTCGGAAACGGCAAGGATCGGACTATATCCAATTTCAGGCTCGATTCCCTTTACCACATCAATCATGTTGTTCAGTGTTTTCAGGGGAATTCCAGTGAAATATCCCGCGCGTCCGATCATGGATTTTTCCATCAGCGCATTGCACGGGCAAACCGTCACGCAGTGTCCACAGGAAACGCAACTGGAGCCAGCAATCGTCTCTCCGCCATCCCATAACACGCGTGGATGCGCGGACTCCCAATTGATGGATAGAGTCTCGTTTACCTGAACGTTTTGACATGCCTCAACACAGCGTCCGCACAATATGCATTGGTCAGGATCGTAGCGATAGAAAGGATTGCTGTTGTCGATTTCATAGGGCTTCGGCATGTATGGGCGCTGCTGATGCTGAACATCCAGCAGGGCCGTCGTATTGTGTACTGTGCAATTTTCATTGTTGTTATCGCACACGGTGCAATACAACATGTGATTGCCAAGAATTCGATCGAATGCTTCTCGTTGCGCAACATCCACGCCATCGGACTCCGTCACGACAACCATGTCCGCAGTGACCTGCGTCCCGCACGCCCGCACCAGGCTTCCGTTTATTTCCACCATGCAGGTATCGCAGGTTTGAATAGGTCCCAATTGAGGGTGATAACAGACCTGCGGAACCACTCTGCCCACTCGATTCAGGGCATCCACAACCAGTTCACCGGCAATGGCCGACTGCGTTCGACCGTCGATCTGGATGGTACATTCCGCCTGTAGAGGGTTGACGCCGACTGCTTCGCTGCTGAGAGATCCGCTCTTCATTGTTGACGGTTTCCCGATTCAGAAATGATTTCACCAAAACTTTTAAGATGCGTACATTTCGGTCGAAGATACTTCGCACGAGAAGTCTACTCCAGCGTCATTTCGAGGTATAGCCAACAGAAAGATGAAGACAGTTTTCGTTGTTGAATAAATTTTAATCAAGCAACCTGCGCCAGTTAAGAGCGCGAGGGGTTGCACAGTTAAACATCTTGCAACTGTAGTACCAAGCGGAGCTCTCTACAAACTGAAAAAAAAACAGCCGGTCTTGTCGCGCGGATGACCTGCATGGCTTTCTGCAACCGCTTGTTATAGAGTGGCTGTTGTACATCCAATGGAGTCAGACTGTCGTTACCCCGTAGCCAAATGTTTAATCCTATGCAAACCATGAAAGCTCTATCCATCGATTTGGGCGGCTCGCATGCAACACTGGCGGTAGTCGAGAACAAGCAAATTCTCATTTCTAAAGAGATTGCAGTGGACTCTCTAGGTGATTTATTACCCCTGTTGCCAGAATTCAAGACGATATTGTTTCAACTACTGGCACACATACAAGTCCCTGTATCATCCTGCATCGGACTTGCAATGAGCTTTTGCGGCATGATTGATGTGCACACCTCGCGTGTAGTCTCTACCAACCTCAAATTCGAAGATGCTCTTGGACTCGACCTTCCCGGCTGGTGTCAGAGGGAATTTGGAATTCCTTTCGCTCTGGAAAATGATGCGCGCATGGCCCTGCTAGGTGAGTGGTACGCCGGCGCCGCGCAGGGAGCGGAAGATGTCGTGATGATTACCCTCGGGACAGGCGTTGGCGGCGCAGTTTTGGCAGGCGGCAAGCCGCTCCGCACGCGGCAAGTACAGGGGGGATGCATTGGGGGGCACATTCCGGTGCTGTTTACGGGACGACGCTGCACCTGCGGTGCATTTGGATGCATGGAGGCCGAAGCCTCCGGGTGGGCGCTTCCATCGATCGCGAAGGAATGGCCGGGTTTTGAATCCAGTAGGCTTGCCAAAATCGATACCATCAACTTCCGCTCTCTGTTTGAATTTGCACGGGAAGGCGATCGGGTTTCGATAGAGCTGCGCGACCGCTGCCTGCATATATGGGCATGCGGAACGGTCGGACTGGTCCACATGTTTGGGCCGGAGCGGGTAATTTTCGGCGGCGGTGTCATGCGCAGCGGTGACGAAATTCTTCCGTATATCCGCGATTACGTCCGGAAGTATTCCTGGACGCCAAATGGGACAGTCTCGATTTTGCCCGCTGCGTTAGGAAATGATGCTGCTTTGCTGAGCGCCATTCCATTACTTTGCGGAACGGCCAGCCAGTTGAGCTAATGAATGTCCAGTCGCAGTATCGAAAAGATGAGTCAAGGCACCCTACCGCTCTGGCCTGTCAGTTGGGCGCCCCAGGGGCGTTCTCGCTTGGGTAGGCTTGTCGTCCCGAGTGGGCGGCGAAGGGCGTACTTTTCACCGGCGAAGAGATGTTTACAGCGCCATTCGATATTTTTCGAGCACCTCGGCGATGCATCGGAACAGAGCTTCTGGGCCTTCAATCTTGCTGATGAAGCGATCGGCAAACGATACGTCCGCAGGCAGCTCATTCACGCCGGAGATAATGACGACGGGCATGCGCGGCGTGGTGGACTTGATATTCCTGGTCAGCTCCGTCCCGGACATGCCGGGCATCATCTGGTCGGTAAGCACAAGATCGAACTGCCGGGTTGCCATGAGCGCCAGCGCCTCCTTGGCGGAGGAGGCTGCAACCACTTCATAGCCTTGCTTTTGCAGTATAAGCGTACGGAGCGTCCGAGGAATCTCTTCGTCGTCCACGCAGAGTATGACGGTATTATTCGCGGGCACTTGGTCTCCCCGTCAGCTCAGCGAAGGCACTCCGAGCGTCGGCGGTGGTTGATGGGACTGCATTGCGATTCTCATTCGGTAGAAAAACCTGAAAGCAGGTGCAATTGCCTGAAAAATGACGCAAACTGCGGAAGCGAATGGTGCCGCCGTATTTCTGTACGATGCCTTTACTGATCCACAGGCCAAGGCCCGTTCCTTTGGTGGACTTGGTGGTGAAGAACGGCTCGAAGAGCTGCTTTGCATGCGCAGGCTCGATGCCGGAACCGGTGTCTATCACTGAGATGCAGATTCCGCGGCTGCGTTCTCCACGTGGCGCGCAATCGATGACGCGAAGCCGCAACGTACCGCCCTGCGGCATCGCCTGCTCGGCGTTTCCGATCAGATTCAGGAAGACCTGCTTGAGTTCAGCAGGAAAGCCTTCAATGACGCCTTTGCTCTTGTACTGTTTGTCGATCACAATGTTGCTGAATTCGAGTTGTCTCGTCTGTAGCTCAAGAATATCGTCGAGCAGTTGAGAGAGCGAGACCTCCTCCGGGTCCTTCGACTCACGATAGAACCCCAGGGTCTGGCGTGTAATGTGGGAGACGCGCAGCAGTTCCTCCTCACCCAGTTGCGCGTAGTGTCGCGCCTCCTCATCGAGCGACGGGTGGTTACGCAACAGATAGAACGTATTGGTAATCGATTCGAGCGGATTGTTGATCTCGTGCGCAATGATGCCGGCAACGCGCCCCATGGCGGCGAGCCGCTCGGTCCTGCGCAGAACATCTTCCGCGCGAAGCTGGTCAGTGATGTCGCGGTAGATTTCGAGGATTGCGGCCCGATCGGCCTTGAGTGCTTTGCGGCATGCCACCACCAATTCCTGACCGTCCCGCCTGGACTGGACAAGATTTCCCTCCCACGTTCTCCGCAGCGCCAAGGCCGATTCAATCTCGGAAAAATCGACCGGGAATTTGGTCATGAGAACCTCGTGGAGCGGGCGGCCCAGCACCTCATCGCGGCGCCATCCGTAGAGCGTCTCGGCCCCGGCATTCCAGAAAAGAATCGATCCTTTCAGATCGCGGACTATGATCGCTTCCGTAGCAAGCTCCAGCAGATCGGCACGCTCGCGCAATAGGTTCTCGAGCTGTTTGCGATTGGTTACGTCGACAAACGCTCCCACAGCACCCCGCACCGCGCCGTCTTCGCGAAACAGCGGTATGGCGCTGGCCAGCACATAACTCGAACCTCCCTCACGCCGCCGTACTTCGAGCTCCGTGCTCCGTAGTGGCTGCCCAGTCTTTGCCGACAACTGCAGTGGCAGCGCATCGGGCTCCAGCCGCTTTCCCTGTCGATACATTGCACACGACAGTCCTTGACCGTCTGGTCCGTTCAATGAAATGTTGTCCCCTGTTTTGACCCCGAGCAGCTCGCTGAGCGCGGCATTGCCGGTAACCAGCCGACATTCCGGGTCCTGCGAAACGGCAACACCCACGGGCAGCACCTGCATGATTGTCTCCAGCTCCGCGACGCGCTGTTCCAGTTGGCTGTTCAGGTTGCGAATCTCCCTGGTGCGCTCTTCGACCCGGTCTTCCAGCTCGCGATTCAGCCGCTCCAGTTGGCGGTTCTTGCGATACAGGTCGGCGAAGACGCTCACCTTGGCCCGCAGCAACTCCGGAACCACTGGCACCGAGATATAGTCCACCGCGCCGCTCTGGTATCCCTTGATGCGGTCCCCGTCCGTCAGATGGACCGCGGAGATGAAGATGATCGCCGTCTTTTGAAAGCGCGGATGGTGGTGGATCATGTCCGCCAGCTCGAAGCCATCCATCTCTGGCATGCTCACGTCCATCAGCACCACGGCGATGTCATGATGCAGCAGTTGATCCAGGGCTTCCCGGGCCGACCTGGCTTTGATCAGGTTTTCGCCAAGACCGCTCAGGATAGCTTCATAGCTGAGCAGTTTGCCCGGCTGATCGTCCACCATGAGTATGTTCGCCTGGTCCTGTTTGCTCATCCGCTCCTTCTTTTCCCAAAGCACTACGGGTGCAGCACTCATTGATTATCTACCGATGAAGCCACATGCGAAGCGCGGACAGCAACTGCTCCGTGTTGACCGGCTTGGCCAGGTAGTCGGAAGCACCCGCCTCCAGGCACTTCTCCTTGTCGCCCTTCATCGCCTTGGCCGTCAGCGCGATGATGGGAAGACGCCGGAACTGCGCATTCTGCCGGATGCCCTGTATCGTCTCATATCCATCCATTTCCGGCATCATGATGTCTATCAGCGCAATGCTCAGGTCCGGAGTGGACTCAATAATACCGATCGCCTCGCGTCCGGTCCCAGCGGTGAGAACGATCATGCCGCGCCGTTCGAGCACGCTGCTGAGGGCGAAGATGTTGCGCACGTCGTCGTCCACCACCAGCACTTTGCGCCCGATCAGCGCCTCGTCGGACCGGTGCAGGCGGTCAAGCATCTTCTGCTTCTCCGGCGGCAGGTCCGCGACGACGCGGTGCAGGAAGAGCGCCGTCTCGTCCAGCAATCTCTCCGGAGACTCTACATCCTTCACAACGACGCTGCGCGCCAGCATGTGCAACCTTGCGTCCTCTTCCGGTGTCAGGTCCTGGCCGGTGTAGACCACTACGGGCAGATCGTTTTTGGAGGGTAAATTGCGTAACTGTTCGAGCAGATCGAAGCCGGTCATATCAGGCAGGCGCAGATCGAGCACCAGGCAGTCGAAGGCTCCCTCCTTCACTGCGGCGAGCGCCTCAGCCCCGGTCGAGACCATGAAAACCTCTATATCGTCGTGGCCCAGCAGCGCTTCAATGCTGAACTGCTGCGCCGGATCGTCCTCGACCACTAGCAGCCGCTTGCGGCGAGGGCTGGCATATTGCCGGATGCGCGTGATCGCCGCCTCCAATCCCTCGGTCGTCGTCGGCTTGGTCACGAAGGCGAAGGCGCCGTGCGAAAGCCCATGCAGCCAGTCCTCATCGACCGTCAATATCTGGACCGGAATGTGGCGCGTTGAGGGGTCCTGCTTTAAGTGATTGAGCACTGTCCAGCCCAGCATGTCCGGCAGTATGACGTCCAGGGAGATCGCTGTCGGACGGAACTCCCGAGCCAGCGCAAGCCCCTCCACGCCGCGAAGGGCGACCAGCACTTTGAATCCCTTGTCTCGCGAGAGATCGCAAAGCATTTGCGCATAATGCGCGTCGTCCTCGATGATCAGCAAAATTGGGTCGCCTTCCTGTAAATTGCCGCGATCATCCTCAATCGGCCCGATGTCCGGTTCGTTCACTGCCATGCTGGGGATGGGAAGCGCGACCGGTCTTATCTGTTGTTTTTCCCCCTGTTGCTTCTCTGCCAAGTTCGCGATGACCTGCGTGGACGGTCCGACATATATCAGCGGCAGATAGAGCGTAAATGTGCTGCCCTGCCCTGGCTCGCTCCTTAACTGGATCTCACCGCCCAACAGTCCTGCAAGCTCGCGGCTGATGGCAAGTCCGAGACCTGTTCCGCCGTACTTGCGGCTGGTGCCCGCCGAGGCCTGCTGAAACGCCTCGAAGATGATTCGCTGCTTATCGTTCGGAATGCCGATGCCTGTATCCGAGACCTGGAACGCAACCGCGGACGCAGCCGTGCTGAGAATGGGGTGCCGCCGCGACCACCCGCTCTTGACCGCCGAGACCGAGAGCCGCACCGTGCCATGCTCGGTGAATTTGAATGCGTTCGAGAGCAGATTTTTAAGCACCTGCTGCAGACGCTTGGAGTCCGTAACCATGCTGCGCGAGAGTTGAGGGTCCGTCTCCACCTCGAACGCCAGCTTGCGACTTTCCGCCTCGTGCCGGAATGGACGCGCCACCATCTCGACCAGGCTGCCGAAGAAGACCTCTTCCGCCTCGACAGACACCGTGCCGGACTCGATCTTCGATAGATCGAGAATGTCGCTGATCAGGTTGAGCAGGTCGGTCCCCGCGCCGTGGATGGTGCGGGCAAATTCCACCTGCTTGCCGCTGAGGTTGTTGTCTGGATTGTCCGCCAGTTGCTGGCCCAGCACTAGAATGCTGTTGAGCGGCGTGCGAAGCTCGTGGGACATGTTGGCGAGGAACTCCGACTTGTACTTCGATGTGAGGGCCAGCTCCTTGGCCTTCTCTTCCAGCGCTCCACGCGCCTGCTCGATCTCCTGGTTTTTGCGCTCCACTTCGGCGTTCTGCTCGGCCAGTTGCTGGGCCTTCTGCGCCAGTTGTTCGTTGGTCTGCTGTAGTTCCTTCTGCTGCGTCTGTAATTCGACGGCAAGCTGTTGCGACTGCTTCAGCAGTCCTTCCGTCTGCATCGTCGCCTCGATGCTGTTCAATACGATGCCGATACTCGCGGTAAGCTGCTCAAGGAACGCGAGGTGTGAGGGAGTAAAAGCGTTCAAGCTGGCAAGTTCGATGACGGCCTTGACGCGGTCCTCGAACAGCACCGGCAACACGATCACATTGCGCGGTATCGCCTCGAACAGCCCAGACCTTATCTGGACGGTATTCCCTGGCAGATCGGCGATCAACATGCGGCGCTTGTCCGCCGCGCACTGCCCCACCAGACCTTCGCCGATGTGTATAGTCTCCGGATGTCCGTTCTCCGAGTCCGCGTAGGAGGACAGCAGATTCAGGCTTCCTGTCTCCTCCGCCTCCATCTGGTAGAGCACGCCCTGTTGCGCGTTGACCAGCGGCGCAAGCTCCGACAGCAGCATGCGGCCAACGGTGCTCAATTCGCGCTGTCCTTGTAACATGCTGGTGAACCGCGCCAGGTTGGTCTTCAGCCAGTCCTGCTCTGTGTTGCGGTCGGTCGTCAGCCGCAGGTTATCGATCATGGTATTGATGTTGTCTTTGAGTTCTGCCACTTCGCCGCTGGCGTCCACCTGAATCGAACGCGTCAGGTCGCCCTTCGTCACAGCGGTGGCAACCTCGGCGATTGCGCGCACCTGATTGGTTAGATTGTCGGCCAGCAGATTTACGTTGCCGGTCAGGTCCTTCCACGTTCCAGCGGCTCCGGGCACATTCGCCTGCCCTCCCAGACGCCCTTCCACGCCCACCTCACGCGCCACCGTCGTCACCTGATCGGCGAACGTAGCCAGCGTATCCGTCATGTTGTTGATCGTCTCGGCCAGCGCCGCGACCTCGCCCTTCGCATTCACCGTCAGCTTCCTGGTCAGCTCCCCGTTGGCGACCGCCGTCACCACCTTTACGATGCCGCGCACCTGTTCCGTCAGATTGAACGCCATCACGTTGACGTTGTCGGTCAGGTTTTTCCACGTTCCGGCGACGCCCGGCACCTGCGCCTGGCCGCCGAGCTTGCCTTCCGTACCCACCTCGCGCGCGACACGCGTCACCTCGCCGGCAAATGCGTTCAGTTGGTCCACCATGGTGTTGATGGTGTCCTTCAGCTCGAGAATTTCTCCCTTCACATCCACCGTGATCTTGCGGGAGAGATCGCCGCGCGCCACGGCCGTCGTCACCTCGGCGATGTTACGCACCTGGCCTGTCAGGTTTCCGGCCATCGAGTTCACCGAATCGGTAAGATCCTTCCAGGTTCCGGCAACTCCAGGTACGTTCGCCTGCCCGCCCAGATTGCCTTCCGTACCCACCTCGCGGGCCACGCGTGTCACCTCGGCGGCGAAGGCGTTTAGTTGGTCCACCATGGTATTGATGGTGTCCTTCAACTCCAGAATTTCGCCCTTCACGTCCACCGTGATCTTGCGCGAGAGGTCGCCGCGCGCCACGGCCGTCGTTACCTCCGCGATGTTGCGCACCTGCGCCGTCAGATTGCCTGCCATAAAGTTGACGGTATCTGTCAGGTCTTTCCACGTACCGGCCACACCGGGCACCTGCGCCTGGCCGCCCAGCTTGCCGTCCGTGCCCACCTCGCGGGCCACGCGCGTCACTTCCCCGGCGAAGGAGCGCAGTTGATCCACCATGGTGTTGACGGTGTCCTTCAATTCGAGAATCTCGCCGCGCACATCGACTGCGATTTTGCGAGAGAGATCGCCGCGGGCCACCGCCGTGGCTACCTCGGCGATGTTGCGGACCTGCGCCGTCAGGTTGCCCGCCATAAAATTGACCGAGTCCGTCAGGTCCTTCCACGTTCCCGCCACGCCGGAGACCTGCGCCTGGCCGCCCAGCTTGCCCTCGGTGCCGACCTCGCGCGCCACGCGCGTCACTTCTCCAGCGAACGCATTCAACTGGTCCACCATGGTGTTGATGGTGTCTTTCAACTCAAGAATTTCGCCCTTCACATCGACGGTGATCTTGCGCGACAAATCGCCACGGGCCACTGCGGTCGTTACCTCGGCGATGTTGCGCACCTGGCCCGTCAGGTTGCCAGCCATGGAGTTGACGTTGTCCGTCAGGTCCTTCCATGTTCCCGCCACTCCCGGTACGTTCGCCTGTCCGCCCAGATTGCCTTCTGTCCCTACTTCTCGGGCCACGCGCGTAACTTCACCGGCGAATCGGTTGAGCTGGTCCACCATCGTATTCAGCGTTTCTTTCAGTTGCAGGATCTCGCCGCGCACATCGACCGTGATCTTGCGCGAAAGATCGCCCTTCGCGATTGCCGTCGCCACCTCTGCGATGTTGCGCACCTGGCCCGTCAGATTGCTGGCCATAAAGTTGACGTTGTCCGTAAGGTCCTTCCATGTTCCGCCGACCCCCGGCACCTGCGCCTGTCCGCCTAGCTTGCCCTCGGTACCCACCTCACGCGCCACACGAGTGACCTCGCTGGCGAACCCGTTCAGTTGATCCAACATGGTGTTGATGGTGTCTTTCAGCTCGAGAATCTCACCCTTCACATCCACAGTGATCTTGCGCGAAAGATCGCCGCGAGCTACTGCTGTCGTCACCTCGGCGATATTGCGCACCTGCGCCGTCAGGTTGCCAGCCATCGCGTTCACCGAGTCGGTCAGGTCCTTCCACGTACCCGCCACGCCAGGCACAACCGCCTGTCCACCGAGCTTGCCATCGGTGCCCACCTCACGCGCAACGCGCGTCACCTCGGACGCAAACGAGCGCAGTTGGTCCACCATGGTGTTGATGGCCTCTTTCAGTTGCAGAATCTCGCCGCGCACATCGACGGTGATCTTGCGCGACAGATCGCCAGAGGCCACCGCCGTTGCCACCTCCGCGATGTTGCGTACCTGGCCGGTCAGGTTGCTGGCCATAGAATTGACCGAATCCGTGAGGTCCTTCCACGTTCCGGCGACTCCCGGAACCTGCGCTTGTCCGCCGAGCTTGCCGTCCGTACCAACCTCGCGCGCTACGCGTGTCACCTCCGCCGTAAAAATACTCAGTTGCTGAATCATGGCGTTGACGATGTTCGCCGAGCGAAGGAACTCGCCTTCGAGCGGCCTGCCGCCTACATCCAGCCTCACCGTCTGGGTCAGATTGCCCTGCGCCACCGCTGCAATTGCGCGGGTCATCTCCGTAGTTGGCCGCAGCAGGTCCTCAACGAGAGTGTTGACCGACCCTTCCATCTCGCCCCATGATCCGCGGGATTGCTGGAAGCGCGTCCGCTCGCGCGTACGTCCTTCTTTTCCGACAGCTTGCCCAACGCGCTTGAGCTCGGATGCCATGCGCTGATTGGCTGCAATGATATTGTTGAAAGTGTCGGCGATCTTGCCCTTGAGTCCGACCCATGCCACAGGCAGCCGGACCGAAAAATCGCCATCCTGCATCGTTTGCAGGCTCGCCAGGATTAGCGCGAGATCCTCCGGATGGGGAGCAGCCCCGTCGTCGGAAAAAGAACCTTTATTCTTGTTGCGCGGAGCTTTCGATTTCTGCTTCGCGGTGGACGTCACATCGGAAACCGTATCCATGCCTGCTCCTTGACCATCACCTAAACACCTTCTGAGGCTGGAGCATCGTTCCCAAGACCACGCGCAGAGAGGGTTGGCTTTCGGTCTGAGGATATTACTTCCGTGTTGCGGTGACAACTCCGGCGCTTGACAGGAGGGCCTTGCCTGCTCAGTTTGCGGGAGCAAGTTTAGGAGTCCGGGTAAAGCCGTTGCACGGCGGGAAGGAAAGATTGGATTATGACGCAGCAGCCAAGTTTCAAACTGAGCCATTACCTGAAAGTCATCTTGCCTGGCCAGATATTCCGCTGCAAATTCGTGAATGGAATTCTGGGACTCCCCGAATACCGGTTCGCAGGCGAAATAACGCTCCTGCATCCGGTCCATTTTCCGATCTGCTGAGCGCTCCAGCACTTGTCACATATAAGTCCTCATAGTTTTCGCCGCCGAATGTAATACTCGACACTTTTTTAATTGGCATGGAAATTCTTCGTTCCTCCTGGCCATCGGGCGCATAGCGAACAATGCAACTACCGTCCCAGCGCGCAGACCATAAATATCCTTCCACATCGATGGTCGCCCCATCGGGTAAGCCATCTTCACCACGAGTGCTAACAAAAACGCGCCGGTTGCTCAAAAATCCCGTGGATTCTTCGTAGTCGAATACATAGATTTCCCGGGCATCGGAGTCAGTGAAGTACATTCGTTTTAAGTCACGAGAGAAAGCCATTCCATTTGCGCAACCGATCCCTTCCAGCATGATCGTCAAGCTGCCATCGCAGTCCAGCTTGTATAGGCGTCCGGGCCGCGTCGGGGTGGGCATCGTCCCACAAAATACGCGGCCCCGAGGATCGGCGATCACGTCGTTGAAACGGGAATCTCGCTCGTCGTCTATCCCCTCCACGATGGTGGTCAATTCGCCTTCGTGCCAGCGCTGAATCGAACCGCCAGCCATAAAAAGCAAGAGAGCGCCATCCGCTTCGATCGTAAACCCACCAAGGATGCCCTTCTGAAGGACAGATTCATGCAGGCCGGTTTCTGGGCTATAGCGAAACATGCGTCCGCTGGGAATATCGCACCAATAAAGGCGTTTCTCCAGCGGATGCCATAAAGGATTCTCGCCGGTTTCGCAGCTATAATTTGTAATCAATTCAGGAACCTGAAAATCTCTCATATGTTCCCTGTATGTGTTTACAGAAGATTTTACGTCTTTGCTGCCAGAAAAATAATGTTCAACGCCAGTGTTGCCGCCAGGGCCGCGACTCTCAGAACGGCTGGACGTCTATTGAGTTTTTCCAGGGAAGTCGGTTCATAAACTACCATGCGGCGGGTCACACACTGCCACGCCAACGTAGGAGTCTGCCGCGCCGTAATACAGAAACCACTTGCCATGGAAGAAGGCGAGTCCTTCAGTAAACGTTGTCCCTGCCACATATTGACCACTTTTCTCAAAGGATAGTTTAGGTTGAAAGTAGGGTTGCCTGGTACGCATAAGCAATTTAGTAGGATCGTCTGCTGAAAACAAAGCTTGGCCACCGGAATACGCGCCGGGACCAATCCCCGGAGCACCGCCGTGTTCGGCATTTTTACCGTTATAGAGCAAAAGAATTCCGTTCGAAGTCAGGACAGGAGGCGGTCCCACCTCAGGGAATGCGCTGTCGAAGAGGCCGGGCCGACGGGCGAGAAGTACCCGTGGCTTTCCTTGAGAATCTTCCACAGGTGTCCAGTGAATCAGATCTGGCGAAGTGGCCAGGCGAATTTTAATTTCTCCCCAATACATCCAGTACTTGCCATGGATCTTTACGGCAAGCAGACGACCTCCGACAAGCTTGGTGACGATGCCCGCGGACTTGTATTCGAGGTGTCGATACTTTCCTCCATCCGCACTGGCAAAGGCGGGTCCATATTTGATCCAGTGCAGCAGATCTTTTGACGTTGCCACGCCGACTGTATAAGTTTCCCGATTCCATTGCGTATAAGTCAGTACGTAGGCGCCGTCTTCGCTCTCCACTATGCGAGGGTCTTCCACGCCGCCCGGCCACTCTCGGCTTTGCTGTGCATCCTGCGCTGGATAAAAGATGGGAGTTGCCAGGCGAGTGAAATGAATTCCATCCTCACTTTCAGCGAGTCCAAGACGCGACGTGTGCATGCCAATCTCCATGCTGCCTGTGTTGTCTTCCGCGCGGTAAAGAACATCGATTTTTCCGTTGCGCACAATGGCGGCAGGGTTAAACGTGTGCAGCGCCTCCCAATGGGTGAGATGGCCGCTGACCGGGTCTCTGAATGTCGCTCCTGGTTTAGGTGAGATGACGGGCGAATTGGAAGCGCGGTGGAATGGAGCGAGCATCCAGCTTTGCGGAGCACTGGGAGCACCTGCAACGAGCGTAGCCGTAGCACTAAGAATAATTGCAATATGCAGCGCGGGAACTAAAAAAGCACGAGGGCTCATAGAAAAACTCTACCAATCTTTTGTTGGAAATAGGTTAGCTCTGAATAGGTAACATCACACTGCAAGGCAAACCGGGATTACATGCCTGAGAAGTCTAATACTGGATCAAAGTACGGATCTCTGTCGAGCATCCTTATTGTTTGAAATGAAAGCCTCCCAATCTCGCCATTTGTGACTTGATGGCAGCCTGACGTTGCGTTTGCATTAGTTTTTCCGATCTTTCTGCCATCTGCTTTGCTTTCGTTTTTTCTCCCAATCTTGCATAGACGCGACTCAGTTCGTAATATGACCTCGCCATTTCCGGATCTAAGGCAATTGCACTTTCAAATTGCGCTTGAGCTTCAGGAATTCGATTTACACGAAGTAAAAGTTTGCCTAACTCAAAGTGGCACTCTACAACGTTAGGGGCAAGTTGAACTGCTCTTTCCATCGCAGCAAGGGCTTCCTTGTTTTGGCCGAGGCGCGATGAAACCAGTCCGGAAAAGTACTCGACCATAAAATCGTTCGGAAATAATCTCTGTGAATCCTTCAAAACCTGTGCAGCTTGAGCGTCATTCCCCTGCTTCATGTATGCCTGTGCCAGAGCGATATGTCCTATGACAATTTCTGGGTGCCAATCTATGCTACGTTGGAAGGACCCTTGCGCAGCCGTATAGTTACCTTCCAGCATCTGCACAACACCGAGACGTAACTGTAGGCCATAAGCATCTGGAGTTAGTTTCTCGCCTTCCTGGATTAATTTTGAGGCTTCGTCATAGCGATTCATGTCCAACAGCAACCGAGAGTAATCGAGATACCGATCCTGGTTCCGCGGATCCAACTGTACCGCCGTCCTATAAGCTTCGAGCGCTTGAGGCAATAGGCCTGCAGCCTCTCGTGCTGTACCAAGAAGACTGAAAACATTGGCATCCTTGGGCCTGACGATTACGAGGTGTTGAAGCAACTGCATGGCCTGCGTATTTTGTCGCGCATTCAGCAAGGCGATCGCTAGGTTGTACTGATTTTCCCAGGCTTGCGGTTGCATTTCCACAATTCTTTGAAAGCGTTTGACCGCCTCGGGATACAAGTGCTTAGCAGTCATTAAAGTGGCCAATTGGTATTCCTCAGCGGAGGAAATCTCCGATCTTTTCTCAAGCGAACCAATCAGAGAAGTTGACTCATCGATCAAGTTCATCTGGATACATGCCTTGATCATTTGAATGGCTGTAACGGGATCGTTCTCAACGAGAGACATGGCAGGACCAAGCTGTTCTGTGGCTTGCTGCTCGCGGGATGTAGCTAAGTACAACATCGCGAGGTAATAATGAACAAACGGATCACTCGGAGCTAGAGCGAGCGCCGTCTTCAGTTCATATTCCGCGGCTTTATATTGCTTTGCATTCAGATCATTGAATCCCAGGTCCTTATAAGGCGCAGCCATGCTTGGAGCAATACGAATCGCGGACTTATAGTGCATGTTCGCATCGTCGATATTTCCCAGCTTAGTTTCAGTAATTCCAAGCAAATTCTCGATGACTGCATTGGGTAACTGCGATCTCTCGGACGCTTTGAAATACTTCAACGCATCTTCATATTTTCCTTGACGGAATAGTTCAACGCCTTGAGTAAGAGAGGAAGTTTGGCCGAACGAAAGGACTGGTGCCAGCACGCTTAGAATTGCGAGTTCCACGAAACCACGCATCACTTGCTCAAATCCAGGCGGTCTGTTGTTGTCACCTCGGCCTTAATCTTTTCGCTCTTCATTCTTCGAGCAATTTCAAACTCTTCTTTGGCCTTCTCATTTTTTCCTTCGCTGCGATAAACCGATCCCAGTAAATAGTGCGCAGCGCCGTCTTTATCGTATGCGATGGCCTTTGTCAGTTCTTTCTGGGCTGCTGAGTACTGCTTATCCATGTAATATGCTTCCCCGAGTTGTTGATGGATCAACGTCAGATCGGGGGCCAGCTTCAATGCCTTCACCAGATATGGAATTGCTTTGTCCGGGTCATGCTGACTAACTAGAATCGTTCCCAGTTCCGCATTGGCTTCGGCGTGATCGGGATTCAGGCGGAGTTCTTTCTGAAGTTCAGCCACTGCCTTATCCGATTCTTCGTTTTTCCATAGTAGATTTCCCATTGCGAAATGTACTCCAGGCAGCGTCGGATCCATTTCTTCTACTACTTTGTATTCATCCAATGCTTTATTGTCTTCGCCGCTATTTTCGTATGATTTTGCAACCATCTGATGGATACGAACGGAATTTGGATCGAGGCTGAGCATATGCTCCACAACCTTCCTGGACAGGATATTGTAGGTCATGCTAAGAAGATATCTTGATCTTAGATCATCTGGATGCGTAGTAAGCCATTTATCAAGTTCAAGGGCAGCTTCGTTGTATTGCTCGCGGTCGAACTCCCAAACTGCACGATCATGATAGCCGAAGTTAGCTTTGGCTTTTGGCCAGCCGACACGATTAAAGCTTGCCCAGTCTTTGCTGGACTCTTCATGATGGCCAAGTCTTGCCTCTACAACTGTCAGTCCGAGATCGCGGCCTGCGCTTGCGGGAGCACTTTCCAGCGCAGGAACGGATCGCTGAACCTCGGCTTGCATGGCGTCACCATAATGCTCATTCATTGTCATCAAACATGGATGTATATCGAGAGCGCTGACAGCGTCACCAGGTGCTGTCCGTATTGCATCATTCAGCAAAGTCAATCCCTCTTTCGGCCTGTTTTCTAAAAAATCTATCTCAGCGAGCCTTGCACGGGCACTCGAAGAAGAGGTATCGATTTGCAGTTCATGGAGAAAATATTTTCTAGCGTCCTCCAGCTTGTTTTGGCGGAGACTGACAACTCCCAATCCGAAGTAAGCCGCGCTCGAACTAGGATCAATTTGGATTGCATGTCGATAATGAGTTGCCGCCTTTATCCAGGATTTTTGCTGTGCATAGATATCGCCATAAACCTGGTCGGAAAAAGGTGTGCCTACAGTCTTCGCAAGTATTTTCTGCACTTCCTGATCTCCAGCCTTGCGATATCCTTCACTCAGAAGAAATAAACTGTCTATATCGGAGGGAAAGATTTTGCTAGTTGCACGCAATTGAGCAAGTGCCGCGGATGTTTTTCCAGTGTCCCACAGGGCTGTGGCCAGCCATGTATTTGCTTCCTTGCTCTTTGGCTCTAGCTTGATTGCGCGTTCAAGTTGCGGGACAGCTTTATCTGCAAATCCTAGCTTCACATCATCTATTCCCAAATACAAGCTCACCCCACGCAATCCGGGTTTTAGCGCGTCCGCGCGATCGAATGCTCGCGCTGACTCCAAAAACTTGTTCTCAGCGTAATAAACAAGGCCGAGATTTGCATAGACTTCAGGAATGTCCGGCTGTAAGTGGAGGACCTGAGATC
>JAKAYS010000052.1 GCA_021826695.1 Acidobacteriota bacterium | reverse complement strand
TAAAGTTGGCCGCAACGATCCGTGTCCTTGCGGCTCGGGAAAGAAGTTCAAGAAGTGCCATGGGAAGGAAGCATAGTCGCCCGTCTAGCTTTTGAGGTTGATTTCGGCAAACGTCATATTGGTCGCGGGGTGTTTCTTGGCTGCCTTCCACTCCATAAAAAGCTGTCCGTAGCTTGCGGACAAATATTGCTGAGCCGTAAATCCCAATCTGGCTGCTGTCGCGTCAATCCAATCGGGATCTCCTTCGAGTTCCGCATAATCGCCGATGGGAGTGACATCGACGACGAGATGTCCTTCGCCATCGCTCCATTCGGTGCGCAGCTTTTCATATAGGAAGGCCGGTTGATATCCGAGCAGATGGAAAATTGCGGCGAGAGTTTGTCCGTCGGCAATCTCCGTTTCGCTTTCCATGCGGACTTTGTACATGGCATCGGAGTCATCCGAAGGGGCCTTGTGGGTGAGTATCCAGCGGTTTCCATACTGTCGGATTCGCAGGAGCTGTCTCGTCTGACGCAAGCGGCCATCTAGGGTGTCGAACAGTGTATTCCGTTCAAGCGTCTCCGGCGTGACGACGCGAAAGCCAAGTGTGGGCAGAATTGCCTGGAACGCGGCGCGGTCTTCCAGCCGGATTTTAATTTCGATTTCCTGCTGTGTTGTGAAGGTGTCCTGCGTCATACAGTCAGTTTCGCACGCTTCCGGGTAGCCACAAGAATCGAGCCACACGTTTAGGATGGACAACGGGTAAATGGCGCAGAAAAATACAGTCCGGCTTACCGTGAATATGGAAGCTATGGAGACGTTCGCAGCACAGCAGGCTCTCGCGCAGGCTGCTCAAGTCCTGCGTACCGGCGGCACGGTTGCGTTCCCCACGGAGACGGTCTACGGGCTGGGGGCCAACGCGCTCGACGCGCAAGCGGTGGAAGGAATTTTCCTCGCCAAGCAGCGGCCCGCGTGGGACCCGCTTATTGTGCATGTGACGGATACAGCCATGCTGCATCGAGTCGTCTCGTGTGTTTCGAAGAGCGAGCAAAAGTTAATGGACGCGTTCTGGCCGGGCCCGTTGACGCTGCTGCTGCCCAAACAGAGTGCTGTGCCTTCCGTGGTGACAGCAGGGCGCGCTTTGGTAGGCGTGCGCATGCCAGCGCACCCCGTGGCGCACGCCATGATTGCTGCCGCTGGCGTGCCGCTTGCAGCGCCTAGCGCGAATCGCTTCGGGCATACCAGCCCGACCACGGCGCAGCACGTTCTGGACGATCTGGATGGCCGCATCGACCTGGTGCTGGATGCCGGGCCGACCCGGTGCGGCGTCGAGTCCACGGTGATTGAAGTTGGCGAGGAAGCGATCATTCTTTACCGGCCCGGCGCGATTGCCGCGGAACAGATCCAAGCCATCGCTGGCCGGGTTGTGCTGTATCAAGCTTCAACGCGACCGCCCGGCAGTTCGCAAGAGACAGCGCGTCCGGAATCGCTGCCTTCGCCGGGAGTGGGCATTCGCCATTACGCGCCGAATGCAGTGGTTTTCCCTGTCGATGTAGGGGACGCGCCAGAGGCTGCGCAGCAGGAGCGCTGGTTGCAGGCTGTTGGCGAGCAACATCCCCGCCAAGAGCGCGTGGGCGTGATGCTGCCTTCCGGATGGCCAGTCCCCAAAAACTTCTTCGGAGTTCAGTTTGCATGGGGGAGCTGGCAGAACGATAAGGAATTAGCGCAGAGGTTATTTGAAGGACTGCGCGCGCTGGATGCGCTGGGGGCCGAATTGATCCTTTGTCCACTGCCGTCGAGTGCCGGTCTTGGCGCTGCCATCCAGGACCGCTTGCTCAAGGCTGCCCGCGAAAAGTGAGAGCGCTCTAAGTCATAGTTTGCGGAGCGTTTTCCCCCGCTTTATAAATGTAACGAATGCTGTCTTTGTAGACGAGGACCCGACCTCGGCCTGAGTTGCCACCCACGCTGCGCATTTTGATCGCATAGCGGTCATACCATTCAATCAGTCCCTCCAATTGTTGGCCGTTCTCCAGAATGACAACCATCCTGGTTTGCGACTGAATTTGCTTTTGGAAATAGAAGACCTCCGCGTGGGAAGTATCTTCCGGGTAGCCATGGCTTGGTATGCTGCGCGAAGTCAGCGTAGGTCCATGGCCGTAGAGGGCAGTCTGGCGTCCAGTTATGGATCGCGTAGCCAGGCTTGGCCGAACCAGGCGGCGTTGTCCGGAAAATTCGTTTTCCGGCGCGTGTCGCGTAGTGGGTGCAACGTCGATGGGCGCTATCTCGGTAAGCTTGGGCTTTGGCATGGGCATGAGACTTCCAACTGTGCTCAGTAAATTTCAGATACGCATCCCGCGTCTTACGCGAAGGAGGCTTGTCTGGAATGAAAAGTGATTCAGCTGAATATGTTTGATGCTAGACGAAGCTCGCGTGTTTTCCAACTGGAAGTTTGGTTGTCGATGGAAAGTTGCCAGGGAGCGCGCTTTTAACGGGACTGCATCCGGGACGCGAGGGCGTCCAGGGAAAGAGAACGAAGCAGGTTGCGTCGCATTCCCGATTCCACCTCGGCCATGCGATGCGTGGCGCTCTCGATCCACTCGAAGGAGACGTTGTCGGCCAGGTGGCGCAGTTCAGGCAGGATGTCCACATTCCGCGCCATGCCGGGCATTCCCCCTTGCAGCAGCATCATGTCTTCCAGCAAGGTATACAGGGCGCGCAGCAGGCCCTGCGTCTTCTGCTGGCCGTCCGCGCCGGCGCGATAGGTTTCCGTCATATGAAACAGCGCGGAATGGTCCGGCTCGGCGACGGCGGTGCGCAGCAACAGCAGCGCATCTTTCCGGCTGGCCGTGTATGCCTCTGCATTGAAGGAAATCGCGCGTCCGACGGCACCTTCGGCCAGACGGGCTACCAGCAGCCTGCGTTCCGGCTTCCAGTCCGGGTGACGTTCGGCCAGCAACTGTTCCAGGTCGGCGCTGGGCAACGCGGGCAGGTGGAGCGTGCTGGTGCGGGAACGAATCGTCGCCAGCAGATCGGATGGATTTTCCGCCAACAACAGAAGATGCGCATACTCCGGCGGCTCCTCCAGCACTTTGAGCAACGCATTCGCCGCCTCACTCATAAAGGTGCTTTGCGGGAAGATGTAGATCTTTCGCTGGCCTTTCTCAGGGTGGTGTTGAACATTGTGGATCAGCGTGCGAATCTGTCCGACCTTCACCAGCATCTGCGGCGGATCGGGCGGCAGCACCAGCACATTGGGGTGCGTCTGGATCAGGATCCGCGTGTCCTTGCGGTCAACGTCACGCAAATCTTCTCGCGCCTCAACGGCCTCGGCAACGCGAGCATCAAGGTCGAGCGCGGACGCTATCTGCGTGCAGTTCTGGCAGATGTCGCAGGCATCGGGCAGTCCATTAGATGTTTGCGGATCAAGGCAGTTGAGCGTCTGCGCTAGCGCCAGCGCCAGCGAGTATTTACCTGCGCCTCTTGGCCCAGTGAGCAGGATTGCGTGCGGCAGGCGGCCCGAGGCAACGGCCTCTTGCAGATGCCGGACGGTGGCATGGTTGCCAAGAAAGCTGCGGAAGTTCACATCTGCAGCCTAGCAGATGGGTCAGCGGCTCCTCAACAGCCTCCGCTCCTCAACTATTTTTTCGATACGCTTTTCAATCACATCGACGGGGGCATCGTCCGCGATTGTGACCACACGCAAAACATCCCGGGCGGCAATTTCACGGTATTGCGAATAAACGCGCTCATAGAAGGCCCGCTCCTCTGCTTCAAAGCGATTTTCGTCGGCATCCTGCGTCTGTTGGCGGACATTGCGCCGCCGCGCGCGGGCCAGCGACGCGTCCAGGTCCGGCAGCAGCAGAAGGGTCAGGTCGGGCCAAAGATCGCCGCAGACCGCGCGATGCATTGCCAGCACGCGCTCACTGCCCAGACCGCGCCCGCCGCCCTGATAGGCCTCTGTGGAGTCGGTAAAGCGGTCGCACAGCACAATGTGGCCCTGCGCCAGCGCCGGGGCAATGATCTGCTGGATGGACTGCGCCCGGTCGGCAAACATCAGCGCCATTTCGGCCAGCGGTGCGACATACCGTGTTTTGGAGTTCAGCAGAAGCGCGCGAACCTGGTCGCCCAGCTCGGTGCCGCCGGGCTGGCGCGTCGTGGTAACGGCGTGGCCGCTCGCGCGTAACGATCGGGCCAGCAGCTTAAGCTGGGTCGATTTGCCCGAACCGTCCAGCCCCTCAAAGGTGATAAAAAATCCGCGCGACATGGCGGGAGTGTATCACTGTGGCCGCCCAATCTGCGTCTATGATGTGGAGAGGAAAGCCATGCTGATGCACAATCCCCCGCACCCCGGAAGGGTGTTACGCGAATACCTCGGTGCCATGGAAGTTTCGGCAGCCGCCGCCAAGTTGCGTGTATCGCGCACCACGCTGTCTCGCATCCTGAATGGTAAAGCCGGTATCTCCGCAGATATGGGCCTCAAGCTATCTGAAGCGCTCGGCACCCATGCGGCATTCTGGTCGGGGCTACAGTTGGACTACGATCTGCGGCAGGCCGCTATAGCGGATTTATAGATACTGTAATTGAAAAATAAAGCCCGTCATTCTGAGCGCAGCGAAGAATCCAGAGGGTGATGGCGGTGCTTATCAGTCGTATATTCTCTGGATTCTTCGCTGCGCTCAGAATGACTCCTCTTCAGATTTGCATTCCACCAACAGGAAATCTGCTAAAAAACGCCGGGCAAAGATCGAGCCATTTACAAACGCAGCGTGATCGGATGTCAGCGACGGATCAGATTTTCCCCACGATTGCAGCCAGTCCTTCACGTCCTCGTGATCGACGCCCTTACCTTCGTTCAGTTCCTTGATTCCGTTTTCAATCTCCGATAGGTGCCAGCTTTCCGCTTCGGCAGCTTGGGGCGGCTTGGGTTGTTTCGAGGGTTTCGCGAGATTAACGCGTTTAGCTTTCAAAGAAGGCTCCAGATGATGGTGGAATCGAGAGCATTATAGGCGCTCGTATACACCATGGCAGAAGTATGTACAGGCAAAAATCATAGGGCGAAGAGTGAGCAGATACTACTCTCAGAGTCCCATGTGTTTTGTAATCACGGCGGTAAGAAACCCCCACGCAATCTGCTTGACGCCGTCCTCTGCTGCCCCGAAAAGTTTTTGAAAGATAGGTTTTGCTTTGGTAATGTTGCCCTGATTGGATAATGAAACCATAAGGGCTATTTCTTGTTTGGTAGCTTCGTTAATTGAGACCCCAGTCTTCGACAGCAATTGTATGAGACGATCAATTGCCTCTGTTTCGTTGCTGGCGCTTGCACTCATTGATTGGGCTACTTGGTCGCCGATTCCAATCTGGGATTGATAGAAATGGCTGCCTGAGATTTGTACATGGGGAATTGCAGTCTTGCTCTGCTTCGCAGATTGCGTTTTTTTCGCTGCTTTATAGCCCTTCTCTGTCAGATACAGGTACTCACGTTTACTATAGAAAGCTATGACCACTGATAGGGAGCCTGGCGGGTTTTCATAGAGATCCATTGGCCCTGTCTTGGCCAATCCGTCTTCCTCTAAATCCTTCAAAGCAAGATCGAAATCAACCTCACTGACCGAATTTTCTATGCAGTACTTTTGATTGAGATCGCTCAAAGAAACTCCAACATACTCTTTTGTCAATGCGTCCGCGCTCAGATTTCGGTTCGCAAAGTCTGACAGTAGATCGCCTAATATCTGTTTCGATAGCTCATCCATCCGCTCTTCGCCTCGCGTTCATTTTAGGCCAAGAGCCTAACTTTTAGCTCTACTTCTCCTGCCATCCGACGCGCTGCATTACACTGATCTGTCATTCCAAAGCCATAAATTTCAGGAGGAATATGCAACGCACACCACTTCTTGCCTTGGCCGCGCTTGCTTTTGCCGCGACCTTGCCGCTGGTCGCGCAGTCGAGCCAGCCCATCACCATCACTGTCGATGCAACCGACGCGCCGCGCAAAATGCTGCACGCGGACATGGTCATTCCGGTCACGCCAGGCGACCTGACGTTGCTTTACGCCCAGTGGATTCCGGGCGAGCATGGGCCGACCGGTCCAATTGACAATCTGGCTGGGTTGACCATTCAGGCCGACGGCAAAACGCTGGCCTGGGTACGCGACAGCGTGAACATGTTTGCCTTCCATGTACATGTACCGGAGGGTGTGACGTCACTGAAAGTGCATGACGATTTTCTGGCGACGGCGGCGGCAGCGGGATTCTCCGCAGGCGCTTCCACCAGCGCGAACCTGGCCATGGTGAGCTGGAATGAGGTCATCTTGTGGCCGGCGAACCGGCCTGCGCCCGAGACGATGGTTGTCCCCAGCGTGACGCTGCCGGATGGATGGAAGTACGGCACCGCGCTGACGGCCACCGGCCATGAAGGGAACACCACGCACTTCGCCGCTGTCTCGGTGAATCAACTGGTGGACTCGCCGCTGCTTTCTGGGCGTTATTTCAAGGAGTTTCCGCTTGCGCCGGAAATTTCTCCGAAGCACTATCTCGACCTGGCCGCCGACGGGCCGGAAGACCTGGCCGTTCCGCCGCAGATGCTGGCGGGCTTCAACAATCTGGTGCGCGAGACCGGTGCGCTATACGCGTCGCGGCATTACAACAGCTATCACTTTCTAATGACGCTGAGCGACCAGGTGGCGCACTTTGGGCTGGAGCATCACGAGTCGAACGATGACCGCGTGCCGGAGAAAACGTTCCTGAATCCCAATCTGGATGTGCTGGAGGCTGGCTTGCTGCCGCATGAATTTACCCACTCCTGGAACGGGAAATATCGTCGCCCCGCTGGCCTGGTTTCGCCGGATTTTCAGACGCCGATGAAGGGCGACCTATTGTGGGTGTACGAAGGGTTGACGGAGTATCTCGGTGACGTGCTGACGGCGCGCAGCGGACTGTGGACGGACGAGCAGTATCGCGATGCGCTGGCGAACACGGCGGCGGCGCTCAACTATCGCCCCGGCAGAACGTGGCGCGATTTGCAGGACACCGCGACCGCCGCGCAAACACTGTATGGCAGCGGCGGGCAGTGGGACAACTGGCGTCGCAGCGTGGATTATTATCCAGAGGGCGAACTGCTCTGGCTCGATGTCGATACGACGATCCGCCAGATGAGCCACGGCAAGAAGTCGATCAACGATTTCTGCGCGCGCTTTCACGGGCTCGGCGGCAACACCGGCCCGAAGACGGTGCCGTATACCTTTGACGACATTGTCAGCAACCTGAATGCGGTGCAGCCGAACGACTGGGCCAGTTTTCTGACGATGCGGCTGACGACCAAGCGCGACCATGCCCCGATGGGCGGCATCGAGCATGGCGGCTATCAGTTGGTCTACACGGACAAGCCAAACTCCATGATGGAAGCGCGTCAGGCAATGGGCGGCGTGAATGCCTGGTACTCGCTGGGTTTGCAAATCGGCAACAATGGAGTGCTGCGCGATGTACTGTTTTATTCGCCTGCCTACAGGGCCGATCTTGGGCCGGGAATGAAGATTGTCGCGGTGAATGGGCGGCAATACACCAACAGCCTGATGCATGATGCGATCCGCGATTCGAAAACATCGCAAACGCCAATGGAATTGATCGTCGAAAACACTGGCTACTATCGTGTGGTCAAGATCGACTATCACGGCGGCGAGCGCTATCCGCACCTGGAACGCGTGAACGCTACGCCTGACATGCTAGGGCAGATTTTGCAACCGATGACGAAACATCCTGCGCAGTAATTCGCGGGAGTAAACATGCCGCTACAGAAAATTGTGGCGGCATGTTCATTTGTCCTTATTCCATCTTCGCGGCACGCAGACCGACGATTTCCAGTTCTATTCCGCTCGCGTAATTGCTCTCGTTTTCGCGCAACTTATAGGCCACGTCGAGCAGCGAATTTTCCTGAACGCATAATTCTTGCATGGCCTCCGCGAGATTCCAGCCAACTGCTGCATACGAGGTACGGAGCAGTCCTTGAGAGAGTTGCAGCCGGATATGTTGTTCCTTCATGATGCGTGGCGGCGCACTGACCCGGACGCGGCGCGCGAGAAAAACTGGTTCGGCGTTGTCCATTCCATACGGCGCGAAGCGTTGCAGCCAGCCTTGCAGCGCGGGTGTCAACTGATCGAGCTGTAATTCCACTTCGCAAAGAAGTTCGCGGCCCAATTCGTCCTGAGACAAGTGGGCGGCGGCATGCGCTCCCATGCGCTCGCGCAGTTCCGGGACACGCGAGGACGGCAGTGAAAAGCCGACAGCATGCGCATGACCGCCGAAGCGCGTGAAGAGATCTCCGCACGTCGAGATTGCATCCAGCAGGTGAAAGGACGCGATGGAGCGGCCAGAGCCGTAGGCCTCGCCATCCTCATGCGTTAGCACCAGTGTCGGCTTGCCGGTGCGGTCCACTACGCGCGATGCCAGAATTCCAATGACGCCTCGATGCCAGCTTTGCCCCTCAATCACCAGACAATGTGCCTTTGTGTGGTCCGCGCCGTCGCGCAATTGTTGCTCGATTTCGCTGAGCGCGGTCTGTTCCGTGTTGCGCCGGTCTGTGTTCAGTCGATGCAATTTCTCTGCAAGCGCGCGAGCATGCGCGGCATCGTGGGTGGTGAACAGATCGACGACGTCGCTGGCCACGTCCATGCGTCCGGCAGCGTTCAGCCGCGGGGCAAGTCGAAAGCCAATATCGCGCGTATTCAGCCGGTGAGGGGCTGGCGCAATCTCTGCCAATTCGATCAGTGCTCGCAGGCCGGGCTGCACCGGATGCGCCAGTTCCGCCAGCCCTAGCGCAACGAACACACGATTTTCACCCAGCAGCGGAACAGCGTCTGCAACGGTGGCAATGGCCAGCAGCTTGAGAAACGATGGCAGCAGTTTCTTGCGCGCGCGCTCCTGGTCGTGCGCTTCGAGGAGTGCCTGGGCCAGCTTGAAAGCGACGCCCGCGCCGCAAAGATGCTTGCATGGATAGGTGCATGCTGGCTGGTTGGGATTGAGGACAGCCAGCGCGCCAGGTAAGCCAAGGGTTGCGTCGGGCAGATGATGGTCGGTGACGATCAGGTCAAGTCCAAGACGTTGCGCTTCCTCTGCGGCAGCAAAGGCGCGGATGCCGTTGTCCACGCTGATGACAAGCTGAACGCCATCCACGACGGCCTGCGTGAGATGGGTCGCCTGCATTCCATATCCGTCACGCAGCCGGTGAGGAACATGATAGCGGCATACGCCACCCAGCATTTCGATGGCAGTCTTCAGCAGGACGATCGCCAGTGTACCATCGACATCGTAGTCGCCATAAATCAAGATGGTTTCTTTGCAGGCAATGGCTCTTTGGATGCGCGTCACTGCCTCGCGCATCCCGTGCATGGCATAGGGATCATGCAGCGCGTCGAGCTTCGGCGATAGGAACAGGTCCGCTTGTTCTGCGGTTTGTACGCCGCGCGCGTAAAGCAGCTCCGCAACGACAAGCGGTAGCGATGCAGCCTGAGCCAGGGCCTCCGCTTCTGTTTGCGTTTGGGCCAGCCTCCATCGCATTGGTAAAGGCCGCTTGTTTTTTATATGCAGAGACGCAAGCGCGGCATCCGTAGCAGCCGCTTGAGGGATAGTAGCCAGCGGCGGAAGCGGGTGCGCTACTGAGGAAGTAGCGGTTTCAGTCACACCTCATCCTCGTCGTCATCTTCATCGAAATCGTCGTCAAGCCCTTCCTCAAGGATCTCCTGCAGATGATCGATGGTGTCGACGATCTGGCGATAGTGTATGTACCAGTCGGTTGCAGTCTCGTGCACGAACAGAACGCCCTGGTGGGCAAACGCCAGCTCGACATGCCCGACCTTGCCGACTTGCGAAAGCAAGCTGTTGACCTTTTCAAGTTCTGTCCGGAATGCGTCCCCACCAGAAATTTCCTGTAGCTCGCTGACCAGCAACTCCACCATGGTTTTGTCGAGTGTATCTTCGCCGATACAGACGAGCGGAGCGCCAGCGGTTTTCGCCATTTCGACGAAATCCTTCCAGCTTTCCTTGGTGTTCTCCACAATGCTCAGGGTCGGTTCCGGATCGTTCCACCAAACGCGAGGCGTGTCTTCGGGAATCAGGGCTGGGAAATAGCGCATGCCATGGCCTTCAATGAAGGCGATCATGTCGTCTTTGAGCGTAGCTAAATTGTCGATAGTCATCCCTTCCATCCTATCCCGCGGAACGCTTTATGATGAATGTAAACGGTCTGTTTTTTTTGAGGGAAGGTTTCCAGGCAAGACCGGCCCCAAACTGAACATGTCCACGATGACAGAAAACGATCATCACGCCTGTGCTATATTCCGAAAGGAACAATGAATTTCTCAAGAGATTATGTCGGGTATCTGGGACGGCGGACCATTAAGCATCTGATGGACGTTAACATGATCCGAACCGAAAACGTGGCCGTCCTGAACTCCCGTGTGCAGGCCGCCCTGCTGGATGAAATGATGCTGGAAGACCGCATCAACGACGAGGTTCGCCTGATTTTGGAAGCATATCAGGAAGAAATGCGACGGACCGGCGCCAGTTACCAGGAAATGTTTAAGCGGATCAAGCTGGAGTTGGCCCGCAAGTATAAGGCGATATTGTGAGAATTTCTCCCGACAAATTGAATAAGTTGGCCCACGTCATCGCCGATACGCTGGCGGAAACTGAAGAATGTGAGTTCCGCGAAGACCGTAATACCATCCGGCAGGAGTCTCGAAAGATGCTGGAAAAGCTCTTCGCGGAAGAACTGAAAATTGACCAGCACGCGCGCCTCAAGGTGCAGTCCCACAAGAGAAATATTCCTGAAGGCAGCCCGGAATGGGAGATTCTTTACCGCAAGTATTATCAGGAAGAAGTGAAGAAGCTCGGACTGTAAGGCTCGTCCGGCCATGGACGAGTAAGGTTGTGGGCCCAGATGCGGTTCGATTTCGATATAGTGAGAGAGGCATACGGCGCTATCGTCTAGGGGTTAGGACGTGAGATTCTCAATCTTAAAACACGGGTTCGATTCCCGTTAGCGCTACCAACTATCATTCCGCTAAAGCCTGCTAAATCAGCAGGCTTTGCTTTGCCCGGAAAAATCCGTTAGCGCGTGCTGGTTGGGGACTGGGGAGAAATACGTATTTGCGCACAGACGCAAGCGCCCGTTCTTAGCATTCCTCGGTAAACGGCGGTTATGCGATTTCTCAATGAATGTGGAGCGGAAGAGCGACCATCTATGTAGAAATAAAAGGCCACGTGAATAGCTTCACGCGGCCTTTCAGCTAACTCTAAAACTCTGGCTACAATTAGTTATCGTTATTGTCTGTGTTGTCCGTCTTGTCCATAAAGCGACCAACAAGGATTGGTTTGCCGGTCGCTGGATCTTCCAGTACAAGTCCAACAACGCGAACTACGGTATTTCCCGTCGCAGTAAGATCGGCCATGCCAGAAAATCCACCCCTGTATTCTGTGTCGCCGGTAAGGTAAACGCGAATCGGGTTTCCACTGGGATTGCCGTCACTCAGTAAATATCCGGTCACGCCGTCTGGCACCATTTCAAAGCTGCTACTCGATTCGTCCATGGTACCGGGAACTATCGTTCCGGAAATGCCGCTTAAGTGCAAGACCACGCGTTTGGTACTGACACTGCTGGCGTTTTGCGCGCCGGTGGCGGGGCCTCCGATAGAAACATCCTGTCCCGGAGTCATCAGACTGGAGTTGAAAAGAAACTGAAGCAGCGGAGAGTGATGACGGAAGACATAGAAATTTTCATTCCCCGTCAATTGCACATTGGCAATCTGTCCTAGTTTGACTCCTGTGCTTGTCGGCAAAACGCCTCGAACGTACATCTGGAAGGTATTCGCGGGGCCCGTAGTCGGATTTACATAGGTGACCAGGCCGGCTGCATAGAAACCATGTTGCGAAATAATCGCAACGTCGGTTGCATCGAAGGTCTGCGTATTGGGTTGAAACTGCCCGGAAATGTCTACAATGGTCTGATTGGGCACCAGATTGGCAAGGTTCACCTGGCCATTATTCCCTCCCTGACTATTTCCGCTTTCGTCTCCCTGGTCATCCCATTCCGTCTGCGTAGCGCCCGATCCCATGTCCGCCTTGTTCAACACTACGGTGTACTGCCGGCCATGCGATCCCTGGATCATGAACGAGTTCTGCGACGTATTGACACTGATGACCGTTCCGTAAAACTCATCGATTTCCGAGGACGGAGTATTCGGTGTGAGCGCGGTAAACTCGATGGTCGGATCCACTTGTCCGGTAAGCTGGCCAGTCGAATCCGTTAAGAGCGACTTACGCAGATTGAAGTCCATCTTCAGACCAGCCGCCGCCCCTGTCGTAAGAGTGAAGGCATTCTTCAGTTGCACGGTCACGCTGGAATTCATCAGAGTGGCATTGCTCAACGTAACAATGGTCGGCGGAGCGGAAGCCGTGCTATTTAGATTCAGGTAGGAAATGACCGGGTTCGCCAGCGATACCGTCACAGTGTTGTACGTACCTGCTGGAATCGAAGTGAAATCGAGAAGAGTCTTCAGGCCATTGTAACGGGCGAAGTCGACTGTCTGAGGGCTTTGTAAAATGTCGATCCCGGCATTACTACCATTCGACAGCATCACGCTGTTAATCGTCACTTGAAATGAAACTACGCTTGGTAAGGGTGCATCGGTGCCTGCCAAAAAGACCGATGCATTCTTCGGGTAGGAAGAGGTAGATGGAGCATTATTGCCGCATCCGGCGAGCCCGATGGTCGCCACGCAAAGTGCCAGAGCACTAAAAACAAGTTTATGCCTCATGTTGAAATCCTTCCCTTGCAACTCTTATGGATATGGAGTAATGCGCCGTTCCTGATCGAGCGAGAAGCTGGCTGCCATTCACACAGGAAGACACGGGTCTTGAGGAGAAGTTGCGTTTCTGAAAATTAGTTCATGAGGAAATAATTTTGATGGAAAAGCGCAGCGCGCTTGTCGTCACGCGGTTTTGGGGTATCGAATAAAAAGCGAAAATACGGAGAGAATTCACTGCTGAAAATTCTCTCCGCATTTTTCAGCTACTGGGTCAAAGCGCTGGCATAAAACTCGCCCAGATCGCTTCTTAGCTGCTTTAATGCGTCTACATTCAGGTAAATCATGTGGCCGGAAGGGTAGTATCCGAAGCGAATGTTCTGACGCACCGATGGATCCAACTGCATGTGGGAAATGTCGAACTCAGTCTCAAAAAATGGCGTAGCTAAATCAAAGTAGCCGTTTACAGAGAAGAGCTTCATGTGTGGATTTTCACGCATTGCCGCTCCCAGGTCGAGTGCAACGTCGGGCCATTGCTGCTTTCCCCAACCGCTGGAGCCGCCGGGCGGAACATGCTTCCAGTTCCATTTGAAGTTTGGCCCGTACGCCGTGGCCTTATAGACATCGTCGGTTGTAAATTTCAGGTCGCTGGCTAGATAGTTATGAAACGCAGCGACAAACGCTCCTGTGATGCCTGTATCGGAAGGATCATAGGTCGGTGTTTCGCCGATGGCGTTCATGTCGATGCCCTCAAAGCGGGCATCGTAACGGCCCAGTGTCCGCCGATCATTGCGCATCAACTCTTTGCGAAACTCCGAAGCCGATACGCGAAGGTTGGCGTCCTTCAAATACTTTACGCTGAGGCCGGTCATCTGGCTTACCTTTCGCGCCACCTGGTCTTCGTCGGCTGCACTTAGGTTCTGCCCTTGAGAGAGCGCTTCCGCATACGGCCCGCGCGCGTAACTGCGGACCTCTTCCAGAAACGGCTTTAAGTCCGACGGCTTGTTCGCCAGTTTATCGTGATACCAGGCAATCGCCGCGTAGGAAGGGAGGTTGTCGATGTAGTCGTTGTCCAGCCCCGGAGCATGGTCGTTATAATTCAAAATCGACGACACCAAAACGACTCCATTGAGAGAAATGCCGCTTTGCTGTAAGGCATACGACAGCGCAGCCGATCGAGTTGTTCCATAGGATTCTCCAATCAAAAACTTCGGAGAGTTCCAACGCTGATTTACCGTGATGTAGCGCGCAATAAAATTGTTGAAAGCTTTTACATCCTCATCCACGCCGAGAAAGTCCTTCAAAGTTCCTTTTCCCACCGGCTTTGAAAATCCAGTTCCCATAGCGTCTATAAAAACGAGGTCTGTCTTATCGAGCAGACTGTATTGATTGGGAACTAAGTGATAGGGAGCAGGAGCAGTGGCCTTAGGACTGTCAGTTTCAATGCGCATCGGTCCGAACGAGCCCATGTGCAGCCATAATGTGGATGAGCCGGGCCCACCGTTGTAGAGAAACGTCACAGGGCGTGTCTTCCCTTGTTGGCCGTCCAGGGTGTAGGCAACATAAAACATGCTGCCGTTGGGCTTGTTCTCCGCATCGCGAATCAGCAGGTCGCCTGCGGTCGCAGTATAGTGCAAAGTCTGTCCGTTCAGGGCAAGCGTATGCTGCGTGACGGAGCTTGTTTCCTTCGGCGCTGGCTTTTCTTTATTGTTATCAGTGGCGGCGGGAGGCTGTGCTTTGGCTTCATCCGGCTTTTTGTCCTGTGCCTGTGCCGTAACGGTTACGCCTGCCAGAATGACCATCAAAACTGCAAAACAAGAGGTACGAATTTTCCCTGACATTCGGTATCTGCGCTCCTTATTTTGTTAAAAAACTTGCGTTCATGTATAGCCACTTCTGATGACGTTTTACTCACAGAAAAAGACTCTCATCAACGAGAAATCGTCGGTATCCCTAACGGAATGGTCCTATGCGTGTCTTGCCGCTTCAATCGCGGCAGTCACGGTATTGCGCGTATCGGCATCCACATGCGGCATACCGCCGCGCTGCGTGGCGACCCACGATCCCCAGCGATTGGCCGCCTCAGCCAACACGGCAAGCGAGGAATGGCGCAATGCGTAGTGCGTCAGCGCCGCCGTAAACGCATCTCCCGCGCCGATGGTATCCACCACCTTCGCGGGGATTCCCGGATGGTCATGGATCCCATCGCGAGTGACCAGCAGACTGCCATGTCCACCGCGCGTGATGGCAACCAACTGGATCGGATAGCGCCGTAGCAGAAAGCGCGCAACTTGCAGAGGCTTCTCCTCCTGTGCGGGAGCACCTACCGCTAGCGCGACATGCGGAACTTCTTCATGATTCATTTTCAGAATAGTTGCTTGGGTACATCCCCAAAGCAGTGCTTCAGGCGTCCAATATGGCTCTCGCAGATTCACATCGAACACGCGCAAGCAGTCCGGCTTGCTTGCTTCGACCAGCCTGCGAAGGGTCGTCCGTGTGACTGCGGATCGCTGTGCCAGGGTTCCGAAACACACCGCATCCAGCGTTGGCGCAAGGGCCTGCAATGCAGGTGACTCGGTAATGTAGTCCCATGCTACGCCTTCATGGATGATGTACGAAGGCCCAGCCTCCGCACTCAGAGCGACCGTGACTCTACCCGTAGGGTGTTCTGGATCGCTGGCAATATAGTCCAGGCGCACATGATGCGTGGCCAGATCTTCGCATGCCTGCTTTCCCAGCTTGTCCCTGCCTACGCAACTCACCAAAAAAACCTGATCTTCCGTCGGGACGGACAAAGCCGCAGACATCGCTGCAAGGTTTGCCGGAGCGCCGCCGAGCTGCTGTCCCTCCGGCAGCACGTCCCACAACAGCTCTCCTAACGCAGCCATACGTAATGGTGGCTTCATGATTTCTAGTTTGCGTTGCTATTGCTGGTAGGTTTAGGGACAACATCCGTATGCAGATGCCACAGAGTACTCTCATTTGCGATTTCCGGGTGCTGGCGCAGATATTCAAAAGAATACCTGCTCGCCATCGGATCGTCTTTCTCATCGGCGAACAACGCAGATTCCTGTTCTGCCTTCTGCTTCATGCCCAGGCGACGGTATAGGATGGCAAGGTTGTAATGGGCGGCCAGATCATCGGGATCTATCTGCTGTAGAAGTTCATACTGCTTCTCCGCCAGCGCGTATTTGCGTTCCTGATAGTAGGAATATCCCAGCTCGCGATGTGCGTCCCGCGAGTAAGGAAATTGCTGGACCACAGAACGCAGGTCGGTGATCGCCGAATCTAAATTTCCCTGGTTGCGCTCCACCAGCGCCAGATAATAAAGCGCCCGCGCATTTCCCGGGCTGAGTTGCAGCGACTTCTCTACTCCGGCGCGCGCCGAGCCATACTTCTCCCACGACAGCTCCACTACAGCAATATTTGTGTAGGCATCGGCATAGTCGGGTCGTAATTTCGTTACCTGCTCAAATGCATGCACGGAGTCGGCGTATTGCTGCTCGTCCAGCAATGCGATGCCGAGATTGTTCCATCGCATCCAGTCCGGATTTGCGCCCACTAACGGCGGTTGCGGCGCATTTTGCCCAACCTGAATTGTCCGCGTCTGCTCCGCTACTTCGACCACCGGATAAGCTGGATGCTTATTGCCAAGAATGAAATTCAAATATCCTTGCCGAAAATGCCGGTAGTTGACGCGGGCCGTAATCTGCAAAGGGCCTTTCGCATCCTCTGGAATGCGGAACTGATAACGGACCAGGGAAGAGCGGCCGCTCTGTATCGTATTGTCGTAAGCCACCACCCGCCGCGACCATACCTGATGCAGATCGAGATACTTTCCGTTCTTATCGATCATTCGATTGGTAAAGCTATGGGCATCTTTGTCGAGCGTCCCATCCGGATTCAAGTAGCCGCTATGGCTGATCGCGCGGCCCGTGGCGTCGGTGACTTCGAACTCCACCCAGGCTTCGTAAAAATCCCGTTGTTCAGGAATCAACGAGTGCCCGATATGCTTGTTCTGAATCACGACCATCGCTTCCACAACATCCTTCGGCCCTACGGTGAAGGCTGTGGAACCTAGCGGAGCGATGAGCTTGTCATCACTTGATTTACGCAGCGCGAATATATCGACATTCAGACGTTGATCTTTCAAAAACGATTCTATCTTTTGCAATTGATCAGGGTATTTGTAGTAATACGGAATCGCAGTATTGCCAGCCGTCCATCGATGACTGGCGATTGCCCCTTTTTTCGCGCTGTAATCGTGCCACGTAGAGGTTTCGCTTGCCATGTGACAGTTCTGACAAGTCTGATGAGGTTTGCTGTAAAACGGTAGCGGGTTCTGATGAGAATATGAGGACGTCTGCCACTCATCGTATGTACCAAAAGCGCGCAGCCATTTGTAGCCATTCACCATGTCTGGCAACGCGGCTTTGTGACAGCTTCCGCAAAATTCCGCCGACTTATAAAAATCTTTCATGACCGCTTTGCTGTGCCGCTCCGGATGCGCCAGGATCGCATCGAAACTGACTTCGCCAGGAATAGGATTCCCCTTCGCGTCCACCATCAC
This sequence comes from Acidobacteriota bacterium, assembly GCA_021826695.1. Lineage (GTDB taxonomy): Bacteria > Acidobacteriota > Terriglobia > Terriglobales > Acidobacteriaceae > JAKAAZ01. Next base: position 1,832 of record JAKAYS010000052.1, on the reverse strand, counting down.
AGCGGGAATACCCATGACGTAGGAGCCTGTGCCGTAGTTGGCCTGTAGCTTCGCAATCGAATGGCATACCATGCATGTGACACCATCGTTGTCGAAGGACCGGTTTACCTTGGAACCGGGCGTCATGGCACCGGAAAACAAGGCAATCGGGTTATGACAGCCCTCGCAATGGCGCGCCGTCGGTATCCCTTTTTCGTTCATTAGCAACTGCACATTTTTTAAGTAGAACGGCTCACGGAAGGCATTGGCATGTGAGGACTCTCTCCACTGGTGATACGAGGCTTCGTGACAATGCGCGCAATAGGCAGCCGTCGGAAATGCCCCAGGCTGAATGAACGTGCCGCCTTCGATCTGCGCATTGCTGGGCCAGAAGGGATGTTCCTTTCCCCAGGGAAATTTGTAGGTCTTTTCAATCTGGGCCGCATACGCGGAACGTTGCGCATTGAAGCTTTCCTGGGCTTGCACAGTTCGAGTCCGCAAAATGGAGAAAGCCAAACACAAGGTCCATAGCGCAACTCCAACACCAACCAACTGGAGAAAGATTGAACGCGATAAATAGGTAAAAAACTTCAAATTCCGTTTCACAAACTTCATGACCAAATTACACGCTTTGAACCGGAGATTAGTCTTGCCACCTGTCTATGTCAATGGAGCAGGCAGGTCCCACTCGCGACTGTTTTGGTCAGCTTGAAAATATTCATTCACCGCTGCACTGATACGACAATTAGGCGTTCTGCTCCAACATTGACATCACAAATATTGTGGGCCACGGCTACCTGCTCTTTCGTGTTCCAAAGCGGTGTCAGCGAATGGACACCTTGAAGCGCCGTGTGCGAAAAATCCAGATGAAAGGTCCGTGGCGCGTCCGACTTATTCATCAATACGAGTAGTATTTCCCCCTGTGCTTCGGCAGGAAGAGGTCTACCCGGCAGAGGAGCGGCGATGCGCGCAAACACAAAGCCCGTGTCATCGACCAGCAGGTTCTGCTGGCCTCCCGTCTCCAATACTTCATGGTGCGCGCGCAGATCGAGAAGACCCTGCACCCAGGCATGCATGGCTTCCTGCTGCGAAGTACGGCCAGCAGATGTGAAGGCATCGCTGGTATCGCCGGGAAATCCGCCGGGAAAATCGCGCCGGTTGTCCGGGTCGTTTCCGCCATCCATGGCAATCTCATCACCGGAGTAAATTTGTGGCATTCCGCGCATGGTTGCCAGCAGCCCAAAGGCAATCTTCAGGCGGTCTGTCGTTGCTCCCGGCTCCGACATAAAACGCGGTGTGTCATGGTTGCCGAGAAACGTGACAAGCCGCTCTGGATGCGGATAAAGCCAGTCCTGCCGTTCGACGTCGGTGAGTTTGGTCATCGACGCATTGCCACTGGGCGCGGTTCCAGTCAGGGTTGCGCGCAAGGCGAAGAAGGTCGGGAAGTCAAATGGAGTATAGAGTCCTGTGTCGATGCCCCCGTGTTTCACTCCACCCGCAAAATAGGAAACGATGGTGGGATCGGGGTTAAAGATTTCGCCAACGGTGGTGAGGTGCGGGTAGAGTGCATGTAACTCGGAGTGAAAATCCTGCCAGAAGACGCGATCGACATACGGAAACGTGTCCAGCCGCAATCCGTCGAGCGTGCCGGACTCAATCCACCAGATGGCATTCTGAATCAGATATTGCTTTACCAGAGGGTTCGACTGATTCAAATCCGGAAGCACATTGGCGAACCATCCATCCACTGCCGGAAGATACGCAGCGGGCGGCGCATGGGGGTCCGTGATGGGCGCAAAGCTTCCAGTTGCTTCTATATGGCGTGCGAGCGTTCCATGGAACCATTCAGGCGC
>JAKAYS010000051.1 GCA_021826695.1 Acidobacteriota bacterium | reverse complement strand
CGATAAAGGGAGGCGGCTCCATAGTTTTTGAATCCATGGGCAAAACTTTTGCGGTTGCGCCACTGGAAATCGCAGATGCGGCTTCTGGGGCATGTTCGCCAGCCAGATCTTGCTTAAGCCGATCGACAACCATCCGTGCTCGCTCACTCAGCATGTCCCCATCGAGCGGCAGGGTCCAAAGATCTTCCGCGCCCAGCCGGGAAACTGCGAAGGCGGTCTCCGCACTGGGCTTGGCCAGCAACACCACTACAGGCAGATTTGGATGGCGGGTCCGCAACTGCTCCACAACGCCATGGTCTCCGTGGAGTTCCAGAACCAGTAACGCGGTGGCCCGCTCTGTTAATTCCTCCAGCAAATGCTCCGGCGAGCGCACCTGGATCGTGGACACAGTAGCTCCCGCCTGCATCAGCGCATGGGCGATGGAAGCCGAGTGAGCCGCGTCGCGCACAGCTAGCAGTACCGGGACTTGAATTGCAGCCATTGGGTTGTTAGCTATGATTCTAGTCCGATTTGTGGAAGGACATTTGAACTTTATTCCGCGATTCGGCCTACACCCCAAGGATGAGATGCTCTACGGCGCCGCGCAGGCGAGCCGTAAATCGTGGATGGGATTCTCCAGGCTCCTGGCGCAACGGCTGCCCTACCACTACAGACAGGCCGGGCGGCCTCATCCTGACGCGCTGCGCCGCCTGCCAGAGCCCAATGAGACCCATTGGCACAACCGCTGTATGGGATTCCTCAGTCAGCAGGCTGATGCCTGTCTGGAAAGGCTGTAACGCGCCGTCCTCGGTGCGTTTTCCTTCAGGGAATATCAGCACGTTGTAGCCGCGGTCCAGCGCCTCTCCCGCATGCGCAAAACTTTGCCGCAGACCCGCGCCAGCGGGGAGTGGGAACACGTTGAACAGCGCAGTCACCGCCCATGCCTGCAACGGGGCCAGCCAGCGCAGCGGCCCCGCGCCCACGCCAGCGGCCGCTCGGCCTTGCCGCCATGCGGTCATCAATTCCGCGGACATGCCGACGGCCATGTGCCGCCGCACCCGGCGAGGCAGCGCGAAGAGCACCAGCGGAACATCCATGGCCGTGACGTGATTGCAGATATAAATGGACGGCTCGAGCGGCAATTTTTTTTCGTCACATTGAACGCGCGGATGCGCCAGCAGCGCCACGAATGGGCGCAGAAGACACTCGACAAAGAGCACGCGGACTGCCTGCACTGGAGCACTCCAAGGCCAGTGCGCATACTGGATCGGAGTCGATTTTGATATCTTCACTCCCACGCCGATTGATTCGACATTCCCTGCTCCACCCGTGGCCCTTTGCTCGGCCCGCGGTCCCAGGTGAGCTTCGCGCACCTGGGCCACCCGGCGCAAATCGCCCAGCGTGCGTGCGGCGACAATCGCTTCCTCGCTGATAGCGATGCCAAACTGCTCCTCCATCGCCATTGCCAGTTGCATGCGTCCCAGGCTGTCGAGGTGGAGATCGGTGGCCAATTCCGCTGCATCGTTCACACCGACGGCAGACTGCCCTGTTACCTGCTCCAACAGCCGCAGCAGTGGGTCTTGATTGGGCGTGAGCGCGGAGGAGGCTTCCGTCTGTAGCTGTTGCCGCACCCAAGCCGCGACTTCCCGGCGCAGAAGCTTTCCCATCGTGTTGCGAGGAAACTCTTCTGTTGGCCAGCGGAGCGCGCTGCGAATCTGCTGAAATTCCTGTAAATGCCGATTGGCGTTGGTGGTAATTTCCGCCAAGCGCTCCGCATCGTTGCTGGATTCGAGAATGCAGACTGCAATCGGCTCCGGCCCGCTTGGTCCGTTCCAACCAACCACCATGCAGTCGCGAACGCCAGGCTGGGCACGCACTGCCGCTTCAAGATCGGCAGGATGAATGTTCATGCCGGAGGCGGCCACGATCACATCGCTTTTTCGACCGAGAAAGCGCATGTCTCCAGCGGCATCCACGGCGCCTAAATCGCCGGTGCGCAGCCACTCTTCCGCGCGTGGCTCCATGCGGCCATCGCGCCATGTACCCGCGGCTAAGATTGCGCCGCGCACCAGAATCTCACCGTCGTCGGCGATGCGCACTTCGCGCCCGGCCAGTGGTTTGCCGATGCTGCCGCGCGTTGCATGGAAGGGATGGTTCAACGTCGCCAGCGCGGTCGTCTCGGTCATGCCGTAGCCCTGCACCAGCACGAAGCCAAGGGTGTTCCAGAAAAGTTCGACATCCTCCGGCAGTGTCGCGCCGCCCGACACAAAAGCCCAGAATTTGAATCCGAACCGACGATGCAGGCCACGCAAGCGCCACCATCTCCGCCACACGTTTTGCTGCTGGACTGCTGTGAGGCGTTGCTCCAGTTGCGGGTCGCTTGCAAGCAGATGCGCGCGCATCAATTCCAGCACACGCGGCACCACAGCAGCCACAGAGATGCGCTCACGGCGAATGCGTTCGATCAAATGACTGGCCACCAGACGGTCTTCATAGTGGACTTCCGCCGCCAGCAGTGGAGGCACCCACAGACCCATGAACTGCCCGAACACGTGGCTAAGCGGCAACGTATGCAGAAAACGCAGGGGATGGACCAAGCGCTCATAGCGCAGATATTTCGCGATCTCGCGCTGCAAGACTTCGACACTCGCCAGCACGTTGCCATGCGTATGCACAATGCCTTTCGGAGCGGAAGTGGTTCCCGATGTAAAAAGAATTTGCAGCGGAGAGTTCGTGTCCAGCGAAGGATCTGCTTCCAACATCGGCTGGGCGGGCAATCCCGCAGCAAAATTCTGGAAGGAAATCTTCTGTACAGATTCAGGCAAGACTTGCAGCAAATTTTCATCACCCACGACCAGACGGGGCGACACATCCTTCACCACCGTGGCGGCAAATTCCGAACTGCCGTTGGCGTCAAGGGGGACCGCGATGACGCCGCGCAACACGCAGCCAAAGAACGCCGCGACCCATTGGGAAGAGTTCGCGCCCCACAGCAGAACGCGTTCGCCGGGAAGAATGCCGCGTTCGTTCAGGCATCGCGAAAAGCGACCTGCCAGTGTCGCCAACTCGGCGTAAGAAGTGGCCACTCGACGATTGCCCGGATAGCTGACAATGGCTGTCTGTCGGCCATGCCGCTGGAAGTCTTCGACGAGTGTAGCGAGATGCTTTCGCATATTTTTGTGGGATGCGGCTGGTCCCACCCTGGCCGCAAAAGACGCGGCGAGGATGGGGCACCCCGCAGCATCAACCCAGATTTTATCCTCGCGGCTCTGGCTGCTCTGGCTGAAAGCCATCCTGTGTTGGCCGCACGCGGACACGCTCCACGCGATGCACCGACGAAGCCAGCACTTCAAAACGCAGCCCAGCCATTTCGATCACTTCTCCGGCGAAAGGGATACGTCCCGCTTCTTCCGTCACCAGACCGCCGATGGTGGTCGAAGTATATTCCTGCGAGAGCGGCAGTGAGACGGAGTCGGCAAACAGCGTTTCCAGTTGCGCGAGTTCAAAATTGCCGGGAACGATGTAAGAGCCATCGGGCTGCGGCTGCGCTGTTTCTTCCACCGCCGACGCTTCATGCTCATCGCTGATCGCGCCAACAATCTCCTCCACAATGTCTTCAATCGTGACCAGACCGGCAACGCCTCCGTACTCATCGATCACCACGGCCATGTGCTGCTTGTCACGCTGCATCTCGCGCAGAAGCGGCTGGATATTTTTTGTTTCCGGCGTAAACATGGCGGGGCGCGCTATCTTTCCAACGGTCGAGGTAGCGGCTTCAAAGTCAGCGACATGGAGCAGATCGTGCATGAACGCGATCCCTACGATATCGTCGAGATTGTTGCCATATACAGGCACACGCGAATAAGCGTGGGTGCGCAGTTGCTCAGTGAACTGCGCCAGAGTCATAGACGCGGAAACAGCGTAAATCGCCGGGCGCGGCGTCATCACATCGCGCACAATCTTGTCGCCGAACTCGACTGCGGAACGAATCAGCGCCCGGTCGCTTTCTTCCAGGATGCCCTCTTCTTTGCCCGCTTCGATCAACGCTTCCACAGCTTCTGAAGAATCTTCTTCCTCGGGCGTTTCGTCGGGCTCCGCAAGCGCAGCGATGGAAAGCAAAAATCCCAGCACCACGGAAACCGGCAGCACCATGTAAAAGAGCACACGCAGTACTCCCGTCAGCCGGGTAACCCAAAGTCCGCGCGTTCGCGTGAAAAAAAGCTGTGGCAGAAAGCTATGGAAAAGGAGGATGGCCAGGACTATGGCCAGAAGGGTCTGTGCCACATCGCTGGTGAGCGACGTGCCATGCGTCCTATGTGTGTGCAAGGCGACGTCGGCAAAAATAAGGGTCAGTGCCGCCAGCGAAAGTTGCGTCCACATGGCGGCCGCTTGTGCAATCCGCGCGCGAGTCATGCCAAGGCGAGGCTCTACCTGCTCCTCCCATGCATCGATATTTTCCTGAAAGTCCCGCGAGAGAAACTTTCCCATTTCGGAGTAGAGGCGGTCCACGTAGGAAGTCAAGGTCAGAATCGCGAGCAATATCAGGATCAGTATGGATTGCAGCAACGTCATCGGCTGCCTCCTGGCTTTGGAGGACGCGCTAAAGAATGTTCCTTGATCTCATGCTGCCCGCTTCGCGCGATCAAGGCATGCGGCAGACGGAAACGACGGCGCAGTTGCTCTTCGCGCTCTGCCATTTCTCCCACGTCCGTTTCGTGATCATGCCCGGCTAGATGAAGCAGCCCGTGCAGCATAAGAATTTTCAATTCGATGAGGAGCGGATGTCCAAACTGCTCCGCCTGCCGCGCCGCGGTATCCAGAGAGATGGCGAGATCTCCAGCCAGTACCTTCTGAGATGACGGACCCGACCGAGTTGCACGTTTGCCTGGAGAATTATTTTCGGCAATTATCAGCGCCGGAAAAGAAAGAACATCGGTAGCTTTATTTTTACCGCGAAACTCGCGATTCAATTTGCGGATTTCTTTGTCGGAGGCGAACAAAACAGACACCTGACCGGCAACCGGCACCGCCCGCCGCGCCCTTGCAAAGAACCGCCGCAGCGCTGGAATCCACGCCGTAACGCTGTTGGTCAATCCATGGCCATCGGAAAGTTCAACTGTAATCATCGCGGGAGGACCCTGACGCCTCAACGATGCAGGGTATTGTCCGCATGGTAACGCACTTGCGTTCTCCGCGCGTTACTGTGTTTGTACGGCTGGCTTATCGACGCTTGCGCTGCGCTGTCCGACTCCGTTGTCCGACATCGGTTGCGAAATTTCCAGCGGCAGTTCGCGCTGGCCGCGGGTGTAGCCATCGTAGGCGCACACGATCCGCTGCACCAGTTGGTGGCGCACCACATCTCCCTGCTCGAAGTAGCAGAAGTTAATACCGTCCACTCCTTTCAGCACTTCGATGGCCTCAATCAATCCGGACTTGCGTGGGTTCGGCAGGTCGATCTGCGTGATGTCTCCGGTGATGACCGCCTTGGCGTTGTTGCCCAGGCGGGTCAGAAACATCTTCATCTGCTCGCTGGTGGTGTTCTGCGCTTCGTCCATGATGATGAAGGCATCGTTCAACGTGCGGCCACGCATGAAGGCCAGCGGGGCCACTTCAATCACATTGCGTTCCAGCATTTTGTCGACGCGGTCCGGCTCCAGCAGATCGTAGAGCGCGTCATAGAGTGGGCGCAAATATGGGTCCACTTTTTCCTGCAATGTGCCGGGCAGAAATCCCAACCGCTCGCCAGCTTCGACCGCCGGGCGTACCAGTACGAGTCGGCTGACCTTCTTCGCCGAAAGCGCCGCGACCGCCATGGCAACCGCCAGATATGTCTTGCCTGTTCCCGCCGGTCCAACGCCGAAGACCATGTCGGAGCCTTCAATCGCTTCCAGGTATTGCCGTTGGTTCATCGAGCGCGGCTGTACCATGCGGCGAATGCCCGTGGAGCGATGCTTGCTGCTGTCCACCAAACCGCGCAGAGTGACGGTCTTGTCGGTAACGACCAGCTTTAACATGCCGGCCAGCTCGCCGTTTTGCAGAATGACTCCGGCGCGGCGCAAAGCTTCGTAGTCGGCAAAGATCTGCTCGACGCGGGCAATGGCGTCCGCATCTCCATCGACATAAAGAGCATCGGAACGTAGATCGATGCGAACTTTCAAAGCTGCTTCGATCAGGTGAAGGTTCTCGTCGCGTGTGCCAAAAATCGGCTCAATGTTGGGGGTGATTTCGATGGTTTTCTTCATCAATAAAGCCTTATGCCTCCATGCGGACCGGATACGCCAGAGCGGCGAACAGCGCGAGCTGCCCGAGGACGATGCATTCTGTTGAACTGTGGTGTGCGGGTACGATTTTCTGGCCAGTGAGGTGGAGCTGACATTGCAGGGTCAATCTGTATCCAGGCGCAGAAGGCGCTAGAGAAGCAGCCAGCCGATTTGTTCGCAGTGCATCAATGAGCACGATGATGGGCACAGAGTAGCGCGGAGCGATGACTTCGTCAATCGGCAAATGAAATTTTTTTTTATCCGCGTGTGATATGTCCTTGTGAGGGAGCAAAGGAAATGTCCGCATGGCGGACGGCGAGGACTGGAGAACATGCGGAGCATGATCTCGTCTGCGAAGGCTGCGGTGGAGCGGAACCGCGTTGTTGCATTGCAAAGGATGGACAACAACCTGTTGATACGTAACAGCTCGCGAAGCATTCAGCTAACTGGAAACGTGGCTGCGTCCAAGGGCAAGGGCGCGCGCATCGTCTGAAGTAAATCCTTTTCCGGCGATACCCCAATCGCCGCTCTTGACGTCTTCGAGAAGCACCCATGTGTGCGAGCGGATGCCCTCCCCTCCGACAGCGACCACGGCGTCGGTGATGCGGGCGATCAGCTCCTGCCTTTTCGCTGGTGGTACCACGTTTTCGATTAGCTTTACGTGAATGAGCGGCATAAGTTTTGTCCTTCCTTCAAACGATCTGCTGGCGGCCGTTTGTCTGGGGCGATGGTTATGAAAGTGCAATTTCAAATCCATCTCGCGAGCGAGCATACGCCAGCCATTTTCCGGTGTCAATTCACGTGTTTTCGGCTGTCATACCACATTATGTTCACCTCGTAATTGACCCCGTTCCCTGGTTCCCGTAAACTAAGAGCTTGCGTATCTTGGGCTGTTCCCGCTGACTCTTTGGCAGCAGTTACTCCCTACCGGTTGAGCGGTTCCCAGGAACCGCCCCGAAGAGATGTTGGATCAACAATTTTAGATCGATTTACGAAAGAGACTTTTTCATGGCAAATCATGTTTCCTCGCTGAAGCGCGCCCGGCAGACCGTCAAGCGCACCGCCGTCAACCGCGCCAACAGAAGCAAACTCCGCAACGGCCTGCGCGCCATGCGGGAAGCGCTTGCCACCAATGACGTTGCGGCTGCGCGCGCGCAGTACAACGAAACTGCGTCCATGCTGGACAAAAGCGTGCAAAAAGGCATTCTGCATGACAACACCGCTTCGCGCTATAAGAGCCGTCTGAACGCGCGCGTGAAAGCGCTGGCGACCAAGGCTGCGTAGATTTCTTCGATACCATCCTGGCCACCATCCTGGCCGCAAAAGCACGGCGAGGATGGGCACCCGCAGCAATCGTCTACTACACTTCGCCGCAAAGTTCCCGCAACAACTGTATCCAGCGGTTGCCGTAGTCATCCCAGCCACCCAGATGTTGCACACGCTCCAACGCAGCCGACCGCATTTGCTTCTGCAACTGTGGATTGTCGGCCAGTTGTTGGAGCCGATCTCGAATCGCAGCCGCATCTTGCGGCGGCACGATAAAACCTTCCTTGCCATCGGTGAAAAGGTCCTCGCTGCCGGTGTTTGGCGTTGCCAGGATCGGGCATCCACACGCCATCGCCTCCCCTTGCACCAGCGCCATTCCTTCTTCCAGCGACGGCAGGGCCATCACATGGCTGCTGCTGAAAAGCGCTACCAATTCCGTGCGGGAAATCGCGCCTAGAATCTCGACATGGTCCATCGGGAGTTGCGCAAAGAGCGGCTTCATGTGCGGGAACACCGGGCCGACCAGCCGCAGCCGCTTGCGGGGATGCTGAAGTTTGGCGAAGGCCTGTAACAAGTACGTGACGCCCTTGCGCAGGCTCACCTGCCCGACAAACAAGACTTCAAAGCTCTCGGGATCTGGTTCACCCACGGAATGAAACGCATCCAGCCGGACTCCATAGGGAATGACGCGCATTTTTTCCGCCGCAATCCCCTCTTCCACAAAGCTGCGCGCCGCAAAGCTGGATGGGACCGTAATGCAGTCGGCCTGTGCGTATTGCACCTCTTCGCGTTCCGTATCGCGTGGATCGTAGATGTCCAGCGGAACACCCCAGCGATCATGCTCCTGTTGCAGCAATCGCCATTGATAGCGAGCATGTGTCGAGCCACGATCGCAAATGTATTTGCCGCCGCGTGACTGGACTAGTTTCCCGGCCTTCAATGCCGCGCCGGAAATGGCAATCAACGCATCGCATTTCGCTTCTGGATGCGCCATCCGGCGGGTCAGCCATGTGTCGAAGGCCAGCGCATTCCAGTAATCGAGATGCTCGGTCCAGGGGGACGGATAGAGTCCGTACCTAGCCAGCAGGGCCAGCCCGCCATGAATCCAGGGGAAAGTTTCAACGTGTTCCTGTGGCAGACCTTCCCGCTTCAGGCGTGTCCAGGGATAGGTGGAATACACAGTCCGCAGGCAGGCGTGACGGCGCAGTTGATGCGCCAGCTCAAAGTGATGGAAGACCCCAAAAACCGCCTGCGAAACCCGCACCGTTTCAACCTCTGGAAATCTACTGCGTACCCACTAAAGTAACAGGGCGGCGCTTCAGTTAGAATTTTCAGGCCCAGCATAGTAGCCGGGACGCACCTGCACGCGCAAGGGTCTTCCGTTCTGCTGGCAATGCACCTGGATGTGCCGATACTCGCCGGGGCCAGACGGATTGCTGGGGGTATAGCCGATCTGGTATTGGGTGCGCAGTTCGCTTGTAATTTCCTGCAAGGCTGCCTGCATCTTGCGTCCGTTGTTCCCGATCCGAAAGACTTGTCCTCCGGTTTCCTTAGCGAGTTTGTGCATCGCGCCCGCGTTCGGATAGTCCAATACTCCGTAAATACTGGGGTCTGTAATCAGCAGAACATAGACAGTCGCATTGGCTTTCCGCGCTGCTTCCATCGCTTTTTGCAGATTGACATGGCTGCCATCATCCCTGCCGTTCGTTAGCAGAATCAACACTTTGCGGCCAGCCTCGCGCCGCAGTTTGTCGCGCGCCGCAAGATAGACCGCGTCATAGAGAAGCGCTCCTCTGGGCTTGCCGATCGACGGGATGGTCCCGTTGGCATAATTTCCAGAGGGCGAATTGATCCGCGCCCGATCCAAGGCGCGTTGCAGGGCGCGAGGACTGCTGGTAAAGTCGGCCAGCATATCGACGGTAACATCAAAAGAAATGACGAAGGCTTCGTCCTGGGGTCGCATCAGGCGGCGTAAAAAAGTCGCGCTGGCCTGCTGTTCGACCGGCAGGACACCTTGCTGGTCCAGGCTGCTGTCAAGCAGGAGGCCCAGCGTGATTGGCTCATGCGTCTGCGCGGAAAATGTCTGGAGTTTCTGTTGCGCGTCGTTGTCCGTAACTGTGCAGTCAGACTGTGTAAGGTTGCCGACCAGTTGGCCTTCCAGGTTGTGCTGGCCACCATCCTTTAACTTCCTCTGCGGTCTGGCATGTGGGTCGCGGACAACAAAAAATAGATTCACTCTGTCTGTCGAATGTTTCGACGCCGGAACGGATGCCAAGGGAAGATGGGAGTTGCCCGGAAGGCGATGACCAACACTTTCCACAGGAGGCGCTTCCGGCGCAGGGGCCACCTGTGCCAGCGCCGGAGCAGCCAGCATGACAAAGCATATGACCTTGGACACGCCATGCATTCGGTCCCTAATGAGTTTCATAAATGAGTTTCATACACAACAGGGTCCTGCGATTCTTTCCTCCAATGAAGACTTTGAAAGCATCCTTGCAACCCGGCTGTCCAGTTTCCGCTTCCCACCGTACAATGGACGTAACAAAGAATACATGCTGAAGAAATGTGGTCAACTAATTTTGATGGTTTCCAAGGACTGTTTTGCTCGTTTTTTTGAGGGGGTTTCGGTGAAGTTGGGAGTAATGTCTTTTGCCTTTCTGCTTTGCATAGCAGGAACACAACTTTATGCACAGGGAAGTCAGCAGGTACCCAATGCGCCCGGGACAAATGTGCCTTCGGGCCCCACCCCGCAACCAGCGACCGATAATTCTCCAGGTTCTCTGAAGCTTCCCAATCTGCTGCACGATGTCACGCCGGGAGAAGGTACTACAAGCAGCTCTGCGAGCAGTTCCGACACCAACGCTGGAAACGGCGCGACGGGTGGTCAAAACAGTCAGACCACTCCTTCACAGACGCAAATGCCCGCTACGAACGTACTACCTCCTGTCATTCCAGCGCGGGGCGAGGGGCCATCGACGGCCAGCTACACTATTCGGACACGCGTCAACTTTGTGCTGGTTCCAGTTACCGTGAAGGACTCCAAGCACCAGCTCGTTCCGGGCCTGACCTACCATGATTTTCAGCTCTACGAAAATGGCGTCCAGCAGAGGATCAGCTTTTTCACGGAAGACCCATTTCCGCTCTCCGTGGCCTTTGTGATTGACCAGAGCCTGTCCGCCGACACGATGAAGAAGGTCAACGACGCGCTGAACGGTCTACAGGGAGCATTTGCCCCTTACGACGAAGTTGCCGTCTACACCTATGCCTCGCATGTCAACCAGGCCACGAACTTTACCGGCGCGCAGAGCGAGCGTTTGACAGCGACACTCGACCAGATAAAATCGCCCGGCCGCTACATGGAAGTCCCCACCAATACCGGCTCGCTGGCGGAAGGGCCGATCATCAACGGTCGCATGGTCGATCCCAATACGACGCCCATGCACAATGGCAACTATGTGCAGATCATTCCTAAAGAAGTCCATGTACTGAATGACGCAATCTTCCGGGCAGCCACCGATCTTGCCCAGCGCAGCAAAGGGCGTCGCCGCCTCATCTACGTCATCAGCGACGGCAAAAATCAAGGCAGCAAACTTTCTTACAAGGAAGTTGTCCGATACCTGCTGACCAACCAGATCGCGGTCGATGGGACCCTGGTCGGCGAATCGGCCACGCCTATTCTGGGCTTCCTCGATCGCTTCCATATTCCCATGCAGATGGCGGACAATCTTCTGCCAAAATACACGCTGGCAACCGGTGGAGCACTCGACTCGGAACTTTCTCGTAACGGCATCGAGCGCAGCTTCGCCCGAATAGCGGAACAGGCACGCAATCAATACACGCTCGGCTACAACAGCCACATCTCCGTCATGGACAGCCGTTTTCGAAAGATTGAAGTGCGGGTGCTGCGTCCTGACGTGACCGTAATCGCTAAACAGGGCTACTACCCCACGGCCACGGCGAACAACTAAAAACCGCATGACGGTGGCCGCGACTACCAGTATGCTGGGCCTGTTTGCAGGGGCCATCTGGGGAATATCCGATTTCTGCGGTGGAATAGCGGCGCGTCATTTGCGGGTGTTCTGGCTGCTGGCGATCTCGCACGCGTTCAGCCTGACATGTTTGCTGCTGTCCGCTGAACTTCTGCATCAACACAGGCCCGATGCACACATACTGGCTTGGGGGCTGTGCGCGGGCATCGCCGGCGGGGTGGCGTTGCTGACCTTTTATCACGCACTCTCGCTCGGCGCGATGGGCACTACCGCGTCGATCAGCGGACTGCTGACGGCGGCATTGCCTGTCAGCTTTACTTTGCTGACTATTGGATCTCCCAGCCCGCGCCAACTGGCCGGGTTCGCACTGGCGGCCTGCGCCATCTGGCTGATCAGCAGTCAGCCGGAAACCCATTCATCCTCCGAACGAGACGCCGGGTCGATCGCAGGCCGCAATCGTCAAAAGAAGCTTGTTCTGGCCATCGTCTCCGGGATGGGATTTGGCATTTTTCTTATCGCCTTGCGTCAGGCGAACGGCGGTGGACTGCTCTGGCCTTTGGCTGCCGCCCGCGTGGGAAGTTTGAGCCTGGCGCTGGGTGGGGGCCTTCTTTTCAGCCAAAATCGGTTCACAGTGGGGCCGTCCACATCTACGAAGCCTTCCTTTGCTAAAACTCCATGGAAGATCGGCGTGGCATTGGCCCTGCTGGCGGGCGCGTGCGACACCAGCGGAAATCTCTTCTTTGTAGCGGCAACACGGACTGGCAGGCTGGATGTCGCAGCCGTGCTTTCTTCTCTGTATCCCGCAACTACCATACTGCTGGCAGCGTGGCTTTTGAAAGAACGAACATCCATGCGACAGTCATTCGGAATGGCTGCGGCGCTGGTCGCCGTTGTGTTGATCTCCTGAGTCAGTCGAGAACGAGCTTCTTCAAGTCAAATGTCGGCTGCGGAAACTTCATCTTCAGACCCACCAGCGTCTGCAACAGAATCTCCGAGATGGCCGCATTGCGATACCACTTGTGATTGGACGGCACAATGAACCAGGGAGCATGCTTGCGACTGGTGCGGGCCAGAACGTCTTCATAAGCCCGTTGATAGTCGGGCCAGAATTTTCTTTCAGCGAAGTCCGACTCGCTGATCTTCCAGTGTTTGTTAGGGTCTGCAAGTCGCTCGGTCAGGCGCCGGGTCTGCTCTTCATGGCTGATGTGCAGGAAAAACTTGAGAATCGCCACTCCGTTGGCCGCCAGCATCTCTTCCCATGCGACGATTTCGTCCATTCGCCGATGCGCCTGTTTGTCCGAGATTTTCTTGTGGACCCGCACCACCAGAACGTCTTCATAATGCGAGCGATTGAAGATCCCGATCACTCCTTTGGCAGGCACCGCAGCATGGGCGCGCCAAAGAAAATCGTGGCGCAGCTCGAGAGGAGTGGGGACTTTGAACTGGGTAATTTGGCATCCCTGCGGGTTCACACCGGTAAAAATATGGCGGATCGTGCCGTCCTTGCCGCCGGTGTCCATCCCTTGCAGGACAATCAACAACGCGTGCTGCGCGCTGGCGGCAAACAACTCCTGGAGAGTGTCCAGACGCTGTCGATTGTCTTCCAGTTGCGCGTCTGCTTCTTTGGAAGCCTTGTAAATGCCGGTATCATCCGCGGGATATTGAGAAAGCCGCACTTTGGTGTGCGGCTTAACGCGATGCAGGCTATGAATCTTCATAAAAATTAGGATGCCATCTGGCCACAGGGTGCCCGACTCGATACACAAAACACGTGACCCAGTGCCAGAAGGCCATTACAAAGGAATTATTTTACTTCCGTTGTCTGTGTCTTCGTCGTATTCTCAGCAGGCTTGGCTGGTTCGTCCGAGCCGAGTCCTTTGACGCCCTCCTTGAAGCCACGAATGCCTTCACCCAGACCTTTGCCCAATTGCGGCAATTTGCTGGGACCGAAGATCAGAAGAGCTACGACAAGAATCAAAAATAGATGCGTGGGTTGCAGTAATTCGCCCATAATTTTCTCTCCACAGGTATTGCGTTCAACCTGCCTTACTTATTACAGATGTAATTGTCGCACATTCGCGACACGGTGATGCGCGACGAGAAGTTTTCAGGTCCACCCTGTCAATCGATTTCAAGTTTTCGACATTGTCTACCGCATCATGGCAGGCCACTTATGCAGATCCATCTGCTGGATATACGGGGCACAGCTTCTGGCGGATTTTTTGATAAAAATTCCAGATGTTCTCCGCGTCCCCCAGGGTCAGCCGCCGATACACCTTGACCAATGGGTAAAGTTGCGATCCCGCAACCAAAAGAGTTGGCACAGCCGCCACGCCACCGGGATACCGCACCAGGTCCCACGCTCCGTCCCAGCGTCTCCGTACCACTTCTCCCAGATAGCTTCCCCAGAGCTTCACTTCCTGCTCGATCGCATCTTTTTCGGACGAATTCTTTCTGTCGCGCAGGCTACCACTCACGCTGGCAAGAATGGTCTCCAGAGACTCGATGCTTTCCTCGGAGTAGTCGAGCGAAAAACCGAAGCGTTCCTGCGCCAGATGAACAGCGTCGCGCGCGCAACTCTCCATCATTTCCGCTATGGATTTGAAATCCGCCATAGATTCAGAGTACCAGCGCGCATTGAAAAAATCTTGCTTCAACGCCATGAACGCAAGGACCTTACAGCAGGTCGGACACAAAGCGGAAAGAATGCTCGCGCAATAGTTGTCCGGCGGAACGAAAATCTCGAATACGAAAAGCATCGATGATCGGCTGGTGGGAAGTGATGGCTTCCGGCAAGTCATCTCCGATGCGCTGCGCATTCAGGCGCGAGCGCATACAGATCCCCAGCGATTGCCATACACGGAACAGCTCTTTGTTCCCGCAATTGTCCATGATGCGACGATGGAAATTTCGGTTGTGACATGCGAACGACTGGAGGTCCCTGGCCTGCACAGCTTGCTGCATGCAGACATATTCCTGTTCCAGATATTCGACACTCTCGTCGGAAAATTCCGTAATGAATTCTGTGGCCGATTGCTCCAGAATGCCCCGCAACTGATAGGCATCACGCAACTCCGTGGGCGACAACTCGCGCACCCGCGTGCCACGATAGGGGTCTGACTTCAACACGCCGATGGCTTCCAGCTTGCGGAGCGCCTCGCGGACCGGCGCCTGGCTCACGTGAAATTCCCGCGCCAGCGTAAGTTCCTTCAAGCGCTCGCCGGGCTGATAGGTCCCATCCATGATGCGCTCGAGGATGGTCCATCGGATGCGATCATGCATACAGTTGCGGTCCAGACCAGAGGCGGCTTTCGTGGCCTCATCCTCGGCAGGCATTGTTTTTCGCGCGGTAGAGCGCGTCTCCATGGCGTGGCTGCCAGCGGGTTCATTTGTTCTCACTTCACTAAGGCCCATTTTGCTGTCCTGTCTGTTCAAAATCTATGTCGGTTCGACTTACTTTCAATCTTTCGGCAGTTGGTTCGCGTTCCATCCACCGCCGAGCGCCTTAATCAGCAGGACGCTGGCGGACATCTGACGCGTACGAATTTGCGCGGCTGTAATCTGGTTCGACAGGTCGATGCTCTGCGCGGTGATGACTGTCAGATAATCAGCAAGTCCACTCCTGTAACGGGAAAGCGCAATGTCTTCCTGGTGCCGTGCCGCGTCGACTGCCGCCTGTTGCGTCACAGCTTCCTGCTGGAGTATGCGGAGCGCGGCCAGATTGTCTTCCACCTCCCGATACGCGCTCAATACAGTCTGCCGATAATTCGCAACTGTCCCGTCGTAGTTCGCCTGCGCCTCCGTGTTCAACGCGCGACGCTGTCCCCAGTCAATCAGCGGAAGAAATGCGGAAGCGCCCATCGCCCAGAAGGAGCTTGGACCAGTAAACCAGTTGCCTGGTTGCGCGCTCTCAAAACCACCTACTCCAGAAATTGCAAAGGTCGGATAATAGGCGGAACGTGCAATTCCAATTTGCGCATTCGCCGCATCCATTTGCCGCTCCACTGCGGCAATGTCAGGCCTGCGCTCCAGAAGTTGGGAAGGCAAACCGGCAGGCACGACAAGCGGGGTTGCTACAACATCCTGTGGTGGAATGGTGAGCATGGCTGGCGCGACCCCGATCAGCACAGCAATTCCATGCTCAAACTGCGCCCGCGCCACACCTACATCCTGGTCCTGCGCTTCGGCAGTTTTCAATTGGGTTTGCGCTTCGGCAACATCCAATGCTGAATTCAGTCCGACTCGGTATCGCTCTTCGGTCAACCGCAGGGAATGCCGATAGGCCTGCACTGTAGCGTCCAGGATGGATTTCTCTGAATCCAGTCCACGCATCTCGAAGTAATCCAGGGCCAGTTCCGCCTGCAAGCTCAGACGGACATTCTGCACATCCGCAGCGGTGGACTGGGCGGTCGCGCGGGCCGCCTGCACTGTGTGTCGAATGCGTCCCCACACATCCGGCTCCCAACTGACATCCAGCGGCAGGCTAAAGTCGTTGTACTCGTTTTTAGTGCTGAAATAAAAAGTCCTGTTCTCAGACCCTCTTTGCCGAGTTGCCGCGGCACTCGCATTCAAGAAAGGAAAATAATTGGCGCGCTGATACTGCACCTCAGCACGGGCGGAGGTGTACTCGGTCAACGCCAGCTTCAAAGACTGGTTGGATACTTCGACCTGATCTTCCAACCTATTCAGTTCAGGATCGCCATACGCTTCCCACCACTTCCCGCGACTTTTCTGGTCGTCTGGATGCGCAGGCTGCCAACCTGCAACCTCCTTAAACCGCGGAGCAGTAGGCGCCGACGGACGAGAATACTTTGGCCCTACCGAGCAGCCCGCTAGCAGTGCGGTCAGAGAAAGTGATGCGACGATGGAGAGACCAGCGCGTCGGCACGTCATACGCCGCCTCCGCTGCCTTCTGACTGCTGCCCGCTCACCACGTTCACCTTCTCGTTCTCCACGATCGAGTCTGGCGGGCTGTCGAGAATACGCTCTCCTGCCGTCAGCCCTGTCAACACTTCTATCTGCGTACCCCAGTCACGGCCTACGGTGATGCTCTGCAAATGGACACGGTCTCGATCATCGACTGTGACGACCCGCAGGCCTTCGGCACGAAACAGCAAGGAGCTGACGGGAACAATCGGCGCTGGATGTTTCATCGGCAACTTGAGACGGACCTGTGCGTACGCCCCCGGCAACAGTTCACCTTTGCGATTGTCGATATCGATCTCTGCCATGAGCGTGCGGGTAGTGAGATCTTCCGCGTTCGCAGTACGCACGATTGTGCCATGGAAAATTTTGCCTGGATACTGCGCGACATCAATATCGATTTTTACTCCCGGACGGGCCTCCGGGACATCCACTTCCGGAACATTGACGAAAATCCTTACAACTCCCAGATAGGAAACGTGGAACAACTCGCGCAGAGCGCTTCCTGTCCCCATCATTGCGTTGCCGCTATAACTGGTGGCGCTGCCCGTGCCGCCGCTGCTTCCCGCATCGACAAGCTGGCCAATGTCCGTGTTGCGCACCGTCACCGTGCCGTCAAATGGCGCGTAGATCCTCTCGAATGACTGCAACTCCAATAAATGGCTTAGATTTTCTTTTGCAGAGGCAACCGCCGCATCCTGCGCCGCCTTGTTATCCACCGCGGTATCGATGGACTCCTTCGAAACAGCATCCGTGTCTGTCAATCCCTGGTATCTATTGGCTGTTACCTGCGTCAAGTGGGCGGTAGCTTCTGCCGTTACTACTTGAGAGCGGGCCTGGTCTACCTGTTTATCGAGTTCCGGCGTTTCGATCACTGCCAGAAGTTCGCCTTTACGTACGTGAGAACCGATGTCGTGAGACCAACTTCGAACGTAACCATTGGTGCGCGCATAAATCGGCGCATCTTTAAATGCCTGGATGGTACCGGGCAACACAACTTCCTGTACAGGCGCGCCCGACTGAACGATGTCGACAGCAACCGCAGGCACCGCCATGGAGTTCGTTTGTTCCCGCAATGCAGACTGAGTATGCACACGAGAAAGTATTCCGACTGTACCAATCACGACGGCCAGGACCAACAGCACCGCAACCAAAATGAGGCCACGATGGGTCGCCTTCCGCGTTGGCTCCAGCGAAACATCTCCGTGGGTCGCAGAGATTGGCTGCATCTCTTCGTGGCTCAAATTCCCACCTCCTGCAAATACGAATGCCGTGAAACGACGACGTCAATCATGCCTGCTCCTTCGACTGCGCGTTTTCCGTCCCGGCTTCCGTTTCCCTTTGCGTGTCCTTTTGATGGACCATGCTGAAAAACACAGGGACGAAAAAGAGCGTGGCTACGGTCGCAAAGGCCAAACCGCCAATCACAGAGCGTCCCAGGGGAGCGTTTTGTTCGCCACCATCGCCTAGCCCCAATGCCATCGGCACCATGCCGATAATCATCGCGAGCGCGGTCATCAACACAGGACGGAAACGCGTGAATCCGGCACTCATTGCCGCCACCAGCGCATCGCTGCCGCGCGCCATCTCATCGCGGGCAAAGCTGACCACAAGAATGCTGTTGGCCGTCGCTACGCCCATGCACATAATGGAGCCCGTCAATGCGGGAACGCTGATATGCGTCCCTGTTATGAATAAAAACCAAACGATGCCAGACAACGCCGCGGGAAGAGCGGCAATGATGATGAAGGGATCGCTCCAGGATTGGAAATTCACCACGATCAGCAGGTACACCAATCCGATGGCAAACACCAAACCGCCCAGCAATCCCTCCGTCGAAGACCGCATGGTCAGGATTTGGCCTCGAACCGCAATCCTCGTGCCGCGTGGCAGGTTCTCGCGTGTTTGCGCAATGATCGTATCCACTTGTTTGGCTACACTGGCCAGGTCCGTTCCATCCACGGAACCATAAATATCGATGACCGGTTGCACGTTGTAATGGGTGACAGTCCCCTGTTCTTCACCACGAGAAAAGTTCGCCAAATTGGAAAGAATTTGCAGGGGCGCCGTCGTACTCGCGCTGGTAATGGGAATATTTTTCAGGCCCTGAATGGTGTCCAGTTGGTATTGCGGAGTTTGTACAGCGATGTTGTAGCTTACCCCATTTTTCCAGTCCAACCAGAATGTCGGCGAGGTTTGAAAGCTGCCGCTAAACGCGGCCAAAGTGCTGTCCGCAACATCGCGTTGCGTCATGCCAACCTGCTGCGCCTTGCTGCGGTCTACATCGATGGTAATGTTGGGTTCATCCATGGGCTGCTGGATATGAAGATCGACGACCCCTGGAATCAGTCGCAACCGATTCATCATCGACTCGGCAATTGCATGGTTCTTTTGCGTTGCGGCGCCGATGATCTGTATATCGATGGGAGCGGGCAGGCCAAAATTCAAAATCTGATTGACAATGTCCGTCGGCAAAAAATAAAAGGTCACGCCGGGATACACCGCGCGAAGCTTTTGGCGCAGCGCCCGAACATACATTGGAGTTGGACGATGTTTTTGAGCAAGTGAAACCATTACATCCGCATCCCACGATCCGATGACCCCGGTGTTGCTGTAAGAAAGATTCAATCCACTGTAGGGAACACCGATATTGTCAATGATGGTGACCAATTCCTTTTGCGGAATCAAGGTGCGAATCGTTTGATTCACCTCGCCAGCCAGGCGCGCTGTTTCCTCAATGCGTGTGCCGGTATGGGCGCGAACATGCAAATCGAACTGACCGGCATCGGCCTGAGGAAAGAAATCCTGGCCCAGCCAGGGATAGATC
>JAKAYS010000050.1 GCA_021826695.1 Acidobacteriota bacterium | reverse complement strand
CAAAATCCGCAAACAGATTGCAATTTCTGCTACCATCAAAGTTCACCTTGGGCGGGAGTAGCTCAATGGTAGAGTAGCGGCTTCCCAAGCCGTTGGTTGCGGGTTCGATCCCCGTCTCCCGCTCCATATCCGATTGAATTTCCCGCAAGCCCCACATTTTGCATCTATTTTGTCCAAGACTTGGTTCTTGTACCTTGCGTGAGAATGGCATGGCAACGCATCATAAATGTAGGTTGATTTTTGAGGTATCAGTGAAAAATAGTGGCCTTCGGAAAATTTTAACTGGTTGGGTCGGTAGCGCGCATCGCTTTGCATGCAAGGCTTCCTTTTCAGTTGCGCTCAATTTAGGAGTACCGCTTTGCCTCGGCTTTGCGCTCCTGGCCGGGCTTCCCCCGGGCGCAGCGGCACAGACGACCCAGCAGGACCAGAGCTTGCCAGCTTATCATCCGCCACGGCCCGCCAAGAACCGAAACGGTTCACAAGCGAGCCAGAGCCCTTCTGCGGCGCTTTCCAGCGCAATGGATGAAGTTCTACCGCCGTATGCGCCTGTCGATACGAACATACTCGGGCCGAATCTTGGTTCCACCTATATTCCTGTGGACAGTTGGATTTACCCCGCGCTCATGCGCCTTTACTCACTGGGCTATCTGGACCGCGCCTTTATCGATATGCGCCCCTGGACCCGCATCAGCGTGTTGCGCATGTTGGCTGCCGAGCAGGAGCGCATCCACATGGAGCGCAACAATGAAGAGGCACTG
Source organism: Acidobacteriota bacterium (assembly GCA_021826695.1). GTDB lineage: Bacteria > Acidobacteriota > Terriglobia > Terriglobales > Acidobacteriaceae > JAKAAZ01. The sequence continues at coordinate 18,537 of JAKAYS010000050.1, read as the reverse complement.
GCGATCTACACTGCCGTATTGCAGGAGCTACAGCCCGATATAAAAACGGCGGGCGGCTGGGCAGTCCACTCCACGCTGGAATCGACTTACGAGCGAGCCATGGGCATTGGCGGAACACCGCTGAATGACAGCTTTCATATAGGCCAGACCATCATCAACAATTACGGTCGCCCCTACGAGCAAGGTTTCAACAACTACACGGGTTTCAGCGCGCGTTCCACCTCCGGCCCATTTGCTCTGTATGTGCGGGGAGAATATCAGCACGCGCCCAGCGCCACCGGATATTCCCCGGCACTGGCGCAGACCCTTGCCAATATCGATGGCGTGCCGGATGTGCCGCAATCTACGATTCCCGCAGGCCCCATCGCCAGCCAGAATTACTTTCGCCTGATTGAAGCCAACCTTTCCGCCACGGTCTGGAACTATGACATCTCCATCGGTAAAAGCGACGTATGGGACGGCCCGGCCATGGGCGGCGCTTTCGACTGGAGCAACAACGCGCAAAACATCTACTCCTTCCGCATCAACCGTATCGAACCATTCCACATTCCGCTGCTCTCCGATGTCATGGGTCCAGTGCGCTATGAATTTCTGGTTGGCGCCCTGCAGGGACATACCTATCCGATCTCTCCCTGGGTCCACATGGAGAAGTTCGCGTTCAACCCTTCCGCCAACTTCGAGTATGGGTTTTCTCGCACCGTTATCTGGGGCGGAGTAGGCCATGAACCCGTCACTCTGGGGACCTTCTGGAACAGTTTCACCAGCTTTCAAAACGTCAGCGTAGCCACCAAGTTTTCCCGCAACGATCCCGGCGCGCGATTCAGCACCTTCGACTACACGTACCGCATCCCCTTCCTGCGCCGCTGGCTGACGCAGTACACGGACTCGGAATCGCACGACGATGTCACTCCCGTCAGCGCGCCGCGGCGTGCCGGCATCCGGACCGGCCTGTATCTGACGCGCTTTCCCGGCGCGCCAAAATTCGACCTGCGAGCCGAAGCGGTGTACACCGATGTGTCCACCTCGGTAAGCCAGGGCGGCAGCTTTATGTACGTTGAAACCGTCCAGCGGCAGGGATACACGAACCAGGGCAATATCTTCGGCGACTGGATCGGGCGAGAATCGAAAGGCGGCCAGGCGTGGCTGACGTATCATATTTCGCCCGATGAGATGATGCAGATCTCCTATAGAAACGCCAAGGCCGCGAAGGACTTTATTCCCCTCGGCACGACGCAGAACCTGTTTACGGCGAGCTACGTCAAACGCATCCGCCCGCAGGTGGAGTTGAATGCCTGGCTCCAGTACGAGCGCTGGAAGGCCCCGGTCTACAAGCCCGGCGCCCAGAATGACGTGACCACCAATGTTCAGGTGACGTGGTATCCGGAGCTAAAGCACACCTTGCGCAAATGGTGAGTGGGTTCGAGGATTCTCCAGTTGCAATAGCTCCAATAGAATAAGAGTCATTCTGAACGAAGGTCGCAGCAGCGACCGGAGTGAAGAATCCAGACAATGTAGATTCGGCGTGGCGTCGATTGTGCGGTGATCGTCTGGATTCTTCGCTACGCTCAGAATGACGAACCATCTTGAATCTATCTCCTACACCATAGGAGAATTCCAAGAGGGTGAGTCTATGTGCAACTTGAGCAACTTTGTTACGTGGTCAGCTTTTTGCAGTCTCAGTGGTGTCAGCGTGTATTGCCGGTGCTGCGTGGTGGACGAGCCGCGAAAAATTGCGACTCGATCTTTATAACCGACGTTTCGAAACTTACAGCAGAACGTTGGATTTTTACTATGCTCTGTCCGATTGGACGCCGACCGAGTTGGAGAAGGCATCGACCTCCTTGCAAGATTCTCGAGAACTGAGTAAAACGCAGAGAGCTTTCATCAAAGCAAGCAGGGAGGCGCAATTTCTATTTGATGATGGTTCCGGCATTCATCAACTTCTCGAACAGATGCACAAAGACACAGTGCAATTCATTGGATATAGGCGCGATATCGCGCCACGGTTGGCCTTGGGAACCCTAAGGAGAGGAGTCGGTGAAAGCGTATGACCAATTTGGTGGGCTCCTGCTCAAAATAGGCAGTGATTCCATCCCCGCGCTTGAGAAGAAATTGTCAGAATGGCTGGACTTTCATGCACTCAGCGTTGCAAGCGCAAGGAAATTTGTCCGGCTAAGGCAAAAATAAATCGTAGCGACGGTCTTGACTGAGATCAAACAGTAGCTTTTATCCAGCCACGATCAGGCTTTCCGTTAGTGCGCGAAAGTACGCGATGGTCTGGCTTAGACCTTCATCGAGCGAAACCTCCGGCTCCCAGCCGAGCAACTGGCGGGCCTTGGAAATGTCTGGGCGGCGGCGCGGCGGATCGTCCTGCGGCAGCGGCTCGAAGCGAATCCTGCTGGTGGAACCCGTCAGCGCGATGATTCTCCTGGCGCAGTCCAGCACCGTATCTTCCGCTGGATTTCCCAGATTGACCGGCAGCGCTTCCTCGATCCGCGACAGGCGAAGAATTCCCTCCATCAGGTCGGTGACGTAGCAGAAGCTGCGGGTATGCGAGCCGTCCCCGTAGACCGTGACATCTTCGCCGCGCAAGGCCTGCATCACGAAGTTGGAGATGACGCGGCCATCGTCGGGATGCATGCGAGGGCCGTAGGTGTTGAAGATTCGCACCAGCCTGGTGTCGACCTTATGGTGCTCGCGATACGCCATTACCGCCGCTTCTCCAAAGCGCTTCGCCTCGTCGTACACAGAGCGTGGCCCCACCGGATTGACATGGCCCCAATAGCTTTCCGGCTGGGGATGAACTTCCGGCGTCCCATAACATTCTGAAGTGGAAGCGTGGAGAAACTTGGCGCCGTATTTGCTGGCCAGCTCCAGCATGTTCATCGTTCCTTCCGACCCGACGCGCAAGGTGGAAATGCCGAGCCGCATATACTGCGGCGGACTCGCCGGGGAGGCGAAGTTAAAAATAAAATCGACCGGCCCCGGATCGAAAAACTCGCAGACGTTGTGTTCGATCAATTCAAACCTGGGTTCGTGTTGCAAATGGGCCAGGTTATGAAGGTGTCCGGTAGTCAGGTTGTCCACGCCCAGAACATGATGGCCCTCCGCAAGAAGGCGGTCCGCGAGGTGCGAGCCAAGGAAGCCTGCTGCGCCCGTCAGCAATACCCGCAGCGACTTCTTAGTGCGCCGCGCGGGAGACCTATAGCGCTCCGCGGAACTTTGGATGTCACTCTGGATGCCATCCAAAGTGGCCCGTCTGGATGCCGCATCTTCCTTTGCAGGCAAGTCATTGGATTGCAGCAAGGTCTGCGATATTGCTTCGCCGGTGCTAGCGGCCAAGGGACGTCCGATGCTGAGATAGATCATTCCTTTCTCAGCGACCTGCTCAGGCTGATACAAGTTACGGCCATCAATCAAAAGGGGATGGCGCAGTTTGCGGGCCATCTGTTCCAGATCGAGAGCTGTGAACTGGGGCCAGTCCGTCAAGATCAGTAGTGCATCGGCATCCGTCGCCGCATCCAGTTCGCTGGCCGCGTAGCGCATCCGATCGCCAGGCTGCAACTGGGCCAGGGCGCGCGGCATGGCAGCGGGATCGTAGGCCGCAACACTGGATCCTTCCGCGAGGAACAAATGCACCAGGCGCATTGCGGGCGACTCACGAACATCGTCTGTACCGCCCTTGTAGGCCAGGCCCAGCACGGCCAGATGCTTGCCTTCGAGGCCGCCCATGGCGCTCCGGACTTTCTCCAGAAATCGCAATGGCTGTAGTTCGTTGATCCGTTCGATGGCCCCCAGCAGGCTGAAATCAATCCCGAATTCTGTGGCAACGGAGCGAAACGACGACAAATCCTTTGGGAAGCAGGAGCCTCCATAGCCAATGCCCGCATGCAGAAACTGCGTGCCAATCCGCTGGTCCATGCCGATGCCCGGGCCAACCTCGGCAATATTGGCGCCCACCGTTTCGCAAAGATTGGCAATGGCATTGATAAAGGAGACTTTCATCGCCAGAAATGCATTGGAGGCGTGCTTGATCAACTCGGCACTTTGCGGCGATGTGCGCAGCAGGGGCGGCGGCTGGCTGAACGTGCATTGGCCTGGGATCGCCGTCGGCTTTTCATAGTATCGTCCCGAGGTCAAAGGGCTGTAGATTTCCTGCATCAACGCGGCGGACCGGTCGTTGTTACAGCCAATGACAATGCGGTCTGGATGCAGGAAATCGGTGACTGCGCTGCCCTCCCGCAGAAACTCCGGATTGGACACTACATCGAATTTGTCGCGGGAAACTCCACAGCTCTCGATGACGCCGCCAATCCAGTCATTGGTATAAACGGGAACAGTACTTTTTTCGACGACGATCGTGTAACGGTCCAGATTGCGGGCAATTTCTTTCACGGCTGCTTCGACATAGGACAAATTCGCCTTGCCACCCCGGGCCTGCGGCGTGCCTACCGCGATAAAAACAAGCTGCGCCTGTCGAGTTGCGCCGCCAAGATCGTTGGTAAACACGACACTCCGATTGCCGTGTCGGGCAAGCAGTTCTGGAAGAAATTGTTCGTGAATAGTGGCACGGCCAGCTTTTAACGAGGCCATCTTCTCTGCGTCTTTGTCGACGCAAAGTACGCGATATCCCATCTCGGCATAGCAGAGCGCCGCCACCAGCCCAACATATCCGGATCCAACGACCACGATTGGGCAGTCCCTGTTCATCTCGTGCAATTCATTCCGCGATACCATTCACACCCGCCAATACTGCACGAATCATACCAGTGCGAAGGACTGCATTGGTCCTCATGGAACCCCCACAGTTTCCACATCGGTCGCATTTCCATACTCTCAACAAGCAGTGTCGAAACTAATCCGCATCAGGTTGCAAGCGTCCACAATTCAACAAGCTTTTCGGGATATCCGCCTGGCTTGAATTCAAGAATGCAGAAAATACTCTTGCCAAGCGATTGCAGTTCGTTTCGTTCCTGCATCTCTTTATAGATGTCATTTTCTGCAAGCATTTCTTTCGGATTGACGTCCAGCGTTGCTTCCCCCTATGCTCAGAGTACGCATTACGGAAGTAATTTATCCAATATGTTCGCTACAGAATAGTGCGAAAAACTGAATTGGCACCGATTCGCGTTTATGTTGGAAGATGCGATATGTACACATTTCCGAGCGAATCTTGCAGCGCGCGCATCCACCTACGGACTCCAAGCGTGGAGATAGCATTTATAGTATTGACAATTAAGGTGGAATTTCCGCTCGACCTTTCGCAAACGATTCCTGAGTATAGAGGTCCTCGAATCATCTCCATGCAGCAACTTAGCCCAATTATGAATCACCGGTTCTCCCTCGCATGAACTCATCGGAAGATTTGCGCAATACTCCACCCGCAGGCGGCAGTTCCGGTCCGACCGAGTTTAAGCCTCGCTCCTTCCAGACCGGCGGCGGCTGGGTGACGAACGAGGAAGGAAATGCGCTGGCAGAGAACCTGCTGACACTGCGCAAGCGGAAGTGGATCGTTTTGTCCGCAGTATTTATCGGTACGGTATTCGGGGTCATTCGGGCCGTGACCACCCCTAAGACCTACGTTTCCTCTGGCACCATTCAGGTACGTCCAGGTTCGTCGAATGAGTACCGTATTGGCAGTGGATCATCCGGCCCGCAGGACCTTGGGACCCGTTTGGAAACGGAAGTCGCCATTCTGCAAAGTGATTCACTTTTACTCAAAGTAGCGAAAGAACTCAAGCTCGAGGACAATCCCGCTTTTCTCGGCCCCAAGGCCACCGTCACCCATGTTGATCCGAACGATCCCGCCGTGCAGGACTGGATGATCGGATATCTCCGTGGGGGTCTGTCCATTGGTCGCGTTCCAAAAACGCAATTGATTTCTATTGGATTCACCAGCTTGTCGCCTGAGCTTTCCGCCCGCGTCGTCAACACCCTGATTAACGACTATATTGAGCGTAGTTTTCAGACGCGCTATGCGTCCACGCAGCGCGTTTCCCAGTGGCTGTCCACGCAACTGGATGATCTGAAGCAATCTGTGGAAACATCCCAGGAAAAACTGGTTGAACTGCAAAAAAAGCTCGGCGTTCTTGGATTCAGCGATCAGGCGCATAACCTGAACCTGGACACGCTGGACGAGCTGTCCAAGGCAGCGGCGGATGCCAAGATCCAACGTATCGTATCGGAAGCCAAGTACCGGATGCTGACGTCCACGAACCCGGATTTGCTCGACGGCAGCCCGGCGTTGATAGGATCGGGCGCAGGCACTCTTCTTGCAACCCTGCGCAATGGCCAAGCATCATTGGAAGCCCAGTACGCCCAGCTCAATTCCCAGTTTGGCCCAAATTATCCTGCCGTAAAACAAATTCGGGCAGAGATGGTGCAGAACGAAAAAGCCATCGATCACGAGCAACAGCGTGTGCTGGCGGAGGCCAATACCGCATATCGTGCCGCGGGCGTCAATGAGAACATGACCCGGCAGGTGCTTCAGGACGAGGAGACGAAAAATTACAAAAAACGGGACGACATGGTGCAGTTCGTCCTGATGCAGCGGGAATTCGATTCCAATCGGGCGCTTTACGACGGTTTGTTGCGGCGTTTACGAGAGGCCGGAATTGAAGCTGGCTTGGAATCCAGTGAAATTGACGTGGTGGACTTTGCCCGCAAGCCATTGTTGCCCAGCGGGATGCGGCGCAGTTCGCGAGTACTGATCGGCGTGATGTTTGGACTGTTCGGTGGGATCGCGCTTGCTTTTTTCATGGACAGTCTCGACACCAGTCTGCGCAGTGTGCACGATATCGAGACCATTTCCGAGTTGCCATCGCTCGCGGTCATCCCACGAGCAAGAAAAAACCTGCCGCGCAGTATCACGGAGGACACCCGCTCGGCTGCACAACGCAATGTGGACGTACTGGGCCAACCGAACTCGCAGTTTGCGGAGGCCTTTCGCTCGCTGCGTACGTCATTGTTACTCTCTGGAGTGGGCCAGCCTCCACAAACCATCTTGATCACCAGCTCCACCCCTGCGGAGGGTAAGAGCACAGTCGCCAGTAACCTCGCGGCTGTACTGGCGTTTCGCGAGGCCAGGGTCCTGCTGATCGACGCCGATCTTCGCCGCCCAACCATCCACAGTCGCTTCGGTGTCAGCAGCCGAGTTGGCCTCTCGACCATACTTACTGGAACAACGACACTCGATGAGTCGTTCCAGACGGTTGCAGAAGCCCCGAATCTATACATTCTGCCCAGTGGCCCTGTACCTCCGTTCCCCACAGAGCTGATTGGGTCGAACCGCATGACAGCTTTGTTGGAGGAGTGCAAAGGGCAATTCACACATATCATCATTGACTCTCCACCAGTATTGACGATCACTGACGGCCTGATTCTCGCGCCCTCCTGCGATGCAGTGCTGCTGGTCGTCCGTTACGGTCGGGCCAGCAAGCATTCGGTCCGCAGATCTCGCGATCTAATGCTGCGGGCAGGCACGCGGCTGGGCGGCACGGTGATTAACGCGGTAGACGCCGCCTCTCAGCGCTACTATGGTTATTACGGTTACCAGCGATATTCCTACTCGAATAACCGCCCACCGGCAAACGGCGAAGGACGCCGCAAGTGGCCGTTCTTCTGGCGCAGGGAGGATTCCTGATGACGCAACAAAACTTTGGCCCCTCAAAGTTAAGACTGCGGTGCGGTCTATTTCTGGGCGCGCTACTCTGTACAGCAGCCCTCTGCCATGCCCAGTACACCGGCCCAGCCCCGACAAAGTCCGACAGCCCTAACCCGGACAACAAGGGATTGATGCAACGTGCTCCCTCTGAAATACAGCCTGGTGGGCCGTTGACGCTCCACCCAGGCGATTTGATCGACGTGAGCGTATATGGCGTACCGGATTACAAAATTAAGGCACGCATCGTTGGCGACGGCCAGGTCGACCTCCCATTGGTAGGCGCTGTCCATCTTGCTGGACTGACGGTAGGTCAGGCACAGCAACTGGTGGCGCAAAAACTCATCTCCGACCAACTGATCCGTTATCCAGATGTACTTATCTCCGTCGAGGACTCGTCGGTAGACATTATTGGCGTGATGGGGGAAGTGTACGGGCCGCGGGCGATCCCGGCATTTGCGCCAATGAGCCTGCTCGACGCAATCTCGGCAGCCGGCGGTTTGAAGCCGGACGCCAGCCACAGTATTTCGATTCTGCGCAAAGGTTCTACAGAACCGCTGCTCGTCGTCCTGAATTCAAACCCTGTTAACGCGATAGCGCAAAATGTCCCGCTGTATCCTGGGGACCGCGTCATCGTACCGCGTACCGGTGTGGTTTACGTCGTAGGGGCCATTCTGCATTCAGGCGCATTTCCCATTTCTCCCGATACTCCCATGACCTTGATGCAGGCAGTCACGCTCGGCGGAGGCCAGGGATATCAAGCTTCCATGAGCGATACGCGCATCATACGGACCACCGGCGCGACCCGCCGCGAAATTCCGGTAAATCTCGGGAAGGTCTTAAAAGGGAAAGCTCCAGACCCCGTTCTCCAGAACGACGACATCGTATTTATCCCGACCAATTCGATGAAGGCAGCAATCAAAGGTGGAGGCATAGGGATTGCAATCGGACTGCTGTACCTGATTCCGTTGCTTCCATGACACCTGGAATATCGAACGCCTGGTATGTCGATGCGACTTTTTATGTTTGCTCTCCATTGTAGGAAGACCTGCTGAAAGCCATGCTGAAAGTCGCCTATCTTCTGAGCCATCCCATCCAATACCAATCCCCGTTGCTCCGTATTTTGGCGCAGCGGCGGGAGTTGGAACTGACCGTCTTCTACACCTCGGACTTTTCCCTGCGCCGCTATCGGGACCAGGGCTTTGGCGTCGCAGTGGAGTGGGACGTGCCGCTGCTTGGCGGCTATCGGCATGAATTTCTGCCGCGTCTGCTAGACAGCAGCACCATCTCATTTTTACGTCCGCTGAACTATGGCATATTTCGTCGGCTGCGCCGCGGACATTTCGATGTTCTGTGGATTCATGGCTATGCAACGCTGGATTCCTGGGTAGCGATGGCTGCGGCAAAAATGCTGAGTATCCCCGTCCTGCTGCGCACTGACTCGACCTTGATCGATCATCCACGCGGCCCTGTCAAACTGGCACTCAAGAAGTTTTTTTTCAATATTCTGCGCAATTTTATTTATGGCTTTCTCAGCGTAGGCCAGCGCAATACGGAATACTGGCGGCACCATTTTGGCCCGGATGTCCCGGTCTTTTCCATCCCCTATGCGGTGGACAACGCTTTTTTTCAGGAGCAATCGCGGGCTGCTTCCGCCACACGTGAGGAGCTGCGCCGCGAACTTCAACTGGAACCAGACAGACCGGTGATTTTATTTGCCTCCAAGCTGTTGGCGAGGAAGCGTTGTATCGATCTTGTTGACGCATATCTGCAACTTATCGAGCGGCAAACTTCAAGGGCAGACCATGCGCCGCAGCCTTATCTCCTCATCGTCGGAGACGGCGAGGAGCGTCCGCGGATCGAAGCGCGCCTTCAAAACGCCAAAGCTGAAGGGATCCGCATGCTGGGGTTCCGTAACCAGTCCGAGTTGCCACGCTACTATGACCTTTGCGATCTCTTCGTGCTTCCGTCTATCCACGAGCCTTGGGGACTGGTGGTGAATGAAGTAATGAACGCTGGCCGGCCCATCATTGTTTCAGACCAGGTGGGTTGTCAGCCGGATTTGGTCGTCGAGGGCGAAAACGGCGTGGTCTTTCCTGCACAGAATGTAGCGGCGCTGGCCGACGCGCTTGATCGGCTTCTCTCAGACCCTGCCGTGTGCCGCAAGATGGGCCAGCGGAGCCTGGAGCGTATCCAGGCCTTCAGCTTTAACGCCAACGTGGAAGGACTGATGCGAGCATTCGCAACCGCCAGCGGACAAACCATGGAGACCTCTCAAGGATGAGAATTCTGCATGTGATCCGTTCTCTTCACCCCGAGTACGGCGGTCCCGCGCAACTGGTGCGGTGCATCGTCGGCGCTGGACCACGCTTAGGATGGGAAGGCGAAGTGGCTTGCCTGGATGAACCGCGTCAGGCCTTTCTCCAGGAAATTCCCTTCCGCGTGCATGCGCTCGGCGAGAATCGAAGTACCTATGGCTACTCCAAACACTGGGTCCCCTGGCTCCATAAAAATATGGACCGTTTCGATGGCGTCGTCATTCACGGCATCTGGCAGTATCAGAGTTGGGGCACGTGGCGCGCCATCCATGGCCGCAAGCCTTACGTGCTGTTTCCGCACGGAATGCTCGATCCCTGGTTCAAACGCCGCTACCCGTTGAAACACATCAAGAAATGGATCTATTGGAACCTGGCGGAGTATCGTGTGCTGCGCGATGCCAGCTTTATTTTGTTCACTTGCGAGACGGAACAACGGTTGGCCCCTGAAAGTTTTCGGATGCCCCCGTGGAACGCGGCTGTGGTGCCCTACGGGGCAGAGTTGCCGACTGGCGATCCGCAACGCCAGTTGGAAGCTTTTTACGCTGCATGCCCTGGCACCAGAGGTCGAAGATTCTTTCTGCATCTCGGGCGCATCCATCCCAAAAAAGGCTGCGACCTGCTGATCGATGCCTTTGCAACCATTGCTGCTCGTTTCCCAGATATCGATCTCGTCATGGCAGGCCCGGATGCCGGAATGCGCGCCGGGTTGGAGGCACGAGTTGCCGCAGCAAAGCTATCGAGCCGCGTCCACTGGCCGGGCCTGATCACCGGCGAGGCCAAGTGGGGCGCGTTTTATGCAAGCGAGGCGTTTATTCTGCCATCACATCAGGAAAACTTTGGCATCGCCGTTGCGGAGGCGCTTGGCTGTAGTAAACCTGTACTCATCTCGGACCAGGTCAATATCTGGCCAGAGATTCATGCCGACGGCGCCGGTCTGGTCGCGCCCGATACGCTGGACGGAGCCAAAAACCTGCTGGAGCGCTGGCTGGCACTCGATGCGAAACAACGCGAAGAGATGGGTCAGCGGGCACGCGCATGTTTTGAGACGCGCTATAACCTGGATCAGAATGTAGGGGAGCTAGTACGATTCTTTCAACGTATGTAATAACGGCGGCGCGCATGGCCCTCTTATGGACCCAGTGACACCTGACAACTCGACCGCGCATACCCCTGCCGCGCCGACACGCAGCCCGGCAACGAAGCGCCGCGATCCGTACATCTCGCCGCAATATACGCTCGCCAATCGCGTGCGACGGCAGCTCTGGAGCATCTGCTGGATATTCCTCTATCGTCCGTCGCCACGCATCGCGCATGGCTGGCGCGCATGGCTGCTACGCTGCTTTGGAGCGAAGCTGGGGCCACACTGCCGCTTCTATCCCGCCTCGCGTATCTGGGCGCCCTGGAACCTGACCTGCGAAGACACTGTCATGGTGGCGGATGGCGCGGAACTCTACAATCCCGCGCCTATGGTGTTAGCGTCGCACGCCATCGTCTCGCAAGGGGCGTATCTGTGCGGCGCAACGCACGATTACAACGATCCAAATTTTCCCGTCGTCTCATTTCCCATGCGACTGGGAAAATTTTCCTGGGTCGCGGCCCGCGCCTGCGTCTCTCCCGGCGTGAATCTCGGCGACGGCGCCATTCTGGGGCTGGCTTCGGTCGCCACGAAAGATTTAGAGCTATGGTCGATCTACGCCGGAATCCCCGCGCGCAAGATAAAGGATAGAGAGCGCATCGCGTAGCGCCGGGTGCCCTTGATAAGGACGAAGGATGCGACACCCGGCTACATTCTTAGGAACCAACAATTCTAAATTTGCCATAATGACTCTATGCTCCTGCTGGCATCCGCTTCGCCTCGTCGCCGCGATCTAATGACGCAGGCAGGCTTTGTTTTTCAAGTGGACTCCATCCCTGTGGCGGAAGAGCGCCAGCCGCGCGAGGACCCGATGCATTTCGCGCAAAGACTGGCGCGGGAAAAGGCAGAGGTCGTCTATCGCGCGCGGGTGGAAAAATACGATGCGTCCGGCGAACCGCTTTTAGTTTTAGGAGCGGACACCATCGTAGTCTGCGATGAGGAAGTCTTGGGCAAACCCGTCGACGACGACGATGCGGCGCGCATGTTGCGGCTGCTCTCCGGGCGCACGCACCAGGGCATCACGGGAGTTTGCGTCATCTCTTCCGCCGGAGTCGAGGTCGCCGCTGAGTCCACCTGGGTGACGATGCTGACACTTTCGGACGAGGAAATCGTCAGCTACATCGCGACAGCCGAACCTCAAGGCAAGGCGGGCGCCTATGCCATCCAGGGCCGCGCCAGCCGCTGGATTCCACGTATTGCAGGCTGCTACTTCAACGTAGTCGGCCTGCCAGTGGCCCTGGTGAATACGATGATCGAATCGGCAGAGAAAAAGCTGACGCAGCCAAGCGTTATATAGATTGCACAACTTTTCCCCTCCACATTTGCTCCGCTGGGACCGGACTCCGCTGAGGGCGACGCCTCATGATTTTGTGTAAGAATGCTGATACTGGAATTGAGGAGCTGTGGTGACGACCGATTTTCCGCCGCGTGTATTGCTGGTAGACGATGAGCCACTACTGCTGAAGAGCCTGAGTGCGGTTCTGGAAGCAAATGGATTCGTGTGCCGTACCGCGGAAGACGGGTTTGAGGCCCTGCGGTGTCTGCGGGAAACGCCACCGGACATCATCATTTCCGATTTGAGAATGCCCAATATGTCAGGCTTCGAGTTGCTCGCCATTATCCGGCGACGCTTTCCGCAGATTGCGGTCATTGTGACCAGCGGGGAATTTATTGTCAATGTTGAAACTTCGGGGCTGCTGGCGAATGCTTTCTTTCAAAAAGGGGAATACACACCTCAGCAACTTATCGCGAAGATGCGCGAGCTATACAGTCAATTCCCCATGCGTCCACCGTTGCCGAAGCAGGAGCAATCGCCACTCTGGATCAGTCGCCGCAGTAACGAATACCTTTTAGCGACCTGCAATGAATGCCTGCGGTCGTTCCCTATCGAGGAAAAAAGTTCCGCTGGCGAGGGGCTGCAAACGACGGAGTGTCCGTCCTGTGGGGCCGCGATTAGTTTTGCGGTCGATAGCAATGTGCTGAAGATGCTGAAATCGTACAGGACGGGTACCGAGGGTCCGTGATTGGCGCGGGGTTTTAATCTCATCTTCACGTCCCGCTATTTTCAATCATTGCGGCCAGCAGTGCGGTGCGTGGAGCGAGCGCCTCTAGCAGAATCGACTCATGCGGGGCGTGCGCGCCTTCGCCGACCGCGCCCATGCCATCCAGCGTGGGAACGCCGAGCGCGGCGGTAAAGTTGCCGTCGGAGCCACCGCCGGTGCTGGCTTCTTCCAATAAAAATCCCAGTTCGCCCGCCAGTTCTTTTGCCTGGCGAAAAAGCCACACCGTCCCTTGGCTGCGTTCCATGGGAGGGCGATTGATGCCGCCAGTGATCTTCAATGTGCAGGCGCGGTCCGTCGGATGCAGCGCGCGAAACAGGCGTTCCACCTTTGCGGCATCGCGCATTCGCGCAATCCGCACATCGATCTCGGCCCGCGCTTCCGCGGCGACCACGTTGACGCGCGTTCCACCCTGGACGGTGCCGGGATTTACCGTCACGCCAATTTTCAGGTCGGTGAAGCTCGAGATTTTTTCGATCAGCCGCGCCAGTTCGAGAACTGCGGAATGACCTTTATCGAAGTCCACGCCACTGTGCGCGGCCACGCCCTGCACCTGCACGGTGTAATTTCCCACTCCTTTGCGCGCTGTTTTGTACGCGCCCTGCGGGCCTTGCGCTGGCTCCAGTACAAAAACCGCCGAGCATTCTCTCGCCAACTTTTCCGTCACAGCGCGTGAGTAAGGGCTGCCAACCTCTTCTTCCGAGTTGAGCAGCACAATCACTGGCGGCGTACTCGCTTCTACTTCGCGCAACATTGCCAGCGCATGGACGGCCATAACCACGCCGGCCTTCATGTCGTACACGCCGGGGCCAAAGATGCGGCCTTTTGATGCGAGGAACGGCATGGTGGCGAGCGTTCCCATGGGCCAGACCGTGTCCAGATGGCCGAGTAGCAGGATGGATTTTGCTGGCTGCGGTCCGTTTCCGCGAAAGCGTGCTTCCAACAGATCGCCCACTTGTTTCTGTTTGTGCCATCTCACTTTTCCGCCAACCGCCGGTAACCATCTAGCCACCAGTTGGCTTGCGCGATCGACAGCAACCTTGCTATCACTGGGAGACTCAACGGAAACCAGCGCCTCCAGTTGTTCGAGCATAGCGTGCTGCCGTTTTTTCGCGGCCAGTAACAGACGCCTGGGATCAGGGCCCTTGGTTGTTTTTCCAGCGTCCTTCATGGCTGATTGCTTGCCTTTCTCAGTAACTTGCGGCAACGGCGCGCGGCCACTCCACTTCCATATTCTCTATCCTGTGGTGATTGCGCAACAGCTAAGAATATGCATTCTCGACACAGAGTGTTGCAATTTTGCCACATTGACCGAAGCATTTGAACTTGTAGGATAAGGCTTTATTGGAAGATCAGGAGTTTTCGCATCTCGCGTAATCTGCAATCCGAACAAACCGTGCGTGGCCCAATCGCGTTTTCCGGCATCGGGCTGCACAGTGGTGCGCCAGTGCGGTTGCGTCTACTGCCAGCCCCGCCGGGCGCGGGAATTTTATTTCGCCGCACCGATCTCGACAATTTTGAAATTCCCGCGATTGGGCGCAATGTGGCCAAGGTCAGCTATGCCACCAGCCTGATGCGGCAAGGCGTGCTGATCTCGACGACTGAACATTTGCTTTCCGCCTTGATTGGCTACGGCATCGACAATCTGATCGTCGAACTCGACAATTTGGAGCTGCCGATTCTCGATGGCAGCGCGCTGCCGTATATTGAGGCCTTCCAGTCCGTCGGTTTGCAGATGCAACGCCGTCGCCGCGAATATCTTCGCATCCGCAAAACTGTGGAAGTGCATGACAGCAGTAAATTCATCGGCGTGTATCCCGGCGATGGTTACAGCGTCTCCTATGCCATCGATTTTCCGCCTCCCATCGGCAAGCAGTCGTTTCAGCTCGATCTGAACACGGGCGCGTATGCGTCGGAACTGGCGGCGGCGCGTACCTTCGGCTTTCGAGAGGATGAGGAAATGTTGCGGAACATGGGCCTGATTCGCGGCGCATCGGATGAAAACGCCATCATCCTGACGCGCCAGGGGGTGCAGAATGGCCCGCTGCGATTTCCGGATGAGTTTGTCCGTCACAAGGTGCTGGATCTGATCGGGGACCTGGCCCTGGCGGGGCGGCGCATTCAAGGCCATGTGGTCGCCGAGCGCGCCGGACACGCCATGCACACCGCGCTGGTTTCGCGCCTGCTACAAGACCGTTCCGCGTGGGAGTTGGTGCATCTGGCAGCGGAAGAAGAGTCCGCTGCGATGCCGCCTGTCATGATTCCGCCGACAGCACTTTCTGCGTAACAGAAGCATGTTTCAATTACTGCGAACCACAAGGCCGTCATCCTGAGCGCAGCGAAGGACCCCTGTATTGGCTTTCCTCAGCAATACCGAGATCCTTCGCTGCACTCAGGATGACGATTTCTTTTGATTAATTTATGTTCGATCCTAAGCAAACTGCGTCCACTTCCTACATAGCGCTTGGCTCGAACCTTGGCGATCGGGAAAACCATTTGCGCTCGGCGATAGCTGCGTTGCGGCAGTTTGGCCGAATAGAAGCAGTTTCCTCGTTCTACGAAACCGATCCTGTCGGAGATATTCCTCAGTCGAACTTTTTGAATGCGGTAGTTGCATTGACAACTGCGTTGCATCCGGAAGAGCTGCTGAAGGCGCTGTTGAGGATCGAACAGCAACAAGGCCGCGATCGCAACACATCTCCGCCGAAAGGACCGCGCACCCTGGACATGGATCTGCTGTCGTATGGAGATGAAATGATAAAGACAACGACGCTGACGCTGCCGCACCCGGAGTTGACACAACGCTTGTTTGTGCTGGTCCCGCTGGCCGAGATTGCGCCACATTGGACACATCCCGACAGCGGCAAAACTGCCGCACAATTGCTGGCGGAGTTGTCGCGCGCGGACGAGCTTCTGAGACAGAAAGTGCGCAGGATCGACACCCCCAAGCAATCCGCTTGAGATGCGCAGCAGAATCGCGTAGAGTGCAGATAATCGATCGCAATAAAGTTCAGCTACTCCAAGGAGGCATCTCATGCCAACAAACACGGATTTCTTCGATCGTCTGGAAAACCGGATCGCGCCGTACAACCTGTTGACGCACTCCTTCTATCGTGCCTGGACCGCAGGCCAACTCAGCAAAGACGATCTGCGCGAATATGCCGCGGAATATTGGCGCCATGTTTCCGCGTTCCCCACCTATCTGAGCGCCATGCACTCTCGGCTGGAAGACGGCGAGCTTCGCCGCACGGTGCTGCGCAATCTGCTGGATGAAGAAGGCATCGACGCGCCGAACGGCAAGCCACACAGCCAGTTGTGGATGGACTTCGCCAACGGCATGGGTGCAAGCGAGCAGTCCGTGCGGGACCGCAAGCCCCTGCCGGAAACTGAGGCGTTGATTGGAACGTTTCATAAATTGATGCAGCAGGACAGCGCTGCTGTCGGCCTCGCGGCGCTCTATGCGTATGAGTCGCGGGTGCCGGAGATTGCCCGGCAGAAAGCGGCTGGACTCTGCCAGCATTACGGCGCGGACGCCGCCACCTGCCGCTATTTCAAGCTGCATGAGACGGCGGACGTTCACCACGCGGACGTCTGGAAGCAGGCGATCAACCATGAGCTGGCGAGCGATCCTGGCTCGGCGGACAAGGCTTTGGATGCGGCGGAAACCGCAGCCAAAGCGCTGTGGAGCGCGCTCGACGGCGTTGAGCGGCTGAGAATGCAGTGCATGGCGAATTGATTTTCGCAGACTAGAAAACTCCGGTGCGGCTGAGCACAGGACATGCCGTGTCCATATTAGGGGGTGTCATCAAATTGGTTATATGCCTGAGTTCAAATTACTGAATCTCGCATAATAGGGTGACACGATGGGTCAAAAATAGAGCCCCGCGTGGTGCGGGAAAGAAAACCCCTGCTTGTATTGGCGCACCCGCGCCATGCCGCTCGACACGTCGTCTTCGGCCTCGCCAAGTCCAGCAACACAGCGGTTGGCCAGTTCCTGACCTTTGATGTCGCTCCATAAGTCCTCTACCGGATTCAGGTCGGGAGAATGACCCTAAAAACCGCAGTCGCTAGCCAGAAGCGCACATGTTTTGAGGAGTTTTCGGGGCCTCTGCGGAATGATTCTGGCCACGATGTAGTCCAGCAGCGTCTTCCACCTGTCAGTTGAGGGCGAACTGCTCCGCAACTTTCCTTACATGGCTAAGAGCGGCACGGATATTGGCGATGAACGGCATAAGGGCTGTCCGGGCAGCGTGCATTGTCGTCAGATAGAGCGTTGTCTGTCCGGCATGTTTGGTGGCGAGTCGGGGCATGCGTCAAACATCCACTAACGCACTTGCCTCAGAGTGGCCCGTGAACCGTGGCGGATGCAGTCAACCCAGCAGTCAATGAATGCAAAGACTCAACCGTCCGTAGCTGTGTCCTTATCTCCGGCAGTATTGACGACCTCAGTCAATACTGCCGGTTTTGACCTCAGATGATAGTGTTTGTCGAACTCTTGAAGTATGTTGGGATTGTAAAATCGCTGCCGCGAGCTCTTTGGGTTGCCAGGATCGAGAAGGCGCTCAATACAGTATTTTCTGTCTCTCTCGAGTTCGCGCCGAATTTTGTGGTACTCATTGTTTGCCAAAAAATCTGAGTACCGCCTCTTTATCGCATTCGTGAGCTTGCCATAGGTGAGCGGGTAATTTTTCATAACGTCTTCTTCACGAACCACGACCGCAGGAGCGTTTGGATTATCCGTCCATCGGAAGGCTAACGAAGAAGAATCCTTGGCACGTACAAACTTCGTCTCGATTCGCATTGTGACATGCTGTGTTCCTTCAGTTTCGTTATCGAGCTTTTCGAGCGCGTCCAGGTAATCCAAAAGCCTCTTGACCTGCACGGGGTAAGCTGCGCGAGTAGCTGGCTCCGCTGCTTCAAAGCCGTGGTAAAACGAAAGTGGCATGAGAAAAAAATTATATACAGATAAATCGAGTTGGAACCATTCCGTTGCGAGTTGAAGATAATTTCTCAATGATGCCGTTCCGATTTCAAGAACGCGTCTTCCCAGGTATAGGTCCTTATTCAGAAGGTGCGCCGCGTTGTCTCGTATTTCGACGAGCGCGAGAATATTGTCGTGACATCCACGTTCAAGTCCAGAATCCTGATCCTCCAAAAGCTTTGCAGTAAAGTATGGTAGACCTGCTGATAAAGGATTCAGACTTCGATTGAGTTTCGGTGTCTTACCGCCTGTGTTGTCATCAATCAGAATGTACAGTGAATCTTGGCTTTCCTTGTGATCAAGTACCCATTTAGCCTTCACGAGTAGCTCCCATGCATTCGTCATGAGAAGCGCGAACGCTTCCTCGCGGTAGGCCACATTAG
>JAKAYS010000213.1 GCA_021826695.1 Acidobacteriota bacterium | reverse complement strand
CTGCGAATCGTATCGTGGGACATGAGAATATGGACCTGCTGTTGTAGAAGCAGATCGCTGACAGTTCCAGGCAGAGTTTCCTTCAGAGCTTCCGCATACTTTTGTTTCGCTTCGTCCTCACCCTGCTCTGCCGTCTCCAGCAAGGTGTGGTCGCCGCCGCCTAGCTTCGACTTCATGTCCGCCCAGACGCGATGTACGGTGCCAGCAACGGTTCCACCCTCATTCACATCATGGATGCCAAGTCGATGAAGTTCGTTCTCCAGTTCAGCCGCAAAATTGGCGCGCATTTGTGTCTCTTCCAGAAAAAAATGTTTGGCCGACTCATCTTTCAATTCACTGGCAATTGTCGCCAGGCCTTTTTGTCCATCGTGTAGCACTTGAATCACCGACCGGACCACTTTCACTGCGTTGTCATTATTGGACACTTTATGTCACCTCATTGATTTCAGATGTGAGGGATGGGTTCCACGTTGCACCATCGGCGATGAAACCGCATGGACGCAGAAAAAGAAAAATAGCTGTAGACATACTTTGCGCAACCAGCAATACGCTATGCTTGTTGGCAGCGCTATCGAATGCCTTCCTCGCCCAATCATTACTCCTCGCCTTCACCCATGCGCTTTGCAGCGGGGCAAACGCTACTCATCGACGCGGACGATACTCTTTGGGAAAACAATCTATATTTTGAAAAAGCGATCGCTTCGTTCATTGAACATCTGAATCATCGGCACTATTCCCACGAGCAGGTGCGGCATCTCCTCAATCAGGTCGAACAGGAGAGCATCCGGGAACATGGCTATGGCCTGCATAGTTTTCGCCGCTCTCTGCTGCGATGTTTTGAGTCTCTGAGCACAGAACCTCTCACCGCAGAACGTGAGCGGGAAATCATTCGCTTCACCCACGTTGTCGAGGACCATGCCATCGAATTGCTGGCCGGCGTGGCTGAGACGCTACCCATACTGGCGGCGCGCCATCGACTTATTTTGATGACGAAGGGGAATTTTCTTGAGCAAAGCGGCAAGCTGACGCGCTCCCAGATAGGCGCACATTTTTCGGCCATTGAAATCCCCGCCGAAAAGACGCCCGAGGCTTACCGCAAGGTGGTGGATCAACATCGACTTGACGTTCGCTCAACGTGGATGATTGGCAACAGTCCGAAATCGGACATCAACCCCGCGTTAGAGGCTGGCCTGCACGCCGTTTTTCTTCCCCATCCGCACACCTGGGTGCTGGAACATGAAGCCGTGCGCAATGCTCCCAACGGCCAACACTGCCTGCATTTGAACGGATTTGCAGAGCTGGCCAGAGTGTTCGCATAGCTGCGCCGCGATGCATGGCGATGGTATAGTAGGGGTTGGCGATTCACGCAGAATGTCCATGCGGAAGTGGTGAAATGGCAGACACACCATCTTGAGGGGGTGGCGCCGAGAGGCATGGGGGTTCAAGTCCCCCCTTCCGCACCAATGATTTTTGGTAAAGATGGTTTTCTGTGAGGTTTCTGCTCGCCGCGTCCGCGCACAATAAGTTTTTTCATATCGAAAGTGAATGCAATGATCCCTTTTTTCACCGTCCTGCACGTTATTATTTGTTTCGTTCTGATCGGAATTGTCCTGCTGCAACCCGGTAAGGGTGCCGACCTGGCTGGCGCATTCGGCGGGCAGGGTTCGCAGACCGCCTTTGGACCACGCGGAACCGCCAACTTGCTCACAAAGGTGACGACCTGGACAGCCATCCTGTTTGCGATTACTTCCGTGTCGCTGACGGTGCTGATCGCGCGTCGAGGAAATGGACACTCCGTGCTGCATGGCTTGCAGTCGGCTCCGTCACAGACCAGCTCTGCCCCAGCGACGCCGCACAAGTAAAACAGCAGCTTATAGCTCAAGTGGCCGCGCGATAACGTCCGCGCTATTTTGCAGTCTCTTATGATCCATGAAATTCTTCCCGTCGGCCCGCTTGCATGCAATTGCAGCATTCTTGCGGACCAGGCCACGCGCCGGGCCACCGTGGTCGATCCCGGCGAAGACATCCAGAAAATTCTTGGCCTACTCGCCCGGCACCAACTCACCGTCGAGCAAATTGTCATCACCCATGCGCACATCGACCATGTGGGCGGCGCAGCGCTTCTAAAGCGCCTGACCGGCGCGCCGATCTACATGAATCAACTTGATCTGCCCTTGCTGAAGATGATGGACATGCAGGCGGGATGGCTTGGCGTAGCCCCGCCGGAAGTCGCGACGCCGGATGTGGACGCGTGTGACCTTCTCGCATTGCGCATCGCGGACCAGCCTGCCCAGGTGTTGCATACGCCGGGACATACAGAGGGAAGCATCTGCCTCCATCTGCCAACTGCGCAGCTTTTGCTGGCTGGGGACACACTCTTTGCCGGTTCCATTGGCCGCACGGACCTGCCCGGCGGCGATTTGAGAAAGATACTGCGCTCATTGAAGGAACGCCTGCTGATTTTGCCCGATGCAACGAGGGTCATCCCCGGACACGGAACTGCAACCAGCATCGGACTCGAGCGCGAGACAAATCCGTTTTTGACGAATGCGTAGATTTTGCATGGACACGGCGGTGCTTACCATCAAGCATTTTTGAAAAATTGGACCAGCCGTTCGATACCTGTAGCAAATTCTTCCGCTGGCGTCAGCAAACTCAGAACAATCCATCCATCGCCGTCAAAGCCATAAAAATATCCCGGATGCACCACCACGCGCTGCTCTTCCAATAGGCGAATCGCCAATGCCTCCCCATTACTTAACGCGGGCACACGGACGACCGCGTACCAGCCTCCCTGCACTGTAAGGCGGGATAGTACAGGCGCATCCATCATAGTATGGTCCAGGGCCGCCAGATTCTCTCGTACACGCGAGAGGATCTGCTGCTGCACGCCATGTCGATTCGCCAGCAGATACGGCAATGCATGTTGTATCGGCGCGCTCATAGAGAGAAACGTGTCCGCGATGACCTCCAGGCGGGCATTCGCTTCTTCCAGCAAAGCCTTCGGTCCGAACGATGCGATCCATGCGGCCTTCATCTGCGGCAGTCCGGCGACTTTACTCAATCCGCTTAAAACGTAGGTCAGCGCGGGGTGCTCGCCAGAAGAAAAACTGCGTTGTGCCGAACGTTCGCCGGCCCGCGAATCCAGCGCATAATCCAGGAACACTTCATCGACAATGAGCGCCAATCCATGCTGCTGGCAGGTCGCTTCCAGCGCTTCCCTTTCCTGGCCCGACGTGAAATGTCCCGTCGGATTGTTCGGATGCACCACGATGACAGCGCGCGTCTTGGTTGTAATGCGGGCTGTCATGGAAGAAACATCGAGATGCCAGCCATGGTCGTAAAACAGCGGATACGGAACGAGGCGCACGTCATCCAGATCGGCGAGAAATTCAAACAGAGGATAGCTGGGCTGCGCAATCAAGACCTCCGCGCCGGGATCGCAATGCAGGCGGAAGAGATAGCTGTAGGCTTCGCTGGTGCTGGTGGTCAGAAATATCCGATGGCTGGGGACCTTCGCGCCAGCAGCCTCGGCATAATATTGCGCCACCGCATCACGCGCCACCAGCAGTCCGTGCGGGTCTGGCTCATACGCTAAACACTCTGGCCGACTCAACGCATTGAGGATCGCTGCACGGTCGTAAGTGAAACCGCATGTTGTCGGGTTGGAGGCTGTGAGATCGAAAAATGGCGCATCCCCGGCACGCATGGCCTGGAGCGCGTCAGCATATTTTGTGGTTAGCAGGTTCCAACTCGTGCGAGCAGAAAATGGCACAGTCATGCTTGCTCGGCCATACTACTTCGGGTACCGGATGGTGACAAACTTCCTGCCCTCATACAGACGATAGCTGCCGGGGTGCTTGCCCGCGACGATCGCCAAGGGCCGTGGGCGCGACATGGTCGCATCTGTCCGGTCCGCGACCTGCAAAACATCGTGTGCGCCAAGATTCATGACGACAAACTTGTCATTTGCGATAAAGCCGAAGCCATACGCGCCCGCAACCAAG
>JAKAYS010000212.1 GCA_021826695.1 Acidobacteriota bacterium | reverse complement strand
ATCTCTGCTCCAAGGAGTCGAGACGCTGCCCCAACGCCAGGAATTGAGCTGGAGATTGCACAGGCAAATGCGCTTTGTAAAAAATCTCTTCGATCCATAAATTCGTCCACCTGTCAGGTGCCGGTTTTATCGACTGAGCCACCTGCAAATGAAGAATGACAGCTAAACTCTGTAAATAGCCCACTGCGCGTGTTGTGTCGGGCTTTACGCTGGCTGCGAAGTGCGTCATCACTCCTGCGGTACCGAGCATCAAATTCCCACGCGGAGAATATATACGCTGTAGGGATTTTTAAAGGGGTGCGCCAAAGCGCTAAGTGCTTGATTCAATGGTCGGGGCGGAGGGATTCGAACCCCCGACCCTCTGCTCCCAAAGCAGATGCGCTACCAGACTGCGCTACGCCCCGACTCCATTGATTGTATCGCAGGGGTGTGCCTTCATTTCGTAGAGTTGCAGAAACGTTGTCTACCCTGCATGATGGTGCAGCAACAACAAAATCAGCCACGCCAACACGATCAACGGCAATGCAAGGAGAGTCAGCATCACGGCCGCGAGCATCAACAGAAATCCCCAGTCTTTCCAGGTGTGTCGGCGTGGCTGCTCCATGTGGCGAGTGAGCAGTTTATAGTTGCGGCGGTTTGCCTTCCATACAACGTCGAACATATCTCCGAATAGAGGAATCGAACCGACCACAACACCGATGCCAATGTTCACGGTCATGCGTATCAGCGTGATGTAGGGCACGCCGCGGAACCAGGCCGCCAGCAGAAGAATGCAGGAAGCAAGGCCGGCCAGTACATCCCCGATGCCCGGGACCAGACCTACGATGGCGTCTAACCCAAAACGGACCGAAGTACCGGGAATCCGCAACCAGTCATCGAGCACATGAGAGAGCAAGTCTAGATTTTCATCACTGAACGGACGGCTGCCCCGGCCACCGCGTGGCGGTAAAATTTCGGGTTGGCTGCGAAGCGGCAAAGTTTCCATTTCCTCGCGCAGAGTGCTGAAGCGATTCGCACCGACTCCAAGCCTGCCTGCTGTGAATGCTACAATTCTATTTGTCGATGGCGGCTATAGTTCAGTGGCAGAACGCCGGTCTGTGGCACCGGATGTCGTGGGTTCGACCCCCACTAGCCGCCCCAAAGAAACATTCTGTATCTCTACAGTACGGCTTTTAATTTCACTATCTCCTTTGATTACGATGCGCTCAGCCAACGAGGCGCAACTGCTGCCCCAGCCAAATTCCCTTACAGGCGAGCGCCTGCAATCCACTGCGTGGCTGAAAGAGTTCGTCCCGCGCCGTGGAATGCGAAATGGCGATGTGCAGACGCTCGCAGCCAACTTTACGCCCCGGCGGGTGCAGTTACCAGCTTCCGAAAGCATCGTCGTTGAAGTCGATCCGGCGACCCATAGCCGCGTCCTGTGCCATTGCAATTGGCAACCGGAGGAGATTCGCAGCGCCTGCATGACGCTGCTGCTGGTGCATGGGCTGGAAGGTTCGTCACAATCGCAATACATGCTCGGAAACGCAGATAAGGCATGGCGTTCCGGATGGAATGTCATCCGTATGAACATGCGTAACTGCGCTAACACGGAACTTCTGTCGCCCACGCTGTACCACTCTGGACTCTCTGGGGATGTGCAGGCCGTGGCGCAGTATTTTGCCGCGCAACACCGGCTGACGCAAATGGCGTGGGTGGGATATTCGATGGGCGGCAACCTCGTATTAAAGGCTGCCGGCGAGTATGGAGATCGCGCGCCGACATGGCTGCGCGCTGTGGTCGGCGTCTCCCCGGTTGTCGATCTGGCTCCAGCAGCGGATGCGCTGCAACATCGACGCAATCGCCTGTACGAATGGAATTTTTTGCGAAATATGATGCGCCGGTATCGCCGCAAGGTGAAGTTATTTCCGGACCGTTTTTCGTCGGCCAACTGCAAACTTGTCCGCAGCATCCGCACGTATGACGAATACATTCTTTCTCCTCACGCCGGGTTTGCAGGCGCCGATGACTACTATTACCGCTCCTCCGCAGCTCGTGTGATCGACCGAATCAGTGTACGTTCGCTCATTTTGCATGCTCTGGACGATCCCTTCATTCGTATCCTGCCGGAGACACGCGCGAAGCTGGTAGCAAATCCGCATATCAATTTTGTGGAAACAAAACACGGAGGCCACTGCGCATTTCTTGCAGCTGCGACTTCGACCGACGACGGCTACTGGGCCGAGTCCACATTGCACGGTTTTGTTGCCTCTGTGTCGCAACTCCACAGCAGGCAAGTGCGCTAGCATGCAAGCCGACTGGAGTGTCGCTTGTGGCGCGGACGATCCGGTGGTGGTGGTTCCCTGGAGTGATGCAACAGGATCCATAGCATATGTTGACCTGCGCCGCACGCCAACAGCGATCGATCGGATTCCGGAAGCTACGCAGTATCCGTGCATGGCCGCAGCCTTGACGCGTTGGAACCGGCCAGATTCGCCACTGTTTTCTGCCAAGTGTGACGTATGGAGCTATGCTGTGGATGCTTTTGCTGCCGAAGACCTTCCCAATTTCACGCATGCCCACGCCAGCTACATCGATCTAATTTCGGCTGACCCCAGAATTTTCTCAGACTTTGCCGCCAGCGAGCGCCAGTTGCGAACGTGGACTGCATACGCCGAATCTATCGCTATCCCTGAAGGCCGCTGTGAATGGACGCTGCGGCCAGCGCATGTTCTTGCTGGACCAAGAAATGAAGCAGAAAAGTCGGGATATGCAACCACGCTCTATGTCTGGGGGTACGCCGTATCTCCCGAAGACGCGGCCGTCGCCTGGTGTGCCGCGCTTCGAGCATTGATCGAGCCGGTCATAGGCCAGTTGTCATCATAAGGACGCATCGCAATTCATCAACTGAATGGAACGATACAAGACGATACAATAGAGCAGTTCCCAGCGTCTGGGCGAGTAGCTCAATCGGATAGAGCACCGGCCTTCTAAGCCGGATGTTGTGGGTTCGATTCCCGCCTCGCCCACCATGTTTATCGGTTGAATATTTTTTCGCCAGCCCAAAACTCGTGAAAAATTGAGTTTTCATATTGCTATCTGGGGCTGTTGGATAGTTTGGATTGGACATCCTGATCGTTAGCCATATGAACCAACAGACCGCCGTCAGGCAATGACTTGGAATATCCGGCCACAAGTTGCCGATAGTAATCTGCGAGTGCAAACTCGAACGAGCTGGAGCCCTGTAGATTGACGAGTTCCATATCTACTGGCGCCATGGTCAGTCTGCCGAATCGCATGGTCCCGCCTTGAAAGTAGATGTAATTCTTCTCAACAACAGGCAATTTTGCTTGTTTTCCTTTGCCTGTTCCAAAGACAAAATTCAATCGGTCATTTGATATGCTAATTGACCGCAGCTTCCCATCTACGCGCGGTGGCGGGAACATCTGGGATATTGAAAAGATAAGGTCGTTTCCTACAATCTGGAAAGTCTGCTGCCTTTGGGGTTTCGCAAGGCTAGAAACTTTCAAGCCCAAAAAATCCAGTATGTCTTGGTGAATTACGCCCGCGACACGCAGGTTGGAAAGATGCATTCGCATATTGCCGTCCGGTGTGGCCTGCACATTCGCGTTGGCGGTAAATGGAACATCAATGAGCTTATGGAAGGTGCCTTTCACCGCAATGCTCTGGTCCGCATTCAGGGTCATGGTCAGATCACGCATGGGCGTGATGGCTTTGGGCAAAATGTAGCCGTTCACCAGAGCTGACAGGTCGCTTGACGAAATGCTGGCCCGTGCAGTCTGCATTTCCAGGGAAAACGAATCCTTGTCATCCAGAGAAATGACTTTATTCGCCTGAGATGGCGCCATGATGCCACTCAGACGGTCAATAATTAGCGCAACATTCGGCATGACCCTAAAAATAACATTGCGCATATAGATGTGCGTCGTGGGATCAGGAACTGCGTCCACAGCTTGCTTTGCTGAACTTTGAGCTGCGGTCAATATCGTCGCAGTAGTCCATAAGAACATGGATAAAAGAATTGGCAGAACCGATCGTATTCGAATAAAAGATTCCTTTAAGCTT
>JAKAYS010000211.1 GCA_021826695.1 Acidobacteriota bacterium | reverse complement strand
AACGGCATTCGTTGTCAACATGGCAACCGCGTGCTGCATAAGGATGATTTCGCGCGAGGGCTGATCGCCGCCATGCGAGCAGGAGAAACGGTAGGCGTGTTGATGGATACCAATATGACGCCGCCGCAAGGGGTTTTCGTGAACTTCTTTGGATACGCAGCCTGCACGGCTTCGGGCGTGGCCCGCGTCGCCCTGCGCACGGGAGCGGCGGTACTGCCGGGTTTTCTAGTTTGGGAGCCTACAGAAAAGCGTTACCTTCTGCATTTTTTACCGGAACTTGCGCTCGTCAACACCGGCGATGAAGATCGGGATGCCATCGCGAACACACAACTTTTCACCAGTACGCTGGAGAACGTCATCCGCCGCTATCCCGAACAATGGCTTTGGGTTCACCGACGCTGGAAGACACGCCCGCCCGGCAAACCGCCAATTTATTAGGCGCGATCGGCTACCATAGCGCTATGCATTCGTTGCAACAACTCGCCGACGCTCTCCGCGCGAAGTACGTACCTTGCGCGAAACAATTTGGCAACGAAGGCTCTTCGCTTACAGAGGCAGTCGAACGCGTCGCGAGCGTGCGCGATGCGGATGCGGCATCGCTCGTTTTTGCCGAAAGCGAAGCATCGTTGCGGGAAGCGTTGTCCTCGAACGCCGCGGCGGTATTGACTACTCCGCAATTGGCTTCGCGCCTTGCAGTGAATGAAAAACCACTCCTCATCGTCGATCAACCTCGGCTGGCCTTCGCGCAAGCGGCAATTCTGATGCGTGCCGCACAGCCTGCCTCCGGCATTCACCCCACAGCCATTCTCGCGGCCAGCGTTGCGCTTGGAAGAAATGTTTCGATTGGGCCGTATGCCGTACTCGGAGAGGATGTCCGCATCGGAGATGGCACACGCATCAGCGCAGGCTGCGTCCTGGCAGATGGCGTACAAATCGGCGGAGATTGCAGCATTTTTTCACACGTCGTGATCTACTCTGGGGTCAAACTGGGCAAGCGGGTCACGGTCCATGCAGGCTGCGTGCTGGGGTCGGATGGCTTTGGCTATGTGCGCGACGCTAACACCGGCGCGTACACGCAATTTCCGCAGCAAGGAACGTTGTGGATTGAAGACGATGTTGAGATTGGCGCCAACACGACGGTGGATCGCGGAGCACTGGAAGAGACGTGGATCGAACGCGGAACGAAATTGGACAACATGGTGCATATCGGCCACAACGTCCGCGTGGGCCGCAATGTTGTTATCGCAGCGCAGACCGGTATTTCCGGCAGCAGCACCGTCGGAGACGGCGCAATTCTCGGCGGACAGGTGGGAGTCGGCGAACACGCGGAGATTGGCCCTGATGTGATTCTTGGTGGTGGTGCCGGTGTACTGAGTAAAAAGAAATTGCACGGGCCAGGAATGGTCTTTTGGGGACGCCCTGCCCAGCCGCTACGCGAATATCTGAAGGGACTGGCAACACTGGCCCGGCTGACCCGCAACACGAAAGAGTAAATAAATTTATGGCGATTGTGGTGGTCGGCGGACACACGCGCAATATCGGCAAGACTTCCGTCGTTGCCGGTTTAATTGCAGCATTGCCCGAACTGCAATGGACCGCTTTCAAAATAACGCAATTCGGTCATGGCATCTGCTCCGCGAACGGAGAACCTTGCGATTGCGAAACCGATGCCCATACCGTCGCGGTGACGGAAGAACGCTGCTCCACCAGCGGAACAGACACCTCCCGCTTTCTGGCTGCAGGAGCGGTACGGTGCTTTTGGGTGCGGACCCGACAGGGTCAACTGGCGGAAGCGATGCCGCGCCTGCGAAAGGAACTGGCTGCTTCCGTCAACGCTATTGTCGAGTCGAACAGCATTTTGCGTTTTATTAAGCCCGAGCTTTATCTGACCGTGCTCGACCCGGCGATCAAGGACTTTAAGCCCTCGGCGCAATACGTTCTGGATCGTGCGGATGCGGTGTTATGGAGTGGGCGCAATCAATCGAGTGATGCAGGCGCAAAGACAGAATGGCCCGCCGTCCTGTTACATCTGGTGCAGAACAAACCGCAATTTTTTTTGGAGTCACCCTCATACAGCAGCGACGCGCTGACAAGATTTGTAGCGGAGCGGATCTCACTCTGCGCAACATCGCGCTAGTAAATGTGGAAGTCGACAATCACGTTGATGTCGACAGCAACAGGACGACCATTCAGCATGGCAGGCTTGAAGCGATATTGCTTGACTGCCTCAATCGCTTTTTCATCCAACCCCATGCCGAGGTGTTGCACCACACGCGGATCGCGCGTCCGGCCATTGGTATCCACAACAACTTCCACGACACACTGGCCCTGATATTTCGCCATGCGCGCCCTATCGGAAAATTCTGCCTGCGGCATGTAGATCGCTACCGGCGGAGTGACGCCCCCGCCAACACGATACAAACCACCGCCATAGCCGCCACCTTCTCCCGGGCCCACGCCCGCGCCAGAACCAGAACCGACACCGCCGCTCTTACCGGAACCGATGCCACCGTTGCTGCCGGTCCCATTGGAAGCTGGGCCGCGCACCACAGTCGAAGGATCGCCCAGGTTCGGCATGTTGTTGTCTGGCAGCTTGATGTTGTCCGGCATCACCACGGTCGGCTCGACGACAAGCTTTGGTTTTGGATTGCGGATGATTTCATCCGGCGGAACAAACTGGGTCTTGGCGATCTTGGGCAGTTTGCCTTTCGCGGCCATGACGACGTCTCGATCTCCACCACCGCCCCCGCCGCCCATCGCCTGTTGGCTCTGACTGAAGGGCATAAAGGGCGTGATATTGAAGTTCGGCGGCCGCACTATTTCTGCAACGACCGGTCTTTTGGGGTGCCAGAATGCAAGCACGAGTATCCCTGAAAGGACCGCCAGATGGATACCTGCGGAGATTAAACTCGATTTGCGGTCACGTGGCTGCGCCAGCGGATCGATGACCGCAATCTCATGAGACTCCAGTTGCAGTGGAGGTAATTTCTTCGGGAAAAATACATCGCGAAAATCATCGCGAATGCCTACCCAGATGGGATCCGAGTGGAACGGATCGACAACGGCAACCGGCGTGGATTCCAAATGTAGCGGAGGGAGCCGCGCCGGGAAAAACCTTTCGCGCAGATTTTCCGTCAGGGATTGCCAGATAGTCCCCTCAACCTCAAGATGGCTCCACAGAGGCGGCTGGTCCACGTCCTGCGAGTTGTCCGTATCGAGCTCGGGTGGTATCAGAAGCTGGTTAGACATCATTATTTATCTAAGCAATACACCAGGCGGGGAAGCCAGTCCATACTGCCATCTTCAATTATGCGGGATTCAGCGCGCATTTGTCCTCGCCAGTAAAAATCCATCGGCAATTCCCGGCATTCGATCACATTTTATCGACTGCGTAAATAGGTGCGTGCCAGGAATATCTGTTATCTAAATAGACGCGTGACAGGCCAAATACGTTTCACTCGATCAGGGAACTTCGTACAAAGCATTTATCATTAAATCATAAGCTAATTCGCCTCGGAGATGTTATGCCTGATGGGCCGGACTTAAAAGCGACCCTGAACCTGCCGCACACGAAATTCCCGATGAAAGCCAATCTTCCGCAGAATGAGCCAGCGCGGCTGGCTGTCTGGGAGGATTCGCACCTGTACGAGCAGATTCGCGCAGCCCGCAAAGGCGCGCCCATTTATCTGCTGCACGACGGACCGCCGTATGCCAATGGCCCCATTCATCTGGGCCACGCGATGAACAAGTGTCTGAAGGACTTCGTCGTCAAAACGAAGACCATGGCGGGCTACGACTCGCCGTATGTACCGGGATGGGACTGTCACGGGCTGCCCATTGAGATCAAGGTGGATGAGCAGCTAGGGCGCAAGAAGCTGGAGATGGCGCCGATCGACGTGCGCCGCGCCTGCCGCGCCTATGCAGGCAAATACCTGGATCTACAACGCAAGCAATTCCAGCGACTCGGGGTGCTGGGCCAGTTCAACGAACCCTATTCGACCATGACGAAATCCTATGAGGCACGCATCGTCGAAACTTTCTTTGAATTTCTGGAGCGCGGCTTCGTC
>JAKAYS010000049.1 GCA_021826695.1 Acidobacteriota bacterium | reverse complement strand
GATACAATCGAAATTCTACGCCACAAAATCCGCGCGCAACTCTAGCAGGAAGCGTCGATATTTCTGAAGCTCAAGGCAATGGATGAGGCGTTGGCCACGGACAAACTCCAGCTTCGTAATTGAAGAACAAGTGTTACAAACCAAAGTAGGATGGCGATGCGGAAAAAAGAGATTGCAAACAACGTTCCGCCAATCCTCGCGGACAAGCATTTTGAAGACGCCTCCGTGTTTGAGCCGGAGAATCTTTTGCGGGAAGCGCGGCGGCAGAGGTGCCTGCCCGAAGGCCGCGTGCCAGAGGTTTGCCTCCTCGACCCGGATGGAGACATTGTGCGCGCGCTGCTTAAAAATGGCCTCGCGAAACGGTCTGCATTCTGGGCCTGTTATCACACGGACCTGTACGAGTTCGACTGGGACGGAGAACACTTCGGCATCATCGGTTGCGCTGTGGGAGCTTCTTTTGCCGTGCTTCTGGCCGAGCAGCTCTTCGTTTCCGGCTGTCAATTGCTCATCAGCATGACCTCTTCCGGGCAGATTGTGGAGCAAGGTCCGCTGCCATACTTCATTCTGATCGACCGCGCCTTGCGCGATGAGGGCACAAGCTACCACTATCTGCCACCGTCGGAGTTCGCTGAGGCGGACCCGCTGCTGGTTGACCATGCGCTACGTGCGTTGGCGCGTTCTCCGCAACGCGTTTATCGTGGCGCGACGTGGACCACCGATGCGCCCTATCGCGAAACACTGGCGGCCATTGAAAAATGCCGCAGTCGCAACATCCTGGCGGTAGAGATGGAAGCAGCCGCCCTGTATGCTTTCGCGCAGGCCCGTCGAAAGCCTGTGCTCTGCTTCGCCCATGTAACCAATCGGATGGCTGTCAACGAAGGCGATTTTGAAAAGGGCGAGGCCGATGGCACGCAGGACTCGCTGAAGGTCATCGCAGCCGCCGCGCGCGGCTGGCTGGAGCTTCCGCAATAAGAGCTTGGCCCCTACGGTGCAAACGACCCCACAGACGTGATAGCATCGCGCACGATGATGCCTACGCTTCGATCCATTTCTTCTTCCTCTTTTCGGGCCTTTGCCGCTGCTGGGACATGTGCCGCGCTGGGGTTGTTCGTCAGCCTCTCGACCACGTCGCTCGTTGCGCAAACCGCGGCTTCCAACGATGCCAACTCCGCGCAGAAGCAGGTCGTCGCCAATCTGCTGGATACACTTGGCAAGACACACTCGCCGCGACAGGCGGAGATTTCCCCCGACGGCAGCACGGTTGCGTGGGTCGCGGCCATGGGCAAGATCGGCAGCCGCATCCACCTGACGCCGCTCGGCGGCATGGCCTCCACGCAGATGATCGCCGTGCATGGAATTGCCGACACGGATGCCGCGCGGAAATGCAGTGAGAGTGACGTTGCCTGGTCGCCAGACTCGAAGCAGATTGCGTTTCTCTCCGACTGCGCAACACCGGGCCAGTCACAGGTGTTTCTCGCGAATGTGGATCCGGCCCAGCCCTACACGCGCGGTGGCCCGGCAACGCGCCAGCTTACTACGCTGAAGGGCTTTGTGCATTCCATCGCGTGGTCGCCGGATGGCAAACAGATCGGCTTTCTCTTCGTGGAGAATGCCACGCGTCCCGCCGGTGCGCTGGCCGCGATGAAGCCAGCCATTGGCGTCATTAGCGCCGGTACAATGGCGGAGATCCAGCGCGTCGCGGTGATCGACATTGCTGGCAGCGGCACTGGCAATCCACCGCTCGCGCAGGTCACTCCCCCGGACCTGCATGTGTATGAATTTTCCTGGTCGCCCAATTCAAAGGATCTCGCCTACGTCGCCGCCGCGCCTCCGGGCGAAGACAATTGGTGGGTCGCGCAGCTCTACACGCAGACAGTCGCCAATGGCATGCCGCACTCCATCCTGAAGCCAACCATGCAGATTGCCGTGCCGCGCTGGTCGCCGAATGGCAAGCAGATCGCCTTTATCGGCGGGCTGATGAGCGACCAGGGCGCGACCGGCGGAGACATCTATCTGATTTCTTCCAAGGGCGGCGTGGCGAAGGACATCACCCCCGGCCGCAAGGCCAGTCCCGCCTGGATGCACTGGATCAAGGATGACCAGCTTGGATTCACCGAAGGCATCGACGGCGAAGCTCGTTACAGCGTGCTGAATCCCCAGACCGGCGTTGAGGACAAGTCCGCGCGCGTCACCTTTCCGGAAAGCATTGGCGATGGGCGGATGGAGTTGAGTTTGTCATTTGCGAAAAATGGCAGTGCCGCGCTTATCGAGACCGGGTTCACGCAGCCGCCTGAAGTCTGGGCCGGACCACTG
This sequence comes from Acidobacteriota bacterium, assembly GCA_021826695.1. Taxonomy (GTDB): domain Bacteria; phylum Acidobacteriota; class Terriglobia; order Terriglobales; family Acidobacteriaceae; genus JAKAAZ01. The sequence goes on along the minus strand of JAKAYS010000049.1, from coordinate 17,308 downwards.
AAGAATCTGACGCAGATCACGCACCTGAACGGCGCGCTCCAGCCAGACTGGGGCAAGAGTGAAAGCCTGACGTGGACCAATGAAGGTTTCCGCGTGCAGGGCTGGCTGCTCTATCCGAAGAATTACGATCCGCGGAAAAAATATCCGCTGGTAGTGTACGTGCACGGGGGCCCGGCAAGTGAAGTGTTGCCACGCTGGCCCTACGCTGGCTACGGCCCGGTGGCTTTTTCCACGCTCGACTATTTTGTGCTGATGCCAAACCCGCGTGGCAGCTACGGCGAAGGAGAGGCCTTCACCCGCGCCAACCGCAAAGACTTCGGGTATGGCGATCTCCGCGACATCCTCGCTGGGGTCGATACGGTCACGAAGAAATTGCCAGTCGATCCGACACGCGTCGGAATTACCGGCTGGAGCTACGGCGGCTTCATGACCATGTTCGCCATCACGCAGACGCATCGCTTTCGCGCCGCTGTGGCAGGTGCGGGGCTTTCCGACTGGAAGAGTTATTATGGGGAAAACTCCATCGACCAGTGGATGGTTCCCTACTTCGGCGCCAGCGTTTACGACAATCCCGCCGTCTATGCGAAGAGCTCGGCCATCAATTTCATCAAGAATGCAAAGACCCCCACGCTGATCGTGGTGGGCGACCGCGACGGAGAATGCCCAGCACCACAGTCGTTTGAGTTCTGGCACGCATTGCGCGCCATGCACGTTCCCGTCAAACTGGTGGTCTATGCCAATGAGGGGCACGGTTTTTCCAATCCGAACGACCGTCGCGATGTCCTGGAGCGCGCGCTCGAATGGTTCCAGCAATATATGCCGGCCACACAACCCTGACCTGGGCCCGGAATCGGGCATCGCCGTGCCGGCAAAGTCTGTGGAACGGCACAATAAAAACCATATTGCTGCGGCGTACGGTTGCCGAAGCCGCAGTGTACCCATAAACTAGTTACATCTGACTCGCGTCAAAGCAAATGTTTATCAGTGACCGCCAGTCCGCGCCAAGCGGCGGCGGGGAGGTTCAATGCGGCGGTTCGTACTCTTAGTCGTTCTCTGTACTTTGTCCATACCCGTCGGTCTCTCGGTGGCTGGCTGCAACGTCAACTATGGCCAGAAGTTCTGCTCCGGTTTCCAGAGCGGCCAGCAGGTCACTGCGACCGCGTCGATCACGCTCCAGCCATTTACCTATGGTCTCTCTCTGAATTTCGGACAAGTTGCCACGGTACAAACTCCGACGGCAATCAACTGTAAGGGACAGCCATCCGGCCTCACCAAGTTCACCTATGGGACCTCCAATTTGCTCCTGGCCGATGTGTCTCCTTCCGGCCAAATCTGCGGAGGAACATGGAACCGCAACTCCGGCAATGGCGTTCCGGATTTTACAAGTTGCATTCCGACCGACAAGACTGGGATTGCCTATATCACCGCCAGTGGCGGGGGCGCGACCAGTAATCCTGTCCCCATTTTTGTGCATCCACCCGTCACCAGCGTGACGCTGGGGAGCGGAAATTCGGCTGTCCACCAATGTCCCAACAACCCGGCCAACGGAGAACCTTCCCCTACAACACAAGGCGTCTACGTGCTCAACCAGTGCCTCTCGCAGAACCAGACCGCACAGTTGGAGGCCACAGTCTGCACTGGAAACGGCCCTTGCACGCCAGGTTCTTCCAATGACATCACCTGCGCCGCCGGCCATTTGGTCTACACGTCACAGAACAATAACATTGTCTCGATCGATCAGAACGGCGTCGCAACGGCGCACCAGCCGGGTTCCACGGTCATCTCTGCGACGGTTGCCCAGGCCACCAGCAGCGCCGGCTATTTCTTTACCTGCCCGCCGAAAAATATTCAGTTGACAGTTGGCGGCAATGGTACTACCAACGAGACGAGCGTCACCGTAAACACCAGCAATATTCAGCCGCTCACTGCAACCATCACGGACACACGCGGCAACCCCATTACGGGCCTTTCGCTCATCTACAGTTCGACGACCCCTATCAACATCCCGGTCAACAACAACGGCTCTGTCGTACCGGCGTTCCCCAGCGATGCGGCGATCGTGGCGCAGTGCCTGCCGGGGCTCTGCAATCCAGCGCCGCAAAACCAGGTGGGCAATCTGAGCACCGGCCTCGGAATCACCAGCAATCCCGTGCAGGTGCATACCCCAGGACCCAGCTCCACCATCCTGTATATGTCGAGTCCGGACTCCTACAACTTCACCCCGGTGGATTTTCAGTCTGGGACCGTCGGTACGCCGATTCGTCTGCCATACCAGCCAAACTCCATGGTGATGGATGAAACGGGGAATTTTCTCTACTTTGGCAGCACGGACGAGTTGATGATCGTCTCCCTTTCTCTCACTGGCGGAAGTCAGCTCACGAGCCAGACTCCCGGCGTGCCGGGTACAGTGCTCGCGGTTGCCCCCGACGACAGCATCACTCTGATTCACGATCCGTGCCGCCAACTGTTTTATCTGTACTCACCGGGTACGGCGAAAACCGCCACATCCAGGGCCACGGGGGCAAGCGAACTTTCCTTCCCAGCGCAAGGACCGACCATTTCGTGCAACGTGGATAATCAGCCAAATGATCCTTCGGTCGAGGTGAATCCACCCTTCTCCGCGGCCTTTACGCAGGATTCCCAGACACTCTACATCGTCGGCGGCAATGTTCTTTACGTGTACAACAAATTCACCGGCTGGCACACATGTACGGACAACGGCAACAACCAGAGCAGCAACTGCCCCTTGGACGCGCTCGGCGCAGCGGTCACGGTGCCTGGCGTAGGCGTCTTTGCCGGAGGGCAGCAGACACGCGCCTTCGGCTATTGTCCCCTGGGAACGAACAATGCTGGGCAGGCTGCCGGACCTCCACCGACCGGGGTGAATCCAAACAATGCATTGAATCCTACGAACTACTATCCACCCGCCGAAACGGTGGCTGTTGCAACGGACCAACTGTCAGCGACAACCGACGGGAAACACATCATTGCCGCCACCGCCGCAAACGGCAATCTGACGGATTTCGATGTAACCATTCCATCCGGATCGTGCCCACTAAATGCTCCACTGCAATTCAGCAGCACATACAACCAGATCAGCATGGCGACACCGGACATTGGCTCCATCACCCAGGTGCTGACCTCACCCAATTCGCAACTGGCTTTTGTCACTTTTCTGCCGGCAAATGCTACGGGAGCCAACAGCACGCTGCCTGCATACAAAATTCCGGCGACGGGCGTGGGGCAAATCGTAAATGTGCCTCTGAAAGGTCAGGCGGGCGCGCCGATTGGCGGCGTTTTTAGCCCGGACACCAACACTTTCTACACTTCCACGAATGCGGACAACCTGGTCCATATCATCGATACTTCCACTTTGACCGATACCCAGCAGATCAACCCTCAATTGACTTGCGGTACAACCACCACTGCGCCCTCCAATCCGTTCCTGGCCTGCACTCTGGGCCAGCCGGTGCCTGCCCTGTTCCTGGCCGCGAAGCCTCGACCGATCCAGTAGCGGGAAAGTGTTCGAGCGGCCCCCAAAGATACTGCGATTCAAAGATGATGTTCGTCATTCTGAACGGAGCGTAGCGCAGTGAAGAATCCAGAGGGTGATGGCTACCCTCGGTTCAGGATGACAAGCTTCTTGGTCGAACGCTCCACAACAATAGGCGGACGCTCTTAAGTCCGCGGCCCTTTCGCCGGGCGGAGGGTCAGTTGTTTGGCAGTGCGCGGCAAAGCGCGGGCCACTGCATCCAGAATTCCATTCAAAAAGTGGACCGACTCTGGCGCGGAATACAAGCGGCAAATCTCCAGCGTTTCATTGATGATGACCGGCAACGGCGTGGCCGGATAGCCAAGCATCTCCGCAATCGCCGCGCGCAACAGGTTGCGGTCCACGGTGGCCATGCGTTCCAGTCGCCAGTGCTGACTGGCTTTTCCGATATAGTCGTCAATCTCCTCCTGCCGCGCAATGGCCACGCGAAATAAATCTTCGGCAAAACCCTGCGTATCGGCATCGATTTTTTCGCGCGCATGCCAAAAAGTGCGCTGCACCTCATCGGCATTCTGGCGGCCAAGGTCGGACTGAAACAACATCTGCATCGCCAGCTCACGAGATTTGCGGCGCTTGCCCATGGATTACCTGCTCGCCGCTGTATCTGTAACTGTCGGAGTTGCAACTTTGCGCTTGACCGAAATCATCTCGATCGCCGCCAGCGCCGCTTCAAATCCTTTGTTGCCCATCTTCAGGCCCGCGCGGTCCAATGCCTGCTCCAGCGTTTCGCAAGTCAGCACACCGAACGAGTGTGGCACACGCGTTTCCTGCTGCGACTGGCCAATGCCGCGCGAGACTTCGGTGTAGATCGCTTCATAATGCGCCGTCTCGCCTCGCAGCAGAACACCCAGGGTCACGATGGCGTCCACCTGGCCGCTGTCGGCCAGCAAACGCGCCGCTGCCGGAATCTCCCATGCGCCGGGAACGCGGACAATCTGGATGGCGTCTTTTTTCGCGCCACTGCGCAGCAATGCATCCAGCGCGCCCTGCAACAACCTGTCGGTGATGACTGCATTCCAGCGGGCGACCACGATGCCGAACCGCATGTCCTCGGCACTCAAGTCGCCCTCAATGGCCACAGGCTTGCCGTGGTAGGGATTCTCCGATTCCCAGAAGCCATACACCATGCCCGGCACCGGCTCCGCCGTAAACATCCGCGATTTCCAATGCGTGGCCTGAATTGGCGAGACGATCGGCGTCTTCGCAGCGTTCTGGGTCTTCGCCGCCCAACCTGCTGCGACAGCATGCAAGGCGTCTAAACTGGTGACTTCAATCAATATTTCCGGAGAGTTTTTCGCAGAAGCCGGGAGTTCGCCCAGAACAAATTCCAGGTTTCCCAGTGGGGCGAGAAATGGCGCGCCACTGCTCTGGTCCAGCTTCCATCCCTTGCCAGCCTCAAACCCGAGCGCCGCAAAAAAGCCCGTCAGCGTCTCCAGGACAGCAGGCGTACTGGCTGCGCGCACCAGCGTAATTCCTTTAATCATAGTTCGATGGTACAACGTCGGAGTCACAGCTATTCTTTGGTGTGGCTCAGCGTCTCCAGGACAGCAGGCGTACTGGCTGCGCGCACCAGCGTAATTCCTTTAATCATAATTCGATGGTACAACGTCGGAGTCACAGCTATTCTTTGGTGTGGCTATGATCCCTACATCGCCTCGATTTTGCACGCTACGCGATCAAATTGGTAGACTCAGCAGTCTTCAAGAAATCATTTTCCTGTGAAGAGGTTCCATGACGTTTGAAAATCTCCTGTTTGAAGTCCGCGAAGGGATTGCCTTCCTTACGCTGAACCGCCCCAAGGTGCTCAATGCGCTGAATGCAGCCACACTCCAGGAGCTGCAAACCGCCATCCATGCGGTCCGCGACGACGCTTCCATTCGCGCCGCCATCCTGACCGGCGCGGGAGAAAGGGCCTTTGCCGCAGGCGCGGACATTCAGGAACTGGCCCAGGCCAATGGACCGGAAGGTCACGACCTCGCCTTGCGCGGACAGGCCGTATTTCGGTCGATTGAAACCTGCGGCAAGCCGTTCATCGCCTGCATCAACGGCTTTGCGCTTGGCGGCGGATGCGAGTTGGCGCTGGCATGTCACTTGCGAATTGCAAGTGATCTCGCCCGTTTTGGCCAGCCGGAGGTAAAACTCGGCCTGATTCCCGGCTACGGCGGGACCCAAAGGCTGGCGCGGCTGGTCGGCAAAGGTGCCGCTTTGCAGATGATTCTGACCGCCGACATGGTGAGTGCGGCAGAAGCGCTGCGCATCGGCCTGGTGAATGAAGTGGTCGCGCCGGATCAATTGCTGGCGCGCGGCGAGGCGATTGCGCGTACCATCGCCAGCATGGCGCCGCTGGCTGTCCGCTACAGTATGGATGCCGTGGATCGCGGCTACGATCTGCCGCTCGAAGAGGCTTTGTTTTTGGAAGCGTCCCTCTTTGGCTTTTGCTGCGGCACCGCGGACAAAGCCGAAGGAACGGAGGCATTTCTTGCAAAACGAGCGCCAGCGTGGAAGGGCCTCTAAAACAATCGCGAATCTATCTTCTTCCTTCAGAGCGGGACATTGTGTCGCGCCTACGCTGCTATTCTGGATGCGATGCGTTTATCCCTTCGAACCGCTATGTGGACCATGCTTGCGTTGAGCAGTATGGTCCTCGTCGACGGCTGTAGACACAGCGGCGACACCTTCAATCTTGCCGACAACAACGCCGCATGGCAGAAGGCGAAAACCTCGGCCCGACAGGAACTGGCCGAAATCCCGCCGCCCTCGAAAAACGTCTACCTTGCCGTCCGTCAGGAGCCACAATGGTTGAATCCATTCCTCAGCGTCAAGCGCAATATGATCCAAATGCGCATTTACCTGGCGGATGAAAACGCCAGTCCAGTGGACCGTGGCGGCCTGACGCGAATTACCGCCGCGCGCCGTCAAGTGCTGAACGTAAGCCTGGAGGACCTGCCGAAAGCCCTCGCTTCCCTGCCGAATGACGCATGGCCCTATGGACGCGTCGTCGCTGTGGGCGAAGGCATTACGGACAAACAGAGCCGCGCCGAAGTCAGCCGCAATCTGCAAGCCACCATCAAAGCATTGAACGATCTGGGCATTGTGGTCGATGAGTGGAATGGCCCTGGACTCACGCAGTAGTTCTTGTGGTGTGTCCGACGTTTTAAGCGACCAAAAGGATTGTCATGAGCGAGCAGCAATTTCCGATTCTCATAGAGCAAAAACAGCTCCATCCCCATGAAAGTTTCTCAGCGCGGCAAGAACTGGAAGCCACGCTGCGCAAGTCGGTGCGCGGCGAAGTGCGGTTTGACTCCGGCTCACGCGCTCTCTATGCGACCGATGCGTCCAATTATCGGCAGGTCCCCATCGGTGTCGTTGTTCCGCTCGATGCCGCCGATGTTGAGGCCGCCATCGCCGCCTGTCGGCAATTTGACGCGCCCGTTTTGTCCCGCGGCGGTGGCACCAGTCTTTCTGGACAATGTTGCAACGTCGCCGTCATTCTGGATTTCTCCAAGTATCTCAACCGCATTTTGCATCTCGACGCCACCACGAAGCGCGCGCGCGTGCAGCCGGGCATCGTCCTGGATCGCGTGCGTGAAGCCGCCGAGCAGCATCATCTGACTTTTGCTCCGGACCCGGCCACGCACAGCCGTTGCACGCTGGGCGGCATGATCGGCAACAACTCCTGCGGCGTCCATGCACTGATGGGCGGCAAGACTGTGGACAATATCGAGTCCATGCGCGTGCTGCTCTACGATGGAACGGTGCTCGAAGTGGGAGCCACAAGCGAAGAAGAACTGGCGGCAATCGTCCGCGCAGGCGGCAGGCGCGGACAAATCTATGCCGGGCTCCAGAATATTCGCGACCGCTACGCAACACTGGTGCGCGAACGCTTTCCGGACATTCCGCGCCGCGTCTCCGGCTATAACCTGGATGAGCTGCTGCCGGAGAATGGCTTTCATGTTGCGCGGACCCTGGTTGGCACTGAGGGGACCTGCGTCACGGTGCTGGAAACCACGCTGCGATTAATGCACAGCCCGCCATGCCGCGTGCTGGTGGGTCTTGGTTTCACCGACCCATTCATCGCAGCCGACCATGTGCCGTTTGTTCTTGAGCACAAGCCCATTGGACTGGAGGGCTTCGACGGCCTGATGGTGGACTTTATGCGCCGCAAAAATCTTGCCGTCCACGACATTGCCCTGCTGCCAGAGGGCCGAGGCTATCTGCTGGTCGAGTTCGGCGGAGAAACCATGGACGATGCTCTTGCGCAGGCCCACGCGATGATTGCGGCCTGCGAAAAACTTTCTTCCGCGCCGCATGTATGCCTCTATTCGCAGCAGGAGGCCAAACGTGTCTGGCACGTACGGGAGTCGGCGCTGGGCGCAACAGTCTTCATCCCCGGCGAGCCGCACCGATGGGAGGGTTGGGAAGACGCCGCCGTGCCTGTCGATCGACTGGGCAGCTATTTGCGCTCTCTCTTTACAGTCATGCAACGCTACGGCTACAGCACGCCGATGTATGGTCACTTCGGCCAGGGCTGCGTACACATGCGCTTCAACTTCGACCTGGAAAGCGCGGAAGGCATCCGGAAATTTCGCGGCTTTCTGGATGAAGCTACCGATATCGTGCTGGCGCATGGCGGGTCGCTTTCTGGCGAACACGGGGATGGGCAGGCCCGCGCCGCGCTGCTGCCGAAAATGTTTGGGCCGGAGCTGATGCAGGCCTTCGCGGAATTCAAAGCTCTGTGGGACCCGACCAATAAGATGAATCCCGGCAAGCTGGTCGATCCCATCGCCGTCTACCAGCCGCAGGACAATCTTCGCCTCGGCGCTGGCTATCGGGCGCAAACTGTCGAAACGCATTTTCAATTTCCAGACGACGGCGGCTCTTTTTCCAATGCCGCGCTGCGCTGCGTCGGCGTGGGAGCTTGCCGCAAAGAGAATGCCGGGACCATGTGCCCCAGCTATATGGCCACACGCGAAGAGCAGCACTCCACAAGAGGCCGCGCGCATCTTCTGTGGGAAGTGTTGCAGGGCGAACTGCGTCCCGAAGGCTGGCAGAGCGAGGCCGTCAAGGACGCGCTTGAACTTTGCTTGTCCTGCAAAGCCTGCAAGCACGAGTGCCCGGTCAACGTGGATGTCGCCACTTACAAAGCGGAATTTCTTTCCCACTATTACGAGCACAATCGTCGCCCGCCGCACGCCTACGCGTTCGGCATGATGGACCGCTGGGCGCAACTGGCTTCGACCATGCCGAGCGTGGCCAACCTACCGGGACAACTTCCCATCGTGCGAGACATGGTGAAATCGCTGATCGGCATTGCGCCGCAGCGCAACATTCCCACTTTCGCGCGGCGAAGCTTTCAAAGCAGAGTGCGCCCGCAGACCGCGTCCGATTCATCTCGTCCAAGCGTCATGCTGTGGCCGGACACGTGGAACAATTATTTCCAACCCCAGACAGCGCAGGCCGCGTTGCAGGTCTTGAACGATGCGGGCTTTCGTGTCGAAGTGCCGCGCGAACATCTCTGCTGCGGAAGACCGCTCTACGACTTCGGAATGCTGGACCGCGCAAAGAGATATTTGTTGCGTGTGCTCGACGCGCTGGGGCCGCAACTGCAAGCCGGTACGCCCATTGTCGTTCTCGAGCCAAGCTGCGCCAGCGTGTTTCGCGATGAGGCGCGGAATCTGTTGGCAAACGATCCGCGCACGGAAGAACTTGCGCGCCAGACCTATTTGCTGAGCGAGTTCCTCACGCAGAAGGCGGAACGTTACACTCCAGCCAATCGCATAGGCGAACACATCCTGCTGCACGGGCACTGCCACCAAAAACCGTTTATGGCGGAAGAAATCCAACTCCTACAGGCGACGGGAGCCAATGTCGAAGTGCTCGACTCCGGTTGCTGTGGCATGGCAGGTCCGTTCGGATTTGAAAAAGACAAATACGAAATTTCCAAGGCCCTGGCGAATCGAGTTTTGATGCCCGCAGTGGAACGCGCAACAAAAACAACCGTCATTGTTACCAATGGTTTTAGTTGCCGCGAACAAATCTCGCAACTTTCCGGGCGGCAAGCCGTGCATCTGGCGCAGGTGCTCGCAAGCAAACGCTAGGGCATTTCTCAGTATTCGCGCTCGCCTGCAATTGTGCTTTCCCACCCTTTGCGATAAAACCCGCAAAGGATGGAGCACCCGGCTTACCGCCTACACGAACCATAATCCGATGATCTAATATCCTGCCTCATGCACGCGATTGTGCAGCGGTTCTCCCGCCAAGTAGCGTCGGACCTGCTCCGCGGCAAACTTGTATCCTCGAACGGCAAAACCGGCAACTGAACCTCCGATATGCGGCGTGATGAAGCAATTTGGCGCGGACCATAAGGGATGCCCTTTGGGAAGAGGCTCGGGGTCCGTGACATCCAGTACCGCATGGATGCGCTTTGCGTGTAACTCCGCCAGCAGCGCGCCAGTATCGACGACCGGGCCGCGCGCGGCGTTGATGAGCATGGCGCCGGACTTCATCCGCCCCAACGCATCGGCATTCATCAGACCGCGGGTTTCCGTCGTAAGAGGAACGAGCAATACCACGACATCAGCCTCTGGTAGTAATTTCCCCAGATCGGCAATTGCAGAGACACCAGTTTTCGCCGTGCGCGCCACGCGGAGTATCTCGACATCGAAGGCCTTCAGGAGGCGCTCCACTTCCGCGCCGATGCCTCCATAGCCGACGATCAGGACTTTTTTCGTTGCCAGCTCATCTCCCAGGATGCGATAGGGAAACGGCTTGCCGTTTTCGTCTTTGTCCCTTCCGCGGAATTGGTCGCCGACTAACTGCCCGTCCCAGAATTCCTCGCGCTGTCGGTCGCGCAACTCAGGAAAACGCTTTATGGTTCCGAGAATGGCGGCAACTACCCATTCGGCGACGGGTATGTTGTGGATGCCCTGGCCGTCGCAAAGCACAACGTCCTTCGGCAGCCAAGGAGTGATCCAGTCCACGCCAGCAAGCAGGCACTGCACCACCTTTACCCCGCGAAGGTGCGGGAACATTGGCGTCGCGAGCCATCCAAACATGGGAGGGATCCAGAATTCAACGTCCACGGCACGATCCAGACCATCGGGAAGCGGAATGAATTCGACACCGTTTTTAGGGAAAGATTGCAGAAGGTTCTTAGGAATATTGTCAGGAAAGCCGATGCGCAGCATGGCTTGATGATAACCAGCCGCGCAGTGCGGGGCAAACGAAGGGCTGCACGTTCCCCTGCGCTATTGGTTGCTGGGGCTAAGATGCAAAACGTGTTTGGCGATGTCCGGCCAAAACTCCCGAAAAACGTTGAAGCCACCATCTCGTATCGCCACCTGGATCAGCCAGCGCTGGCCAGTCTTGGTCCAGTCCCGATAGCGTGCTGGATAGTACAGATCGCCCAACCCGGCGGCTGCGCCCTTACCGACGATCTCCGAGTAGTTGAAGGTGTTCTTCCCGGCATCGTTTGGAGTAATCAAGACGCGTGTATACGCGTAGAGAGCGCGAACGTACCAGTGTCCTGTCCCAAGCGCGTAGTAGCGTGAGTCCTGGCGTGTGAGGGTCGGAACGATGGTATCGGTCATGTAATTGCCGATGCCTTTGTCCACAAATCCATGCCAGTAATAAACTCCGTAGCCAACCCAGCCATTGCCGAATTCCGGATAACTTTTCGTCACATAGGGAATTTCTGAATCCACTGCATTGAAGATGAATGCCGAGTAATCGAATGTATTTTGGGTGCCTATCATGAATTTTTCTTTGAAACTCGGCGGTGGTGGTTTGGCGCCCACGCTGACGGCGCGATAATTCGGAATCCACCCCATAATGCGTTGCGGCTGCTGTCCATAAGTCGGCGGAGGCGTTACGGGGTTTTGTATCGCGTTTCCATTCTTATCGTAGTGGACGCGATCGCCTTTGTTCCCCGGAATTTTAGGCTGCGCATTTTGTCCATCGTTCTGCGGTTGTGCAGACGTGCCCTGCTGCGGGCTGGGCGCAGAGGACTGCTGCGCTGTCTGGGCGTCGGTCGACGACGATGCACTCGCTGTATCCTCGCCAGTCTCTTTCACCATGGAGGTGGAAGCCATCAGGGCGGGGCCTGTTTCAGCTCCAGAAGATACCGGCGCGAACTGACTTGCTGGATTGTCCGATAGCGGACTTTCTGCCTGAGCGTGGCTGCTCGCGGGACCTGACCCGGGAACTTCGACGCCACTGTGCTGCTGTGCGGTCAAAAGACAAGGGAAGGACGCAATCCATAAAAAAAAGGGAAAAACTCGAGAAATACGCAAACAGACCGTCCAAAAATGGGGATGACTATATTTTAATGCTTTTGTATTAGACGCAGTTCAGAGGCACTCGGTTTCGTATTCTTTCATGCCTTGTTATCCTTTAAATAAATGCAAAATTAAATAAATTGCAAAATGCGGTGCGGCAGACCTCTCGCAAGACCTTTACCGGAATCTAAAAAAATATCGCCTATGATGACACCCCCGACGAAACAAAAGAAGCGGATGGTTAAAATTACCCTGCTTCTCTGTAGCCTGACCTTCCCCGTATGCGCATTCTGTCAACATTCGCATGTACGCACAGCACAAACCCATGCGACACAAAACCAGCCTGCAGAAACTGCCAGCCTGATCGATCAGGGCTTTCACAAAATGTACGACCTTCACTTTAACCAGGCGCATGCTGTGTTTGTCCAATGGATGGCCATGCATCCTGAGGATCCGATGGGGCCGGTTTCGAACGCAGCCGCGTACCTGTTCTCCGAGTTCCATCGAACCGGCGTGCTGGACATGCAACTCTTCACTAACGATAACAACTACATGGACCACAAACCTGGTCCACCAAGCCGCATCGTAAAACAAGCGTTCGACAATGACCTGGATAAAACCAATCAACTGGCCGATGCGGTCCTCGCCAAAAATCCGAAAGACGCCAGATCTCTCTTCGCGAAGACCCTTGCCTATGGGCTGCACGCGGACTACGAGTCCCTGATTGCGCGCCACGACCTGAAAGGCTTTGAGTACACCAAAGCAGGCAGCCAGTATGCGCATGAGCTTTTGCAGGTCGATCCCCACGCCTACGATGCATATCTTGCCGTTGGAATGGAAAATTACATCCTAGGCCTGAAACCTGCGCCCGTCCGCTGGCTGTTGACCATGGCGGGCGGGGAAACCAACAAGGACCTTGGCGAAAAGGACCTGGAATTGACGGCCGCCGACGGCCACTATCTTCGACCGCTTGCCAAGCTTCTGCTGGCCGTGGCCGCGATGCGCGACAAGGACAAACCTAAGGCGCGCCAACTACTATCATCGCTCGCACAGGAATTTCCAAATAATCCGTTGTATGCACAGCAATTGGCAAAGATCGATTAGAGCAAACAACGGAGGCGTGGAGAAATTCCCACGCCCCGGCTGTTGGAAAATGCTACGCATTGGTTATGGGATGTAGTAACGGAAGGAAGTCCAGAACATATTGTCCGTTGCCTTCGGTTGCAGGCCACCAATGCCCGACCATATCTTGCGCTGTGCATTGTTATATTGCATGCCGTAGACCAGCTTGCCTTTGCTGCCGCGATAGAAGTTGTACCAGAACCCAACCGTTTCGTTGACGATGGCGCGGGTGTCGTTGGCACAATTTGCTGGGCCGCCTGGACCGTAGGGCGAAGAACTGGGAACTGTCTCCGTCTCGCAACCGCTATTGCTAAATGCGTAGGAACCATATCCAACTGGTTGGCCCGCGGCATTCACATAGGCTGCGCGACCGGCATAGTCCCCGCCGTAATACTCATACAGGTCCCATTTGCCAGGATGGATCTCAGCGGAGAACAACGCAACCGTATTGTGCAAAGGCGCTAGCGTACCGTCTGGATGGACGGTGCTGTCGGGCAGGCCTCCTGCACCGTAACGACCTACACTTTGACCATACAGACCGCGCAGGCCAAAGTTATACAGGCCTTTATGGAAAGGCAGCCATGCGGCGGCATCGATGCCACCGGCAACCTTTTTGTCGTTATAAGCACCAGTTGCGCTTTTCGTACTGGCATCTGGATACACGCGATCGCGCAGGAAGGTAGCGATCCCGGCGATTTCATAGTGACCGAATCCCGGCTCGAAGGACACCTTGGCGATGACATCCGGCGCCATATTGATGGAGTAATTGGTGGCTGGATTGAGCAGCCCGCCAGGATTTCCCGCCGTACCGAGAACGAAGTTGTTACTGAATCCCTGCCCGCCAAAGGTCGTCTGCGGATTTTCCAGCGCGACACCAGCAAACATCTTCTTATCGAACAGGTTTTTGTAAACGCGGAACCCATACTGCCGCGTCCAGATAAAGCCCGGAACGTACTGAGGGTCGATGGTGAGCGGAATCGCCTCGTATCGGTTCTCCATCCCGACTGTGTCGAGCGTCAGGAACGACCACATCTGACCGCCAACCACGGTCAAGCCGTTTACGTTCTGGTAGCGCGCCCACATCTGACGCTGCCGGAGCGTATAGCTGTTGCTCTCGTTGTTGTTGGAGGTCGTGCCAGCCGACAGAAAGTCAGCCTCGTAGTAGCCACCGATGGTTGCCGTATCGTATCTGCCTTCCGCGAGAAGGGTGATGCGCGACTGACGGCCGGTGGCGACAAATTCATTTTGCTTGCCAAGCGCCGAATTGTTGAATGGGATGGAATTGAAAGGAGTGTTCAGACCGCCTCCAGTTGCCCGCTGACGGTCCACAGTTTCAGCCGCCAGGAAGCCCCCTGGAGTGATATAAACGTCTCTGTATTTCATCGCGATTGGATGCGCATAGTTCTCGCGCATTCCTTCGTCATTCTGACGGACGGTGGTAATGGCCGCCTTGACCTGCGCCGTGTCCGCCTGCACGTTTTGCACCGCCTGTTGCAGATTGGTGTAAGCCTGCGTGTTTTGTGTGGTAGCCTGCTGCGCAGCCTGGGCCTGTGCCTTGGCTTGGGACTGTGCCTGCTGCGCGGCCTGTTGCGCCTGCTGCGCAGCATCCTGCGCTTGCTGGAGTTGCTGCTCACGGGTTTTTAACTGCTGCTTTAGCTGATCAATCTGTTCCTGTTGCTGCTGAAATTCCTGTTGCATTTGTTGGATCTGGGTTTCAATGCTCGAAGCCTTCCTGGTCGCGTGCTTTTTGTGGGCCATCGTCGTGCTGGTATTCGATTGCGCGTATGCCAGCGTGCCTGCCAGGGGCATACTTGCCACGCAGGATGCAAAAATCAGCGTTTTCAGTTTATTTGGTCGATGTTTCATTCGGCCTCTCGCTTGTAGTTGTAAAAATCATATGGAACAACCCTCCGCAATGCGTCGCCAGTGCCCGTCAAAGCACACCGCATAGATGGGTGGCGCCGCGAGTAGTGTTACAGCCGTACATGAATATTCCGAAAACAGAAGATGAACAGGAGATGAATTCCCTGTCGGGCCGAGGAAAACAGAGTTTGCGCTATACGCTATAAAAAGAACGGCCAGCCTCGCAGGAGGCTGGCCGTTCCTTCATGAACTAAGCAAGTATGCTTAAGGCAAGTTGCCCAACTGGTAATTCAGCGCAGCCAGAGAAAGCTCATACTCGATGCGCGCATTGATGTTTTCGATGGCAGCCCGAGTTTGCTCCAGTTCCGTATCGCTCAGCTCAACAATCGAGTTGAGTCCGAGTTTGTAGCGCGCCTGGGAAAGCGACAGTCCCATATTGGAAGCCTGAAGCAATTTCTCCGTCACGGCAATTTTCTTGTAGGAAGTATTGGATTGCAACCATGCATTCCGTACATCGCGAACCACATTGTCTCGCAGATTGCGGAGGCCTTCCTGGTCTGCCTTCGCCCGCGCATCCGCTGCCTCTGCCTGAGATGTATACAGAAAGCCGTTAAAGATATTCACTTCGAGGTTCAGGCCGATCGCGCCAAACCAATTGCTATTGAAATATCGTGTGTCTCGAATGGGGGTCAGACCCACAACTCCCATGGTGTTGAGTGTTGGCAATAACTGGTCCCATTCCGCACGGCTATATTTCTTCGCAGCCTGTTGGTCGTAATCCAGCTCGATCAAATCCGGCCGCTGTTTCAAGGCAACCTGCACCAGCGCGTCCTGGTCGGGCGGGGGCAAAGGTACATCCCCGCTATCCGGTACAAGGGTGTATTGCGCTGGATGATCGAAACCCAGCACGGCGGTCAGCGCGTTCAGGTATTTATTGAATTGATCTTGTGCATCCAGCAGGAGCAGTTTCGCTTGATCGACATTTTCGTCGGCAAAGGCCAAATCGATGTCCGAGCGTAATTTGTTTTTTGTCAGCTCTGTGATCTGTTCATCGGTGGCCTGGCGAGCATTCACCGTCTGCTGCGCGACCTGGACCAATTCCTGCGCTTCCAGCGTGTCGTAAAAAGCCTGATCCGTCATCAGCACAATGTCCAACTGACTCGCCAGGGCATGAGCATTCTGCGCCTTCTCATACAATTTGGACGATGCAATCAAATTGGAAGTGTGCCCGAAGTCGAAAACGAGTTGCGACATATCCAGGCCGCCACCAAAGTGGGTCAGCAGTCGGGTTGACCGCAAGTTGTCAAAGGTGAAGCGGCTGCCTTCGTCCGCTTTCATACCCACAGCTCCGATATTCACATGCGGTAGATAGGCAGACCGAGTCTCGCGGTACACCTGGTGCTGCGCTCGCGCAAGCAACTGGCTGACGCTGATGTGCGGATTGTTCTGGATCGCGATCTGCTCGGCTTGCTGAATCGTGAGCTGCGCCGGAATTGCAGTGACTCGCTTTCCAAGCGTAGGTTCCTGCGATGCCGCGCGCAGGTTCTTGTCGGACGCCACCGTGGATACCACTGGCATGCCCCCGGTGGCAGTGGGGACATCGTTCTGCTGCTGAATGTTCCTTGCCAGCATCACGGTTGAGGGTGCGTCCGCCAGCTTCTGCGCCTGCGATGGCGGCCCTGCAACCATGGTGAGTATGCCCACTATGGACCAAACTATTTCTCTATGCATTATGTCCGTGCCTCCAGATCTGGCAGTTGCCTGCCTTGCTGTTCGAATTCTGAGTCGTGTCCGCGGTGTAGCAAGTAATATGCCGTGGGAACCAGGAAAATCGTGACCACACCGGAGACCACCAGACCGCCTAAAATCGCTCGCGCCAGCGGAGCATATTGCTCACTGCCAGCTTCCGTCCCCAAAGCTATCGGAATCATGCCCAGCACCGTCGCCAGGGTCGTCATCAGAATGGGACGCAGGCGCACCTTGCAACCCTCTGCCAATGCGATCTTGATCGGCTTGCCCTCTGCGCGAAGCGCAACTACGAATTCAACGATCAAAATGCTGTTTGCAACCACGATGCCGGTCGTCATCAAGACCCCCATCAACGACATGATGTTGATGCTGGTGCCTGTGATCCACAGAAACAGCAACACCCCCGCAATCCCCGGTGGCACGGCGAGCAGGATCACAAACGGATCGGAAAATGAAGCGAACTGCGCCATCAGGATGAGGTAGACAAGGATCACCGAAAGAACCAGGCCAATGGCAAAACTCAGAAAGGAATCATGCATGTCGTTGATGGAACCCGCAATGGTGACCAGCGTGCCGTTCGGCGGATGTTCCCCGTCGACAATCTTCTGGATCTGTCCGCCCACTTTACCCAGATCTTCCGTCTGCGGCATGATGTACACATCGAAGACCCGGCGCAGTTGATAATGGTCCACCACTGTGGGGGTGTTGATGTATTTCACGTCCGCGACCGATTCCAGTGGAACGA
>JAKAYS010000048.1 GCA_021826695.1 Acidobacteriota bacterium | reverse complement strand
CGTAAAATGCAGATTGGCCGCGCGCAAAAATCTGGCAATATAAACATGTCCAGCATGGTCATAGCGCGTTATCTACGTTCCTTCAGATTGAGACAGTACACACAGTGAATTCCGCGCAGTCTGTTACAACCGAGAAGCAACGCCAGCTCGAACGGGCGACGCAACCCTCCTTCGAGGCCAACTGGACAGTGTTCTGGGTGGCTTTCCTGGTGCGCGTCGCGTACATGACGTTGGCGCATACCTATCGCTTTCGCCTGGATGGCGACCATTTTCAGTTCGGCTGGGAAATGGGACGCATCGCGCGCGCCCTGGTTACTGGCTATGGATACGCAGACCCTTTTTCCGGGCACACTGGCCCGACGACATGGGTGGCGCCACTGTATCCCCTGCTGCTGGCGGGGATTTTTAAGGTCTTCGGCGTCTTTACGCTGCGCTCCGCATGGGTGATCCTGACGATCAACTGTTTCTTCTCGGCGCTGACAACACGCACTACCTATGAAATCGCAGCGCGGTGCTACAACCATCGCATCGCGGTTTGGTCGGGGTGGATATGGGCACTCTATCCGGCGGCCATGCAATATGCCGTGCGATGGGTCTGGGAAATGACACTGAGCACATGGCTGCTAAGCTGCATTCTGGTTCTGGCGTTGAGAATGCGCAGGATTGGCGAAACCATCGCTGATCCTGTAGACCATGCCCCTGTAGACCAAAAGGAACCGCGAAGTCTGCGGCGCTGGTTGATCTTTGGTTTTCTCTGGGGAGTGCTCGCGCTCAGTAACCCTTCCCTGCTGCTTTTTCTTCCCGCCGTTGGACTTTGGGTAATGCGCGGCGCGCGCAATCTTCGTCAACAGGTCATTTTTGCCTTGGCATCCGCGGTCATGTTCGTGGTTTGTGTCTCTCCCTGGGTGGCGCGCAATGCGCTTGTCTTTCATACTTTTATCCCCATGCGGGCCAACTTTGGCGCAGAGTTTTACATGGGCAATGGACCGGGAGCGCGCGGCTTTCTGATGGAGTATGACCACCCCTTTCAAGCGCGAGACCAGTTGTACCTCGACCAGCACATGGGCGAGGTCGCTTATTCAAAGATGCGCGGACGCATGGCGTGGAATTTTGTTCGCAGCGATCCTGGCCTGTTCGCGCGCAACACCATCAAGCGCATCTATTTCTTTTGGATCAGCGTGCCTCACTCCTCCGATAAAAAGTGGTACGTGGAAGTGGGGCGCGTCGCCAATTTTTCCTTTGCCAGCGTCGCCGGACTGCTGGGACTGGCGTTGGCCTTGAAACGCAAGCGGCCTGCGGCGTGGCTCTTCGCCTGGGCCTTTCTACTGTTGCCACTGATCTATTATTTTGTCTCAGTACATGCGAGGTTCCGAGACCCATTGGAGCCACTGATTGCGATCCTGGCTGTGTATTTATTTCAATCCGCGGAAAAGACACGTAAAAGCGGGCATGCAGTGCAATCTATGGGTTGACGTAACCAAAGAAAGGCCAGTATTCTTGAATGGTTGGGCGATCTGCATCTGCTGTGCATCTACACGACGCGTTTCGATTCACCTAAAAGCCACTTACCCGTTGCTTTTGTCGCGGTTAGGACTCCGATCGAAGCGTCACACAAGAAGCAAGATTTTGAAGCTGGTTCCGCCTGAGAGTTTTTGCACCCGGCCTAAGTCCGATGGTGCTGGAGGATGTATATGTACGCAGTAATTCGCACCGGCGGGAAGCAGTATCGTGTGGCTCCTGGAGATGTGCTGCGCGTGGAAAAGCTCCCGCAGGAAGACGGCAGCATCGAATTCACAGAAGTCCTGGCGGCATCTATAGACAGCGAAAATGGCACAAACCTTGCCAAGCCTGGCTCCGCCAGGGTTTTGGCTTCCGTGGTCGATGAAGGCCGCGCAAAGAAGATATTGGTATTCCACTTTAAGCGCAAAAAGCAATATAAGAAGCTGCAAGGACACCGCCAGTCTTACACTCAGGTTCGGATCAATGAGATTCAGGTGGACGGCCAGAGCTTTACCGCAGCCAGCTAACGCACCAGATCAAGCATAAAAAGGATTGAGAAATGGCACATAAAAAAGGATTAGGCAGTTCTCGCAATGGACGCGATTCCAATTCGCAGCGACTGGGAGTAAAGGCTTTCGGTGGCCAATATGTTACGGGCGGCTCCATCATCGTTCGTCAGCGCGGCACTCCACTGAAGCCGGGTTTGAATGTGGGCCTCGGCTGCGACGACACCCTTTATGCAAAGATTGACGGACGCGTACGCTTTGTAGACCGTGGCCGTACTGGACGCTTTGTCGCCGTCGACCCTGTCGTTGCGGAAGCATAAGAAAGCGATCAGGGACCTCCGCCAGGATGGTCCCTGACAAGGCCGTCTCCACGCCTTCTAGAATCTCGTTCCTTCGAAATCAAATTCAAGTTGCGCAGTCGTCCTGAGCGTAGCGAAGGATCTCGGTATTACCAACGAAAATATCAATACAGAGGTCCTTCGCTACGCTCAGGATGACGACTCCTAAAAAATCCCATATGGATTACGAGGTGAAATGTGCCCATGCGAGACGTTTCGGCGTACGTATATATCATTACCAACAAGAGACGGACACTCTACGTTGGAGTAACTTCGAATCTGGAACGGCGAGTTCAAGAACATCAATCCGGTTCAATCGAAGGGTCATTCACGCAGCGTTATCGCCTCGACCGACTCGTCTACTACGAGCGGTTTCAGGCCGTAACCTCCGCCATCGATAGAGAAAAACAGATCAAAGGATGGCTTCGTATCAAAAAGATCGCCTTGATTGTTTCAGTAAATCCAGACTGGAAAGATTTGAGTGCGGAGTGGGGAAAGAGTTTTCTACCGCCTGTCAATTCCTAATCTCGTACTTGAGAACCAGGCCGTCAACCCTGAGCGCCATAAACAAAGGCTGTCATCCTCAGCGTTCTCCCTAATGCGCTGTCATCCTGAGCGTAGCGAAGGATGACGACTCTCTAAAATCCCATAAGGAGTACAACAAAAAGGCTGACCTCGAACGGGCCAGCCTTTTTTCGTATCTGTAGGTTTATTAGCTTGCCATAGGCCCAGACGGACGGCTCACAGCCTTCTGCGGCCAGCCTGCTGGCCCCATCACATCGTTGACAAGCTCGAAGACATCGTTCATGAAGGAGGGCGGATAGCTGACAGCAACCTGTCCCGCTGGATTTCCCAGGGTCTGCGCAACTTCGTTCCAGCGCATGAGTGGAGAAGTAACCGGCATCGTAACCAGGCGACGCGCAGGCTCGGGCTTGAGGAAATAGACAGCCCAGAGGGCGATTGCGGCAAGGTTGACTGCTTCCAGCACCAAGCTGGCCGCACTACCCACATTGTAATGATATGCAAAGAGAGCTGAGTGGACGAGGTTGCCAGTCGCCATTAAACCAAAGCCAAAGGTGACTCCAAAGATTCGGCTGCTATACGAAACACCTAATGTCTGGGATGCGATTGCGAGGAATGCGACCATGCAAAGGGCCAAAACGCTTTGAGATCGCGCAAGCACCTGTGCTGATGCTAAAAGGAGGCTCATACCGCTGGTATGAGGCGTAATGCCAGCCGCGAAGGCAAGAATAACAGAGACAGCGAGAGCCCAGAAAAAAATTGGACGTCCAAGCTTTTGCACGCCGGGAACCGAGCGGACAGCATGGCGGAACATCTCATGCAAAACGCGTAATACTAGAATGGAGTTGATGGCGAAACTGGGCCAATAGGTATAAAAATATGCTTCGTATGTATGCAGCCCGTTCGCCAAGTGCAGCCGATGCAGGCTACCTACTGCAAGCAGGAGAGCATCCGATGCCGCCCAAAACATCAATAACTGCCATAAGGCCGGATAAATTCTGTTTTTCTGGACACGGTAGATACAAATTAATGCAGTCAGCAGAAAAAGAATTTCAGCCGCGAGAGGTAAAGCAAAATGTAGCCATGTCGTCATATGCGAACTCCACCTGCTTGGGCAGGATATCCCAAGAAATTCGCAAAATGCAACAACAAATTAAGATAATCAATATGTAGACGCTGACTTTCCCAAAATGGGATGCCTATCATAATCCCATATAAATTAAAAGACTCGCGTTAAAATCCGCACGTCGACGAGCCAGGTTCGCAGGTTGGCATGGGGGCGGCACTATTGCTGGCAACCATGATCGTTTTGCTGTTCGTGGAGGTGGATTTAGAGGCCAGCATGTGGTCGGCAGCAAAGCCAGTAATGAGCATTCCGAGGACGAGGGCGCGAACGGCGATTTTCATGATTATTTATCCTTTAGTAATATTTTTAAATTTAGCGCTTGGTGCGCTTGACAATTTCGAGTATACTGATTGGATCAACTAAGTCCAGCATTCTCAATAATATACCCCTATATCTATGCTTTGAATTACCGAAGTAACAGTTTACCTATCCTTACCTAGGGTGAGAGCATTCCCCGTTTTTGAATTCAACCCGAAAACTGCCGGTTTTCATAGAACTGGATCGTCGTCCCTGTCGGCGTCTATGCTCTGAGCACATTGCATCATCCCTGAAATAAACAGCTCTAAAACATTGCTTGCAGATTAATGCGGCTCCACCCGGACAACCCAATCCCTGGCGGGAGAATCTAAATCATCCCGTATAACGTAAAGCGTAAAGTAGGTCTCTGAATGTTAACTGCACATCCCTTCCCAGATCTCAACTCGTCGTTTACCCGCCTATCTGAAGAATGTCCATCGGAATGACGTTGTAAAATTCGGGGAACCTCAAAACTCTGGCCGCATTTTCCTTATGCAATTCCAATGCCATTCCGGATTGTTTTGTTCGAGTCGATCAATGACTTTCCTGTGGACGGAAGACCAAAAATGAGATGGCTTTCCCAGCCGTATGGGCCCTTCTAAGGCGCTTTACAAGCTTCTTTCCTGGTCGGCAGCATGATAAAGTAGGTAGTAGTCCATCTTCGGATCAATCCTTTCTGAATCAACCTTTTGCCCGGATTATGGGCAACATTTCAAGAACGGTCCTCCCTAGAATGGATTCCCATGCCACTAATAGCTTTTACCGGAGCCCCATGGCAGAAAAAGCACTTGCTAGCGAAGAGATGATGCAATCCCCCTTAGACGCCGCGACCCTGGCCATTGAGGCTGCCAATTCCGCGACCCGCCAGCGCGCCAGCGACAATTACACCGGGGACAATATTAAGGTGCTTGAGGGTCTGGAGGCGGTCCGCCTGCGTCCGGCCATGTATATCGGATCGACCGGCGAAATGGGTCTGCACCACCTGGTTTACGAAGTCGTGGACAATTCCGTGGATGAGGCCCTGGCTGGCCACGCTACCCGGGTCGATGTGACGATCCACGTCGATAATTCCATAACCGTTGTGGACGACGGACGTGGCATTCCTGTCGATGAGATGACGTTGCCGAATGGAGAACGCGCTCCGGCAGTGCAGGTGGTGCTGACCAAGCTCCACGCGGGCGGCAAATTCGACGCGTCGAACTATAAAGTTTCCGGTGGTCTGCATGGCGTCGGTGTCTCGTGCGTGAATGCATTGAGCCAGGAATTAGAGGTGGAGATCTGGCGCGATGGCCACACCTATGAGCAGGAGTATTCCTGCGGCGCGCCGGTCAGCAAGCTACAGCAGACAGGGACCAGCAAGAAGCGCGGAACGAAAGTCCACTTTTTACCCGACAGGAGCATTTTTACCGTCACGGAATACAACTATGACACGCTGGCGCAACGGCTGCGCGAGCTGGCCTTCCTGAATAAGGGGCTGGAAATTTCGCTGACGGATGAGCGCACAACAGATCCGAAGACCGGCGAAGCCAAGCGCACCGACTTCAAATACACCGGCGGGATTGCCGAATTCATCAAACATATCAACCGTGGGAAGCAGACGCTGCACGAGAAGCCAATTTACATGGAAGCCGAGCGCGACAATGTCGTGATGGAAATCGCGCTGCAATATAACGACGGCTATTCGGAAACGGTTTTCACCTTTGCCAACAACATCAATACGGTGGATGGCGGCACACATCTTTCAGGGTTCCGCACAGCGCTGACGCGCACCATCAACGCAGCCGGCCAGCAGATGGGTTTGTTCAAAGATCTGAAAGAAAATCTCTCTGGCGACGATGTGCGCGAGGGACTGGTGGCTGTTATCAGCGTAAAACTGCCCCAACCGCAATTTGAAGGGCAGACCAAGGGCAAACTGAACTCCGACATCAGCGGCACGGTGCAGGCATTTTTGAACGAGCGGCTGGGGATGTTCCTGGAGCAGAATCCACCCATTACGCGCCGCATCATCAATAAGGCAATCGAGGCCTCGCGCGCCCGCGAAGCGGCCCGCAAAGCCCGCGACCTTACCCGACGCAAAGGGGCATTGGATGGCGGAGGACTGCCGGGCAAGCTGGCGGATTGCAGCGAGCGCAGGCCGGAACGCTGTGAGCTATATCTTGTCGAGGGCGAGTCGGCAGGCGGAACAGCCAAGCAGGGCCGCGACCGGCGGTATCAGGCCATTTTGCCGCTCAAGGGAAAAATCCTCAACGTGGAAAAAGCGCGCTACGACAAAATGCTGGGCCACGAAGAAATCCGCGCCATGATTACCGCGCTGGGTTGCGGCATTGGCAAGGACGACTTTGACGCCAGCAAACTGCGCTACGGCAAATTGATTCTGATGACCGACGCCGACGTGGACGGCTCACATATTCGCACCTTGCTGCTGACATTTTTCTTCCGCCACATGACGGAACTGATCAAGCGCGGCCACGTTTACATTGCGCAACCGCCGCTTTATCGCATCAAGAAGGGCAAGTTTGAGCAGTACATCAAAGACGACCGCGAATTTGTCAGCGTGATGGTCAAACGCGCCTCAGACGGTATGGTGGTGCGCTACGGCGCTGGAGCAGCGCGGCTGGAAGGATCGGCATTGACGCGCTTCATGACCCATTTGAATGAGTATTTGGGGTTTTTCGACAAAGTCGACAAGCGGCTGCGAAATGACGAAGTGACCAGCCTGCTCGCGAAACTGGAACTGCTCAAACGTGCGGACTTTGAAGGTCAGGCGGAAAATCCTCCACAAAAGATGATCAAACTGCACGCAGCTCTGCAATCTGTCGCGGCCAAGTACCAGTTCAAAGCGGTTGGACAGCCTGTTTACGATGAAGAGCACCAGACGTATTCTCTGCGCTTCACGGATGCGCAGGGAGCGGAGCGTCGCATCGACTGGACGCTGGCCACCTCGCCGGAATATCGCCAGATGATGGCGAAATATAACCAAATCAAAGACCAGCTTGAAGGACCGTTTCTCATTGAATATGCAGCCAAGACCGCGGCCCCGGCGGAAGAAGCCGACGCGGAAGCACCTGGAGAAATGACCGTAGAAGCCGGGGCGAAGCAGCCAGCCACCAAACGGGCAGCCAAGGCCCCGCAAGACCCCGTGGAAAAACATTCTCCCCGAGAGCTGTTCGAATATGTCATTGAGCAAGGGCGGAAAGATTATCAGGTACAGCGCTACAAGGGCCTGGGCGAAATGACCAGCGCACAACTCTGGGAAACCACGATGGACCCTGAACGGCGCACGCTGTTGCAGGTCAAACTGGAAGACCTGGCAGAGTCCGAGCAGATTTTCTCCACGCTGATGGGAGAAGACGTAGAAGCGCGTCGTAAATTTATTGAAGACAATGCGTTGGATGTAAAAAACCTGGACATTTAATGGCGCAGGTTTCGATCAATTGACTCAAATAGTCATCCGGCACTATGCCCCAAAATAGTGACGTGGAAATCGCATGCTTACAGTCCAAGTCTGGCAAGATCGGGTCGGGCCGCTCAGAAACTCATCCTTGTTATTTATCGTGGCGTTTACGCTGGTATGTTGCTTCCCATTGCGAGCGCAAGGGAATGCGCTCCAGGTAAAAATCGATACGGGGACCCTGCAAGGTATCTCGTTCGGTACACTTCCGCATTCTGCCGCTTTTCTTGGTATTCCCTACGCTGCTCAACCGGTGGAAACCTTACGCTGGAAACCACCACTACCACCGCCAGGCTGGTCGGGTGTGAGGAAGGCCATCGCATACGGACCTGCCTGCCCACAAAATCCAAGTCCATGGCTGCCAGAAATGCTCGGTCGAAAAAAAATGGTGACCGATGAAGGCTGCTTATATCTCAACGTCTGGACAACGAATTTATCGCAAGAAGCCAAGGCCCCCGTCATGGTGTGGGTGCATGGTGGCGGCAACGTGGAAGGCTCGGGAGAATGGCCTCCACTTGGCGAGACCCTCGCCAAAAAAGGAGTGGTTGTCGTCAGTATCAACTACCGCTTAGGCGCGCTCGGTTTTTTGGCCCTCCCAGCGCTTTCCGCAGAGTCGCCCCAGCATGTTTCAGGGAATTACGGCCAGTTGGACCAGGTGGAGGCATTGAAGTGGGTGCAGCGGAATATCAGTCGCTTCGGAGGCGATCCGAATGACGTCACGATTTTTGGCGCTTCGTCAGGCGCGCTTGATATTTGCAACCTAATGGCTTCGCCGCTTGCTGTTGGCCTGTTTCAAAAAGTAATTCTGCAAAGCGGTGTATGCGTGGATTCTGTCTTTCCGCTTCTCCATCAGGCGGAAGAAAATGGCGCCCTGCTGGCGAACGATGTAGGGGTGCAGGACAATTCGCACGCACTGGCGCAACTCCGCGCGTTGCCGGCAGAACGCGTGCTTGAGGCGGCGGCCCGCGATCCACATCTCGATCTGGAACCAGTCGTCGACGGATGGTTTTTTAGAGGCCAGCCCGCAGTGACATTCGCAACTGGAAAACAAATCAGGGTTCCCGTCATTGTCGGCAGCAACGAGGATGAAGTTTCGATCTTTGCCAGTCCAATAGTCGGGGGCAAATCGTATCGACCGAAGACAGTAACCGAATATCGCCAATGGCTTCGACAAAAGTTCATTGTCTATGCGGATGAAGTCTTCGCGGACTATCCCGCGCATACCGATAAAGATGTCGCAAAAGTATTTCGGAAGATAGATACCGATTTTGACTTTGGTTTCGGAGCGCGCCTGTTAGCGCTGGATACGGCTCGCATAGGAGAGCCTGCTTTTCTGTATCACTTCACCTATGTAGGCGCAGGAAAGTTCGCTGCTCTGGGAGCGTTTCATAGTGAAGAAAGTATGTTCTTAAGTAAAAAATATTGGACGAGTTGGATTGCCCGGCCTTACGACAAGAAGCTGTCCGATGCGATCATCGGCTATTGGGTGCAGTTCGCTAAAACGGGAAATCCGAACGCTCCCGGACTCCCCACGTGGCCGGTTTACAGTCCCAGAACTGACCTCTGCCAGGAACTGGGACAGCGAATAGGGCCGGAATCCGTACCGCGCTCCGAACGGTTTGAAGTTTTCCAGCGTATCTTGACATCCCGTCTACAGAAGACTCAAGAATGAGTTAGTTCCCTGGTGAGCTATACGTTGATGTGGAAGAAATCTTCAGCAGAAACCATGATCCATATCGTCTTCGCACGCCAACTGCTGCGAAGTCTTGCTTATTTTAGATCTCCTTTTAGAGAGTGCGGCCGCGGTTCGTATCTTTCTGAGCAATTTCCAGCGCCAACACGGCATATCCTGTGGCGGCGTCGCTCATAAAACGGCCCACGTCACTCTCTGGATCGCGCTTTGCGTTCAGCGAAGAAGTACGCCAACTGCCGTCCTTCACCTGGTGTCGTTTAAGCCACTCCAGTCCACGCTCCAGCATCTTGTCGTGCGGACCCATCCCGGATTCCTCCATCGCCAGAACAACCAGACCAGTCGCGCACCCATCGCTTTCCGCGTCTTATCCAGCCATTTCCAATTCCAAGCGGATTGCTGATTCAGGGAGGAAAGCGCCCAGCCTTTCCTACCTTATACATACGTTAAATTGTGATCTACACTTGGACGAGTTCCACATCGGAGCCTCATTACTCTGGCACGGTCGAACCGAAAGGAACCTATGGAGATGTCAACATCTGATCTGGCAGCGGCTGATCGGCAGTATCAGATTCACTCACTACACCATCCTGTCGATCTTACTGATCCCTTAATTTACGTCCGAGGACATGGCGTAACAGTTTGGGACGTCGAAGGGAAGGATTACATCGACGGACTTTCGGGACTCTGGAACGTAAACGTAGGACATGGGCGAACCGAACTCGCGGACGCAGCGGCAGCGCAGATGAAAAAGCTGGCCTACTTTTCAGGCTATGCTGGTTCGTCGAGTATTCCCTCCATCGCGCTGGCACAACGTCTCGTTGAAATTGCACCAGGCATGGACTCGGTCTTTTTCACGTCAGGCGGGGCCGAAGCGAACGAATCTGCATTCAAGACCGCGCGTTATTACTGGAAGGTGCAGGGTAAGTCCGACAAGATAAAAATTATCGGGCGCATTCACGGCTATCACGGAGTGACCCTGCAGGCGATGAGCGCGACCGGCATCGCCCCATACTGGAAAATGTTTGGGCCGCTGGCTCCTGGCTATCTTCACATCCCGACCTGTTATCCATACCGCTTTGAGGGGGCGAGATCCGATGAAACCGTTGGCCAGGCCGCGGCGCGCGCACTGGAGGAAGCAATTCTGCGCGAAGGCCCCAGCACCGTCGCTGCGTTGATCGGGGAGCCGATCCATGGCTCAGGTGGAGTAATCTATCCGACTGACGATTACTGGCCGCTAGTGCGCGAAATCTGCACCCGTTACGATGTACTGCTGATTGCAGACGAAATCATCACAGGCTTTGGCCGTACTGGCCGGTGGTTCGCTTTGGAACATTGGAACGTGAAGCCGGACATACTTTCCTTCGCCAAGGGTGTTACTTCCGGGTATGTTCCCCTGGGCGGAATCGTTATGACGCAAAAGATCAGGGAGTCGATTGAATCGGTCGAACCTGCGAACAGATGGATGCACGGCTACACGAACTCAGGACATCCGACCTGCTGCGCCGTTGCCCTGAAGAATATCGAAATCATTGAACGCGAGGGCCTGATAGAGAACTCGAAGAAAATGGGAGAGGTCCTCTTCCGCGCCTTAAAAGATACATTCGACGACCATCCAAATGCTGGAGACATTCGCGGAGGTACGGGGCTTCTAGCAGCCGTGGAATTCGTAGAGGACCGCGAAACTAAGAGAAACTTTGCCACCGACAGAAAGATCGGTTCCCGCCTACAGGCTGAGATGAGGAAGCGAGGCGTCGTCACGCGGACGCGCCCATCTGCGGGAAACCATCCTGCGCAGGGCGACGAAGTTCTTTTCGCGCCGCCGTTGATTGTCACCGAGGAGGAGATTTACAGACTGGTCAGCGTGTTGCGCGAAGCAGTCGAGGCCGTTCTTGGTTCAGGCTCGTAGCGTAAACTGGCGAATGAGACACATCCGTCTCTTCGGTGACAAGCGGCTTGGAACCATCGACTCCTCCACGCGCTACTGCCGCGAGCTTACTGCCCTTCAACCGTTGTTCCTTCTTTGCGCATATATACTCCAGCCAGTTTCTGTAGATGCATGTAGTTGTCGAGTGCCAGGTATTTTCGATACTTGCGTTCTCCAGAATCCTGAAGACTTCCCCCAGGACTTCTTCACGCGGGCGGGTCCTGGACTCTTGCTGGAGGGTCGTCAATGCAGTCGCAGTATCGCGGTCGAAATAGTCCCGCGGAATCGAGGGAGAAGTATCTGTTTCTCCTCTGAGATAACGTCCGACATCCCTGCGATATTCAAGCAGCAATGTATTGGATTCGTACTCCGGATGGCCCTGAAAAAAGACAAACAGGCTGTTTTGCTGCTTAGTAAACGTATCCACACCAATGCCTACGGCTCGCGTGAGGATGCGATATCCGCAAGCCGTCAATTCGTCTTCCGGTATACCATTCCATCGGGAATGCGGAATCCTGAAGCGTGGTGGCGCGCCTGCCAGTAGCGGGTGATCCGACAGTCGGTCACACTCAAAGACGCCGAAGTGTTTTTCGTTACTCTTAATCCGGCTGATGCCATCCATTTGCAGAAGTGCGGCGTGCGCGGCCAAACAAGACCAGACAGTCGAGTAGGTGTTGTCCCGAGCCCAGTTAAGGACCTTTGTCAAACTGTCCCAGTATGGCTCATCCACCAGGCTTGGCGTCATAGGCTCCCTCCCGGTGACAATAAGTCCGTCGAGGTGGATGTTCCATAGGTTCTCAACGCTCGAATAGGAATTACTGGCATGGCGCGCGGCCACCTCGTTCCGAGGAATGCCCGGCAACGAATGGAGCGACAGTTGAATCGATATGCCATCCGAGGCCGTATCCAGCAGTGAGAGGAACTGGCGTTCAGTTGCCTCAAAGGCGCCGTCGGGCATGTTGTTGATTAATCCAATGGTCAGGTTTCTGCTCGACCGTTCGAGGCACTCCTCCGACGACTTCGCGCTCAGCGCTTTCGCGCATGGCTGCCGTTCATAACCGTCCGGATTCGAGTTCAGGCAAACAGGCATAGATGTGTCCCAGGGACTGCGATAGGAGATAGCTGGAAGTGAACGGTTCGATTATATGGTTGCATCGAGCGCCTGCTCCAAATCTGCAAGAATATCGTCGATATGCTCGATCCCAACGCTGAGGCGAATCATCTCGGGCATAACGCCGGCGCTACGTTGCTCCTCGGGCGACATCTGTCGATGAGTCGTCGAAGCCGGGTGACAGGCCAGCGACTTGGCATCGCCGAGATTCACGAGGCGCATCACAAGCTTCAACGCATCATAAAATTTGACTGCGGCCGGAAAGCCCCCCTTAATACCGAAGGACAGGAGAGAGCAAGCATGGCCGCCCAGATATTTTTGCGCCAACGCATGATATGGATTATCGGGAAATCCCGTGTAATTGACCCACTGGACCCTGGAGTTACCGCGCAAAAATTCTGCTACGCTTTTTGCGTTTTCCGTATGGCGCTGGACTCGCAAAGCGACCGTCTCGATTCCCTGCAGCAGCAGAAAAGCGCTGAGAGGCGACAGAACGGCGCCGGTGGCCCGCTGATATACACTGCGGCATCGTCCGATATAAGCAGCCCTGCCGAAATGATCGGTGTAAACCAGGTCATGATACGACGGGTCCGGGTTGCTGAACATTGGGAAGCGCGAAGCGTGCTCCTTCCATGGAAAATTGCCACTGTCCACGATGGCTCCGCCGAGCGTGGTGCCGTGGCCGCCCAGGAACTTCGTAAGAGAATGCAGAACGATGTCGGCTCCGTACTCGATTGGCCGGAGCAGAATGGGCGTGGCGACTGTATTGTCGACAATCAGCGGCACCCCATGTTTGTGGGCCGTTCTGGCCAGTTCCTCGATGTCGCAAATATTGCCCGCGGGATTGCCGACACTTTCACAGAAGATGGCCCGCGTCTTCTCATCGATCAGCTTTTCTACGGCTCGTGGATGGTCCGATTCCGCAAATCGGACTGTAACTCCCTGACTTGGAAGAAGGTAAGCGAAGAGTGTGTGCGTGGTTCCATAAAGTTGAGGAACGGAGACAATATTGCTTCCCAACTCGGTGACGTTCAGTACGGCATAGGAAACTGCTGCTTGCCCGCTGCTGACACACAGGGCCTCAAGCCCTCCCTCCAACGCGGCGACGCGCCGCTCCAGCACTTCCGTGGTCGGATTCCCAATGCGGGTATAACGATATCCTTCGGCCTCCAAATTGAATAAGGCAGCGGCATGGTCGGCGCTATCGAATGCATAGGAGACCGTTTGATAAATCGGTACAGCCACAGCCCTGGTCGTTGGATCGACTTCATAGCCGCTGTGAATTGCGATCGTTTCTCGTTTCATTTGTTTATCCGTGTCGGTTTGCGCAGATGCGCCGCGCTTCCCGCCTCGGGCCATCGGCCCCAGCAGTGTATAGCGAAGTGTCCGCGCAGTTGGCCTTTGCTGAGATACGACCTGATGGATTCAACATTCCGCTGGCGTCAGTTGATGGACAGCATTGTACTTGACAAGACGATGCATCTCACCCACCACCCACTGAATATCGGCTTCCGTTGTTCTGAAACTGGTAATGCACGCGCGTACAACGGGTGCGCCCTTGATCTGTCCTTCCGACATCCACGCGATCTGGCGCTCGCGGAGGGAAGCGAGGAATTGAGCGATGTCAAGGCCGTCTCGCGTGAAGCAGATAAGTGGCAGTGGCGTCGTGTTTACGATACGCCAGCCAGAAGCAATCAGCGCCTCCCTCAGCACGTTCGCCATGCGGGTCTGGTGTTCGATCATCGCAGCATGTCCCGACTCGCCTTGCTGCGCAAGACTGAGAAAGAGCTTGAGTCCGATAAACCGGCGCGACCATTGTACCGATGTCGTGTACGGATCGAAGGCAGGCCCCGTCGCTTTCCCGGGCATGTACGAAGCCTGCGCGCGGAAGGCCTCGGCAACGCTGTCAGGATGGCGACAGAAGAACATCCCGCTTCCCATGGGGACAGAGAACCATTTATGCGCGTCGCACGTGATCGAATCCGCAGTTTCGATTCCAGAGAGATGATGCCGCAGCGTCGGTGAAATGACGGCTGCCCCGCCCCACGCGGCATCCACGTGAAACCACAGGCCCGCATCCTGGCAAAAGCGCCCCAGTTCCGGCAACGGGTCGATCGCGCCAGCGGTGGTCGTGCCGCCTGTGCCAATCACCATGAGGGGGACAAATCCGTTTTTTCGGTCCTCTGTGACTCGCTTTTCGAGATCCGCAATGTCCATTGTCAAATGAAAAGTCGTCGCTACTTTGCGCAGCGCTTTCCTGCCTAATCCCGTCATGTGCGCGATCTTGCTGAATGAGTGGTGGGACTCTTCTGTCAGGTAGATCGCAGGGGCGGCGGCAAGGCATCGAAGACCGTCTTCCCCGTAGTCCGGGAAGGCTCGGGTCAGGGCGACAATCACTGCCGAGAGATTCGCCTCGGAACCACCATTCGTGAAGGTTGCAAGTGTGTCCGGGGGAAGGCCGAATTTTGCGGCGAGCCACCCGAGAGTGTGCCTTTCGATCTCATTGCCTGCGGGCGAGGTTTGCCAACTCGCCAATTGAGGGTTGTACATAGCGACGAGCGTATCCGCAATGACGGATGCAAGCGTTACGCTCGGGTTGAACAAACCGAAGTAGCGAGGATGCGTCACCTGGACCTGCCAGGTCCGTAACATGCGCTCGACATCCGCGACGACCTCATCCAGAGCCATCGCTTTCGTAAAGTCATAGCGAGACGCGAGGTGGCATCGAATTTCCTCCGGTGTCACATTTGGGTAGATCGGACCCTTCAGGAGTTCGTCCTGCAGCTTCGTGAAATCATTCCGAATCTCATCAATCATTCGTAACTCTTCTTTGCAAGTGCAATGAAACATTGAATGGAGAACTATCTTTCTCGCAGAAAAGAGAATTCTCCATTTATTACTCGATCGACAAAGCGTAGATGGGGCCTACATCGGCGGCCAGGGCTGAGGTCACAGGCGAATCTGTCCGACCTGAATGCGATCATATAGCGCTTCGTTCAGCCGATGGAACGCCTGTGATTCTGGGTTGTCGAAATAAATGATATCCGTAGTGGCGGCGGGATCGTATCCATGACTTACAAGGTCAGTTTTCGAATACTTAAAAGTGCCGGTCACTTCGATGTCATCCTGGAGTCGCAGGAACACCGGGCGCGCATACGGGGGAAGACGGTCCATCAGGTGTTTCCGAAACGCGGAGAGATCCAGTTGGCGATCGATGACGAGGGCAGCCATGCCAGCTCGACCTTCGGTGGCGGGGATTGTCACTCCGTAGACGTTGGCGTGCTTCACTCCGGGAAATGCGCAGATTGCCTCAGAAACCTCGGACGTTGCAACGTTCTCGCCTTTCCATCGGAAGGTGTCGCCGATACGGTCAACGAAGTAGAAAAATCCCTTCTCGTCCTTCCGCATCAGGTCACCGGTGCGAACCCAGATGTCTCCGGGCTGAAAAACATTGCGTAAGATTTTATTCTCCGTTGCCTGCTTGTCCGTGTAGCCCTCGAATTGGCTGCCGAAGTTGGACGGGTCGTTGACAACCTTGCCAAGGGCTTCGCCGGGTTCATTCGGAGCGCAAGGAATACAGAATCCCTGAGCATTGCGGATAGGCTCGCCCTTGTCGATGTCGAATCGCACTAATGCTGGCGAACATCGATGCGTCAGGTAAGGCGGAATACGTCCGATCGCGCCACGTTTGCCTTCGGCGTTGAAGAGCGAAACGCCACCTTCGGTGGAGGCATAAAATTCGAGAATCCGCGGAATTCCGAAGCGCTCCTTGAAGTCCTCCCACACATCGGGCGCCAGCCCATTGCCGCAGGCTAACCTAAGCCGATGGCCCAGGTCATTTGAAGACGGAACCGCGTGAAGCAAGTAACGGCAAAACTCTCCGATGTATTGAAACATCGTGCAATCCCACCGGACAATATCACCCCAGAACTGACTGGCCGAGAACTTTTCACGAATGACGACGCTACCGCCGCCGACGAGAGTCGCGCCGGGGACCAGTACCCCGCCAATGCTGTGATACATCGGGAGGCAGCTATACATCCGGTCTGTCGATTGTGCGCCCATCATGCCGGCAAACCAATGGCTCCATTGCAGGACCCTGGCATGGCTGACATTGGCTGCTTTCGGCAATCCCGTGGTGCCCGAGGTAAAGATGTAGAGCGCTCGATCCTCAATGGTCATCAAGGGGCGCTCGTCTCTGCCCAGTCGTTCACCCGAGTGTTGATGAATATCGCGATCGATACGCGGGAATAAATCCTGTTCGATGCCGTGGGCCCAGATCGCTGGCGACTCAGTGAGGCCCGACATCGCAGTCGTCAATGCATCGACAAACTCCCCGGACACGATGAGATGCTTAGGCCGGACGATCTGGATGCAGTGGGCCAGCGATGGCCCGACAAGGTTGGTGTTGAGCAACGCAACCACACCGCCGACACTTGTGATGCCAAGCCATACGGCAAAATATTCGGGGCGATTTGTCATCAGCAGACCGACGACCTCGCCTTTTGCGAGACCTTGGTTCAGCGCCCAGCGCGCATATTGGTTCGCTCGTTCGGCCAGCGCTCGGTAGGTGAGGCATTCCCGGTCGGATAGGAGAGCTGGCGCGTTCCCGGAATGCGCGGCAATTTCTTCGATCACCGTCGAAAGAATGCGCGAGCGATTCCTCGGTATGGACGCAGTCCGTTCCAGCGCGCGCAACCAGGATTTGGCAGCAGAGCTGTCGGAATCGATCTGGGTTTTTGTCTGAACTTCACTCAAGCCGTGTTCCCCGCGTCGACGGTAAGCACCGTCCCTGTGATGTTCTTCGCATTGTCGCCTAAGAGGAACTCAACCGCATTCGCCACATCGTCGGCCTCTACTAGGCGCCGGAGAGCACTGCGGCGCTCAATCTTCCGACGTTGCTCATTTGTGAGGCCGTGCGTCATGTCGGTATCGACGAAGCCGGGAGCGACCGCGTTCACATTCACGCCCGTCCTGCCCACCTCGCGCGCGAGTGACCGGGAAAAGCCGATAATCGCTGCTTTCGTCGCGCTGTACGCGGAGAGGCCGCTATAACCGGTAAAGGCGGTGATGGACGCCAGATTGACGATGCGGCCGCCACCATCGGCCATCATCGAGCGGACCACATACTTGGTAAGCACGATTGGTGAGAATGTGTTCACGCGCAACATCTGTTCGATCTGAGAAGTGGGCATGAGCGCGAGAACTCCATCGAAACTGATACCTGCATTGTTCACCAGTCCATAGATTGGGCCAAAGTCCTGTCGCAACATCTTAACGAAATTGGGAATATTTTCAATCTCGGCAAGATCGAAGGGAACAAAATGGAACGATCCGGGGTTCGCAAGTTCAGCTTTCTGCATTGCCGCCGTCAGTTCGCTGTTCTGCTTACGCGCGATGACGATGGCGCGGTATCCTGCTCCAGTTAGCTTGCGCGCGATGGCCAGTCCTAAGCCTCGACTTCCACCTGTCACGATTACGTTACGCATTGCCACGCATCATTTTCCCTGATTCAGCGACTGCCAGTGCAGGAACGAAATTGATCGCAGCAGGGACTTTATAGGAAGAAAGGGCCTCGCGGCAGATCAGCACGATGTCGGCCTGCAGCGCATGCATATCGCGGCTGGCGGACTGCGAAGCCACTTTTAGAACCACGTCGGCGACGACGAGCGCTCCA
Organism: Acidobacteriota bacterium; assembly: GCA_021826695.1. Lineage (GTDB taxonomy): Bacteria > Acidobacteriota > Terriglobia > Terriglobales > Acidobacteriaceae > JAKAAZ01. The sequence goes on along the minus strand of JAKAYS010000048.1, from coordinate 1,482 downwards.
GTAACTGGATTCTTCTTCGCCCGGACCAGCGACATCTGCACCTCTGGATGAAGGTTGATGACTGCTTCGACTTCCTCGGGGTGAACTTTCAGACCTCCAACGTTGATCATTCCATCCCGTCGGCCAACGAAGTGATAGCGGCCATCTCGCAGTTCGATCATGTCGCCGGTGTCCACAAAGCCATCCGCGCCCTTCAGGATAGGGGACTGGCGCCCGAGATAGCAGTTCGCCGTGCCTGCTGAGCGTATCCGCAGCGAGTTGTCTTTGACTTTCATCTCGACGCCCGGGGTTTGTTCTATTACGTCGGCGGGAAAACCAGCTATACCGTCGTTCACTTCAAATGCCACTCCTGCCTCGGTCGAGGCGAATGCGTGGGCGATTCGGGCTTGAGGGTAGACGGAGCGAAGACGGTTCAGAATTGCCTGATCGGCGATTTCTCCTGACAAACGAATATATTTTGGGGCGATCAGGTGGGCCGAAGGGCTCATCAGCGCGCGACGCCACTGAGAAGGTGTTCCCGATATATGGGTGACTCCGCGCGAGCCGGCCCGAGCAAGGAAATCCGCCATCGACTCATGCGCGCCCGTTAGCACCAGGGATTTTCCCGTAAGGGCGGCCCGCAGCAGTATCTGCAATCCCCCGTATCGCCGAATGTCGTAAAACGTGCTCCAAACAACCGGTTCCGTCGAAGTGCTGCCAGGTTCAATTGCGCCAGCCAGACTCGCCAGTGTATGAACGACCATCTTCGGCAGTCCCGTCGTGCCGGACGTGAGGAGTATCCATTCCGTTTCATACTGTGCAGCTCGTTCGTAATTTCCGGGTGCGATCTGCCAACTGCAAGGGCAGAAAATTAGATGGCGGGAAGTACCCAGTCCAAATATTGTCCGATCGGACACGATGGCATCGACCGCAGCGGTATCGATGACAAAGGGAAGATGCTCGAACGGCAAATCTGGCGGACAAAGAACAATGCGGCGCGCGATACCATCGAGATCTATCAGCGCCGACGCTGTCGCGAGCTGGTCCGTTGTCGTGACGAGTACGGATCGCCCGCAAAGCTCCTCACCACGGCCATAGAGCGCGGAGCCTGCTACCAGATCGCTCAAGGCGATACTCGCTTCCGCGCCGAATAGAAAGCGTCCGGACAAATCGCTTGCCCCACTCAGCGCGTGCCAAAGCGATGCCGATTTATTTTGCAGCATTTTCATAAAACCTTACAAACTCGCCAAAGGTGCGAGGAAACAGAGCATCTTCAGAGGCAGTGAAGGGGTCTACTCCAAGCACTCCTTCAAGCCGGGCCACGATGATTGCGAAGCATAGTGAGTCGAGCCCCGATTCCAGTAGCTCCAGGCTGTCTGTTAGCGGTGCCAGTCGATTGTCTTGTTCTCGGGCAACCTGGGTAAATTGAGTTACGATCACAGATCGAACCATCATTCGCGTTAATTCTCGATTTTCCAAAGATTTAACTTCTATCAGATATCG
>JAKAYS010000210.1 GCA_021826695.1 Acidobacteriota bacterium | reverse complement strand
ACATAAAAAAGCCTTCGCTCGAGCGAAGGCTTTTTTATGTGGATGGACTCAGGCTGACTTAAAAACCGTTGATCCGGCTATTTTCTCGCCGCCTCCTCATTGGTCACCAGCAATTTAAACTGGCTGGAGCCGGGAGCTGGATCTATAACAAATGCGCTATAAGTCCTTAAGACCACAGGAGTAAACGGTTCTTCCACTAGAACATTGGAGGGATTGCCAGCGGCCGTAATCTGAAGTTCATACTTCCCGGGCACTAACTCGAAGTAAGTCTGCGTGACCTGTCCAAACTGAAAGTTAGTCAGGATCGGTGTCGAACCGGCCGCGCTCGCGCCAGGCGCGGTAAGGTAGACATCCACTCCCCCTGAGGAGGCAGCGGCGTTAATTACTCGAAGCCGGAAATGTCCGCTGGTGGCCCGAATATTTTGGTCGTAGAGTGTAAGTAGATGCACGTGCGGGAACGTCCCTACACTCACAATCGTGTAATGGCCGTTTTTCACGAGGTCCTTTTTTACTAGTGTAAGGCCAATATTCTCCTTCTTAAGACCAATATTCCTCGTGAAGAACACCTCGATGGTCTGTATACCGGCCCCAACGGGACAATACTGGCCGGAGGTGTCTGTTTTAAATTGGCCCGGCTGGGTGACCCCTTCCGTACCGTAAGGCAGACCGAAGGCCACCTGAGCTGGTCCCACCTGGATGTAATAGGCGTAAGCGGTCAGACCGGGGGACGCGTTCACGGCCCGCACAAAGGTGTTGCCGCTGGTTCCACATCCAACGGCTAATAACAGGGAGGACGACAGGGCAAAAATCCCGCAGAAACTACGCCAATTTTTATACATATTCCCTCCTAGGGGAAAGGCGTCAAACCTCACGGCTACTTCGTCGCTGGGTTCGTCGCTGGCCAAATTGTCTAAGCTCAAATGCAAGAAGCAATAGATGCTCCCGTCCCTCCATGCTGGCAGCGCCGAGTCGGCACCCAAGTTCACTGATCCAAGTTAGATGCGAGCGACCGAGATGAGTTTGCCGGTTCCTGGCAAGTTTTTCAATCACATAAATCATAAATTCAGAATTTTGTCTCTGAAAAACTGGATTGATTGGGTTACTAAAGTGCGGGATATTGACCTAAATGCAACGAGCCTGCTGATCCTGCGCCCAGCAAACTGCATATAGGAATTATTCTGAAGATGGAAATCGTCACACCTGTACTGGATCGGAGTACGGGCTGTCTGCCTCAAGCGTCGAGACGGTTGCCGCGGACAGGGTGGCCTGTAGGACAGCTTGGGTCAAAGTGGTGCAAACCTGGTTCTGCTCGCCGCCGCTGATCTCGTTGGCGGCCTTCACGGCGTCACCTGTGTAATCCCATAATCCGATGATGATTTTTAGCTCAGTTTCCTGTGCGCGCAATCTCTTATAAACGCCTCGAGCATGCGAAAGCGCATACGGCGGCAGCGCCGATAGGCAAACAACATCGGGTGCAGTTTTAGACACTTCCGCCAGCATCCCATCGACGATCCCAAGCGGGACTACTTTTGCGGAATGCCCAGCCTTTTCCAATCGCTGGGCCAGCATGATCGCTATCACTTCATCCGCATCGTCGCGCACTGGCACGCAGGCTATCTTCATCGCGGCAATGGCAGGATCTGTGTGAATTTCTTCCGTGGCCACAGGAGTGCTTCCATCCGAGCTTGCTTCGACGGCAGCATCGGATGGGCTGTGCTCTTCCCGTTTGAGACCCAATTCCTCTACCAGTTCTTTGGTGGTCAGCGTGATAAATTGCACTGTTGCTTCGTCGAGCGCACTGCTATGCCGGTCCTGTTCAGACAATTTCAATGCGGGTATCAATACGCAGTCATAAAGGTCTCCAAGAGATTTTTCCTTGAGATAGTTTTCGAGCACCTCGGTGGCTTCGTCCGCGTCATTGGAAAGCAGACGCTGGTAGTAATGGGCTTCCGGGCGCATGACAGGCTGGTCGCCGAGCAGGACTGTCAGGAATTCCAGGCTGGGAACATGCGCGCCCACGACTACCAGGCAGACAGTAAGAGGAACGGACAGAATCAGGCCAATAGGCCCCCATATCAGGCTCCAGAAAACTGCCGCCACCAGAATCGCAAGCGGGGACAGGCCGGTATGCTTCCCATAAAGATGGGGTTCTATGAAATTCGCCGTCACTACCTCCATGCAGAAGAAAATTGCCATGATGAGCAGGGTCTGCGTCCATCCATTGAAAACGGCGAGGGACAAGGCCGTCGGCAAAAGGGTGGCGAGGGGAGCGCCAATATAAGGGATGAAACGCAGAATCCCAGCGAGCGCTCCCCACAATAATGCGTGAGGCAATCCAATAAAATGCAGCGCGGTGAAGATGATTGATCCAAAACAGGTATTCACCAGCAATTGTAGTGAGAGATACCGGCTGACCCGGTGGCCTGCCTCGTCCATCGCCCTAGTCATGAGGTTCAGGCGGCCGTGCCCAGTCAGTTGGATGAAGCGGTTTCGCAGGTCCTCCCGCTGTAACAGCATGAAGAAAGTGAAAACGACCACCAGCAGGACGGAAATCATCACGCCAAATACACCATGAAGTGTATCCAGCCTGCTGGTTTTCTCCTCAACCTCCTGCACGGCAACAGGCCGTTTCGGTGACGAACCTAACGCCTTTGTGCCCGAATGACGCCGATCTTTCGTCGCGTCCGCGCGCAAAGCGCCAATTTGCTTGCTCAGGCGTTCCACCTCTTTCTGCGCGCGCGTAAAGCTCGTGACATTGGAACTGTGCAGAGTTGCGACCTTATCGTTAATGTTGGCTGTATACGAAGGGATGTCGTTGGCGACCGCGACCAACTGCGTGAAAACGGTCCAACCGATGCTCCCCACAGCAGCCCCCGATGCAAAAACCACCAAAAGTATGGCCAGCATCCTGGGTAGCCGGATTCGTTCCAGCATGGTGACGACAGGGGCAAGCAGGAAGGTAAAAAGCACCGCGAGAGCAAGCGGCACAACCACCGTTTTCGCCAGGTAGAGTACCATAATCGCCACAACTGCCAAGACCAGCGCCAGAAGCTGCGAGAGTTCTCGGGATGTGCCAGAGCGGGCCATGGCGATACCTACATTTGGAAGAATCCTTTACCGATGGTTGTCGCGCGGCAAGTGTGTCGAGCAACAGGAACATTGGCGAGATGACACCCGCCTTAGCGAATGCAAATCTTTCGATTCAGTGCTTCTCTGTTTTATTTTTTTTGAATAGAGAAACGAGGTCCTAGAGCCTTGGATGCTTCGTCCAGCTTGTCTTGGCTTGTTTTGGCTTGCTTTGGGATAAAAAATTCTTCGGAGAAATTGTCCGGAGATCAGGGGCGGCGGCACAGACCCTACGCGGTCACGACATGCTGATCCATAAATTCTGTGACGAGGAATTCTGTGACAAGAATTTCACTGGGATGGATTGCACACAGTTTTGTCGCGCCGACTGGTAACGCTCTGCATGTCTCCGTGGTAAAGTTTTGCAGCGTCGCTGGCGCTGGATCGTTATTGCGGCGGAGTGGCTGCCTGCCGGTTCGCCTTGTCCTGGGCCTTGGCGGCCTTTTTCACTTTCTTGCTCTTCGCTGCCTTACGCTCGGCCTTGTCTGCCTTTGCCTGCGCTTTGTCGGTCTTTTCGGCCTGCTTCAGGTTCCGCTGGGTCTGCTTGTTTTCCTGCGTGTTCGTCTGAGCAACAACGGGTCCAATCAACACCCCCGAAAGCAACAGCGCCGCGCCTATGGTATGGAGTTTCATCGACAATACCTCATTCACCTACGATGCCGTCCGCCCTCGAATAGATGGCTCGATTCACCGCGGACACGTCCACACAGCGCACGGCTCCACGCATCAAGAGGCGCGGGCGTGGTTCAGCGTGAGCAGGCGCAGAAACAGATTGAGGCAGCGGGGCAGGCTTCCCCGGCGAATTCACGCACCATTAAGTAAGCGGTCAATGGAAAGAAAGTCTTCGGCAGTTAAGCGGCGTTCCCGTGTTTCGCCGGGGTGACGGAGAGTTGCAGCCCAAGCGCCTGCATGACTCGCATCACCGTGCCAAGCTCCGGGTTTCCTTCCGCGCTGAGTGCGCGATAGAGGCTTTCGCGTGAAACGCCAGCCTGCCGCGCCACTTCG
>JAKAYS010000047.1 GCA_021826695.1 Acidobacteriota bacterium | reverse complement strand
CTGGTCGTAACACCAGAGGTGGTGCATGAATTTCTCGGCGGCATCAAGGTGCGCGTGGAGACAGAGATTGCCGAGCGCACCAAGCGTCCGGGCGTTGCCGTTGGCTTGGCGTGGACGCCCGCAGGGGGAGAAATTCTGTTCATTGAAGCCAACCGGATGAAAGGCAAAGGCGGCTTCACCATGACCGGGCAGATAGGCGAAGTCATGCAGGAGTCGATGCAGGCCGCGCTGACCTGGGTCCGCTCGAACGCCAAGCTGCTCAGCCTGAAGGAAGACTTCAATGCGGAACTCGATCTGCACGTTCATATTCCCGCAGGCGCCATCCCGAAGGATGGCCCTTCCGCAGGTGTAACGCTGGTGACGACGCTAGTCTCGTTGATGACGGACACCAGTGTGCGTCCACTGACAGCGATGACGGGCGAGATCACTTTGAGTGGGAACGTGCTGCCGGTTGGCGGCATCAAGGACAAGTTCCTTGCGGCGCGACGCGCGGGCGTTCGCGACATCGTTCTGCCGGAAGAAAACCGGCTGAATGTCGAAGAGGACCTGCTGCCGGAACAACTCGCTGGGATCACGATCCACTATGCGCGACGCATTGAAGATGTTCTGGCAGTTGTATTGCCAGAGGCACTCAAGCCGCGCGTGCTGGAACAAGTTCTACAGCAACAGCCAACCCCCACCATGGTGGCCGCGGGACAGGCATAATCATCTGACTCGTTGGCGATTTCATAGCTGTTGTAGGCAACTATCCAGAAGTCATTCTGAACGGAGCGTAGCGAAGTGAAGAATCCAGAGAATATTTGCTTGGGTTGCGCTGTCATCACCCTCTGGATTCTTCGCGGAGTTTATCCTCGAGGTCGCCGCAGCGACCGAAGGGATCAGAATGACCAACGTCGTTTTGAATTACAGTGTTTGTAAATGATCTAGCTGCTCGACATCACTCTCGCCATGCTCACTCTGGGCCACTCCACGCTTCCGATCGATATTTTTCTCCACGCTCTTCAAGAAAATAATGTGAAAGTGCTCGTCGATGTGCGCACTGTACCCCGTTCGCGGCACAATCCACAATTTGCCACAGAAGAATTGGCGAAATCTCTTCGATCCAGGGACATCGAATACCGCTGGATGCAGTCTCTCGGCGGCCTGCGCCATACACGCAAAGATTCCATCAACACCGGCTGGCGCAACGCCAGCTTTCGCGGCTATGCCGACTACATGCAGACGGACGCCTTTGCCGACGCGCTCAATGATTTAATGACACTCGATGAGCAGACGACCGCTGCGGTGATGTGCGCCGAAGCAGTCCCGTGGCGCTGTCATCGGTCGTTGATTGCCGATGCGCTGCTGGTCCACAAACATCCGGTCGAACATATTTTTGTCACTCCCCCCAGCCATGCAAACCCTATGGGCAGTACCCATCGCAAGCCGCATACGATGACTGCTTTTGCGCAGACTTCTTTTACGCAAAATGGTGAATTGCGGCTCTGGTATCCCGACCCACAGGGATTGCCGTGGCCATAGGAAAATAGCGAGCGGAACAGATAAGCTAATGCCATGCAAGTGCGTGTTCTACTGTTTGGCGCGTTGAAGGAACTGCTGGCCCGCGAGAACGAAACCATCGAACTTCCTGATCGGGCAACGGTCGAGGAACTGTTGCACCGATACGTTCGCAATGCGCCGCAGATACAGAAATTTGCAGACTCGCTCGCGATTGCCGTCAATCGCGAATATGCATCGTCTGCCCAGATTCTCCACGAAGGGGATGAAGTCGCTCTGCTGCCGCCAGTGAGCGGGGGCGCGCCAGACGACACTACGGCAAACGCTCTGGTGCGCATCCAGCGCGACCCTATAGATGGGGTTGCACTCACAGCGCGGGTAAAACAAGGGGAAGATGGCGCGGTCGTCATTTTCGATGGCATCGTGCGCAATAACACACGCGGACGTCGCGCGCTTTATCTCGACTACGAGGCGTATGAAGCGATGGCGCTCGACCAGATGCGGGAGTTGGCTCGCGAGGCGGGCCAGCGTTTCGATGTGCATCGCATTGCTTTGGTCCATCGGCTGGGCAGGTTGCAAATCGGAGAGACCAGCGTGTGGATTGCGGTTGCCTCAGCACATCGCGCGCAAGCTTTCGATGCCTGCCGCTGGATCATCGACACCCTTAAAAAAACTGTCCCCATCTGGAAGAAAGAATATTTTGAAGATGGCGCAGTCTGGGCCGACGGCGAGCCGTTTCCAGCGGAAATTTCTCCCGGCGGTACTGCTGCGAGCGAGCCGTGAAACCTCTGCTGACCGCCGCACTCGGACTGGCTGCGTTTCTTCCTTTTGCATTGGCGCAAACACAACCTCGTCAAACGCAAACTCATGCAGATTCTCTGCATGTCCGCGTCGATCTGGTCACCGTTCCGCTTACTGTAATCGGGGCCAGCGGAGATCCTATCGGCGGGTTGCGCCCGCAGGACTTTACGCTGACCGAGAACGGGCATCCGGAAACGATTCACTTGTTTGAGCAGAACTCGTCCCGTCCGCTCTCGGTGGTTCTGGCCATCGATACCAGTTTGAGCGTGCATAAAGATTTGCGTCTGGAGAAGCAGGCAGCCTATGGCTTTTTGCATTCGCTATTGCGTCCGTCGGACCAGGTTGAGCTGGTGGGTTTTGCTGGAGACGTGACGAACATTGTTCCATTTACCAGCAACCTGCGCCGACTCGACCAGGGATTGAAGCAAATGCACGGCGACGGGCCGACTGCTTTGTATGAAGCGATGCAGCGCGGTTCACAGGATCTCCAATTTCTCAGCGGGCGCCGAGTGATCGTCGTCGTCAGCGATGGCTCAAACAGCATGGCGGGTGTGGACTATCGGCAGGCTCGCGAGGCAGCTTTACGCGCGCGCGCAAGTATTGAGAGTGTCATTCTAGTGCCGATTGCCGCCAGCGCAGGCCGCGACCTGGGTGGAGAACACGCGCTGATCCAGCTTTCCCGCGATACCGGTGGACAATATTTTTATGTTCGTTCCTCCAGCGAGCTTCCAACGGCACTGGCGGAGCTTTCGCAGTCACTGCGCAGCGAATATCTCCTGGGATACTATCCAGCATTGCCGGAGAGGGGAACGGAGTTATCCAATGATGGTTTCCGGCGAATTCACGTTCAGATGAAAAATCCCACCTTGAATGCAGAGTGTCGTTTGTATTACCGCACCGGCTACTACACAAATCCAGAGCGGTGAGGCGATATACTGCACTTGTGACCCCCCCTGGCAGCAGTCGGCGCAAACAAAAGTCTCATCACCCGCAATCTGAAACGGGGCAGGAGGCCATTTATCTGCGCATGTTGAGCGAGCGCCAGACACCCGTGGTGGTCCAGTTGCGCGATGGCGAATCCGTGCAGGGATGGATCGAATATTTCGATGACCGCATGATCCGTCTGACGCGCGAGGACAAGCCCAATCTGTTTATCTACAAGCGGCAGATTCTTACCATCACAGAAAAAGCGCACCGTTCCGGTTCTCGCAAGAACATTGGCGAGGAGGTGCCGGAATGAGTGCCGCGGACGACAGCCTTGAAACCGGCAATTTGGTCCATGCCGGCCCTGCCGCAGCCATGGCGCGCGAGGCTGGAGCCTTACTGCGCCAGCATTACCAGCGCGGCGTCGTTACGGAATATAAAGGCGAGGTCGATCTGGTCACCGTTGCCGACCGTGAAAGCGAGAAGCTGCTGGTCGAGCGCCTGCATGCGCGCTGGCCGGACTATGGGATCCTGGGCGAGGAGGGAACGCGCAAGCACATGGAATGCGAGTATCGCTGGTACATTGATCCTCTCGATGGCACCACGAATTTCGCGCATGGCTTTCCCGCGTTTTGCGTATCGATGGGCCTGGAACATCGCCGCCCCGGTACGCCGACGGATGCAGATGGCGAGCTGGTTGCAGCCGTCATTTATGACCCTTTGCGCGATGAGATGTTCCTTGCGGAAAAGGGTCGCGGAGCGTATCTGAACGGCAGGCGCATCCATGTTTCTTCCACCGCAACCATGGCGGAGTCTCTGATTGCGACAGGTTTTCCAAGTCGCAAGCGGCACGGCAACCCAAACGTGCATTTTTATCATGAAGTCACGCTGCGGTCTCATGGCGTGCGCCGGGCAGGTTCTGCTGCGCTCGACCTGGCATACACAGCCTGTGGTCGGCTCGATGGCTATTGGGAGTTCAAGCTGAATCCATGGGACACGGCGGCGGGCGTTTTGCTGGTGCGGGAAGCGGGAGGCACGGTGACTTACATCGACGGCAGCCCGTTTCGCCTGGAGAGTGCGGAAGTGCTTGCCAGCAATGGAATAATTCATGCGTCACTGATTCATCTGTTTGAAGATATGTTCGCCGGGCGCGATCTGGAGCCGATTCCCACCCCGCAAGAATTTGCAGCGATGCGCAAGGACGACAAGGTATCGACGCAAATCCGATAATGTTCCCTGTCTTGTCCAAACTTAAGATCCGCGACCTTTGTTACAATCTAAATGTCTACCCAGTCCCTGCAAGGAGAATTGGAACATCTTATGGCTTATGTGATCGCAGAACCCTGCATCGGCACTAAGGATACTGCCTGCGTCGATGCGTGCCCGGTGGATTGTATTCACCCCAAAAAGGATGAAGCGAATTTTGGGGAATCTGAGCAGCTTTTCATCGATCCAGTCGAATGTATCGACTGCGGCGCGTGCGTACCGGTCTGCCCCGTATCGGCAATTTTTGCCGCCGACGATCTTCCGGAAAAATGGAAGCATTACGAACAGACGAATTCGCAGTACTTCGGTCGCTGATCGAGCGCAATCTGCAATAAAAAATGCGCAGCACAAAGCTGCGCATTTTTATTGGTAGACGCCATGCTCGCTATAGGTTCAGCGATTCACCTCAGCCAGCGCCGCTTACAATGTCCCCAGTATGATTCCCCACCAGTCGGAGGCGATCGTGTTGCGTACCTGGCCGGTGCGGGAAGCGGACCTGCTGGTTTCGCTGTTTACACGCGATACAGGCAAGGTGCGCGGTGTGGCCAAGGCGGCACTCCGATCGAGGAAACGCTTTGGCGGCGCGTTGGAGCCGATGACCTACGTGCGGGCGGCGTACTCCGAAAAGCCTCGCGAGGAACTGGTCCAAATGGACCAGTTTGAAGTCCTTGCCTCGCCTCTTTTGCAGTCGGTGGATTATCTTCGCGCCGCCACGCTCGCGTTCTATGCCGAGGTGCTGGAGAACGTCCTGCCCGATCATGACCCGCAGGACACCTTGTTTCGCCTGACGCTGGCCGCGCTGGAGCAGACCCGCGTGGACGCCTGCTGGATGCCGCTGACGTATTTTTCTCTGTGGACGACCCGGCTGATTGGCTGGCTACCGGAGACAGATCGCTGCACCGACTGTGGTGTGCGCTTTGCGGACGATGTGGCGTATTTCCATGTGTTGACGGACGGACTGAGCTGCGTTCGCCATAAAAAGCCCAACAGCAGCGTGTTGAGCCGGGACTCGCTCGCCCTGGCGCAACGCATATTGCGGGAACCCATACATGCGCTGGCCGAGGAAGCCTGGACGCGGCAGCGCGCGCAGGACCTGCGCCGGTTTCTGGTCCGCACCTTGGAGCGGCATATCGAGCGGCGGTTGAACTCCGCCGCTGCCTTCGCGCGGCTTGGCGGTTAAGCGAATGCAAGCGAATCGCGCAGCATTCGATACAATCAGCATCAACACATTCGCATTTTTACATGGAGCCGGACCCTGTGGCAGCACCTATCTCCGTTCTTACGAAAACGCCGCTGACGTTTCAAGAACTGCTCTTTCAGTTGCAGCAGTTCTGGGCCAGTCGCGGCTGCATTCTGCAACAGGCGTATGACGTCGAGGTGGGCGCGGGCACCATGTCCCCCGAAACATTTCTGCGCGTGCTGGGGCCGAAGCCTTTTCGTGTTGCGTATGCGCAGCCGTCGCGACGACCTGCGGATGGTCGCTACGGACAAAATCCGAATCGACTTTTTAAGCACACGCAGATGCAGGTGGTCCTCAAACCACCGCCGGATGATATTCAGGCGCTGTATCTCAAATCGCTTGAAGCCATTGGCATTGACCTCCGCCAGCACGATGTGAAGTTTGAAGAGGACAATTGGGAATCGCCAACGCTGGGCGCGTGGGGCATCGGCTGGCAGGTGATGCTCGACGGTCTGGAGATTACGCAGTTCACTTATTTCCAGCAGTGCGGCGGAATCGATCTCGATCCGATCGCGGGCGAAATCACGTATGGTCTGGAACGCATCGCCGCATTTTTGCAGGACGTCGATTCCATCTACGACATCGTGTGGGCGCGCGAACCGGACACGGGTAGGGAAGTGACGTACGGCGAAGTGCGGCTCGCGGACGAGCTGCAATTTTCTGTTTATAACTTTGAGAAGGCCGATGTGGAAAAGCTTTGGCAGCATTTCAAGCTGTATGAAGAAGAGTGCCAGTCGTTGCTCGCGGAAGCGCGCGGTCGCCTCGGCGACACTGAAGACAGCGATGCAGAGTCGCGCAGCCGTTTGCCGTTGCTGGCCGCGTTTGACCTGTGCCTGAAATGCTCGCATCTCTTCAACCTGCTCGATGCGCGCGGGGCCATTTCCGTCACTGAGCGCGTGGGCGTGATTGCGCGGATTCGAACTCTGGCTGTTGGAGTGGCGAAGGCCTACGCGGCGCAACAGACGCAGCCTGTCAACGCATAAAAATTTAGAAGAAATTTATCGTTCGTGCTTAGGGATGTAGTTCCAGTAGTGATGTAGCAATGCAGTGAGTTGCCAGAGAGAGTCATTTTGAACGAAGGTCGATCGCTTCGCCACGGCGAACGACCGGAGTGAAGAATCCAGAGAATGTTCGCCTCATCATGGCCGCTATCGTCGTCTGGGTTATTCGCCGAGTTTACCCTGGCGAAGCCGAAGGGATCGGAATGACGAATGCTCAGTTGGAAGGAAGTTTTGAAAATCACCAAGAAGAAAGTTTAGGAAGCGATACGAATGCCTGCATTTTTGCTTGAGATTGGACTGGAAGAAATCCCGGCGGGGATGGTTGCCGCCGCGCAGGCTGAACTGGCAGAGCGGGTACACAAGCTGCTGGTTCGCGAGCGCCTGACCACCGACACGTTGCAGGCGATGAGTTTCTCCACGCCACGCCGACTGGCGGTTCGCGTGGATGGCCTGTTGCCGCGGCAGGCGGACATGGAAGAGGAGATTGTCGGCCCTTCGTTGAAGGTTGCGTACAAAGATGACGTACCCACTCCGGCAGCGATTGCGTTTGCAAAAAAATCTGGCGTGGAAGTTTCCGCGCTACAGACCATTCAAAATGCCAAGGGTGAATATGTAACAGCGACGGTGCGTCGCGCGGGCCGCAGCGCCGCCGACGTGTTGACGGGCCTGTTGCCTGCGGAGATTGCTGGCATCTATTGGCCGAAGAGCATGTACTGGCGCAGCGGAAAGCCGGAACGCTTTGTGCGTCCGGTACGCTGGCTGCTGGCGCTGCTCGACGAAGAAATCTTGCCCTTGGAATTTGCGGGTGTTCGGGCCGACGAAGTGAGTTATGGCCATCGCGTGCTACATGGCGATCAGCCAATTGTTGTCCATGCGCCGCGCGAATATGAGGAAAAGCTTGCAGCCGCGTATGTGCAGGTAGACTCGGAAGCGCGTCGCCATCGCATCCGCAAGGCGCTCGATGCGGCCACGCGACAGATTTCCGGCGCGCGCTGGCGCGAAGATGAGGAACTGGTCGAAATCGTGACGCATTTGACCGAGTGGCCGACGGTGCTACTCGGCAACTTTGAGAAAGAGCATCTGACGCTGCCGGCGGAAATCCTGGTAACGGTGATGCGCGACCATCAGAAATACTTTGCGCTGGAAGATGAAAACAAAAATCTTCTGCCGTATTTCCTCGCGGTACTGAATATGGAAGTAGACGCGGCTGGCGAGGCCATTATCCGCCACGGCAATGAGCGCGTCCTGCGCGCAAGGTTCAACGACGCTCGCTTCTTCTGGGATGTTGACCAGAAAATTCCGTTGATTGATCGCGTGGAAATGCTGAAGAACGTGACATTCCAGAAAGACTTAGGGAGTTACTGGGACAAGACGCAACGGAACAGGGAAGTAGCGCGCCAAATCATCGATCAATTCGATCCTCCAATTTTCGATGCGGACTCCGTGAAATTCAAAACTTTTTGCAGTGGAGTGGACCAGGCGGCACTGCTTGCAAAAACTGACCTGACCACTGAAATGGTCAAAGAATTTACGGAATTGCAGGGCGTGGTCGGTGGACTGTATGCAAAGGCGCAGCGCCTGCCAGACGGCGTAGCAAGGGCGATTGCCGATCACTATAAGCCGACGTCGCAGGAAGACAGTCTTCCGCGGACTCCAGCGGGTTCTATCGTTGCTCTTGCAGACAAAATCAGCACGATTGTCGATATGTTTGCCAAAGGTTTTCAGCCAACAGGCTCGAAAGACCCGTTTGCATTGCGTAGGGCTGGCAATGGAGTTGTTCGCATTCTGATAGAGAACGAGGCAGTGCGAGATGCGCTGGATTTAGTGAGTGTGGTTGAGGCTGCCCTCGCGCCGAACTCGATGAACAATGGGCTTTATGAAAACGCGATGAACTTCATGCTCGACCGGCTTGAATCCTATTTGCGGGAGTATCGAGGTGTCCGTCTTCAGGTAGCAAGGGCAGTAAGGAACTCAACGATCGCACATAACAGGCGTGGTGTTGAGTTTCGATTTTTTGGTCTCGATGAGTTTCGATTCGTTGGTTGTGGGAAAATTGCGGAATTTGCGTCCGTACTGAACGTAGAGATAGGCTCGCCGGAGATTTACGCAATTGCAGAACTCCTGAAAAGGACGGTAAACATATTACGTCAAGCAAAGGAGAGACAGATCGCATATGGCAAAGGAGGATATATAACTCCTCACCAAGAACAACCGGAAGAAGAGAGACTTCGTCTCAAAACGAGAGAAATCCAAAGAGCAATCCAGGACAATTATTCTAACGGGAAATACACGGAAGTTATTATGGCTATCGCCAGCTTGCAACCTGTGTTGGACGCGTTTTTCAATACTGTCATGGTCATGGTGGATGATCCAGTTATTAGGAGCAACCGGCTTACATTGTTGGCCGGTACGGAATCCGTCGTTCGCTGGGCGGCGGACTTTTCTGAACTAGCTTCCATCTAAAATATGCCGAGTCATTCTGAACGGAGCGTAGCGGAGTGAAGAATCCAGAGGGTGATAGCGGCAATTATGAAGTAAACACACTCTGGATTCTTCGGTCGCCACGCCTGCCCGCCGTGGAGGGGCGACCTCAGAAGGACAGACCCTATTTCCAACGACACATCGTTGGCTTCCCTTCAATTCAGCTTCTGCAATCTAGCAATCAGCTTTTGCGCCAGTGTGTCTTCGCTCTCCGACCACAACAGGCGCGTCTCCACGCCGCAATTTTTTTCTACTGCCGTCGTAAACGCGACGAGCTGCTCGACATTCTGCTGGACGTGCAATTGGCCTTCCTCGTCGAGTGAAATGTCCTCGCATAAAAATGGCGCGTCCGAGCCCAGGTCCACGCGGATGTGGCCGTCCTGCTCGTAGATACCTTCGTCGAACTTTGGGCCCAGGCCGACGATGCGCACCGGGCGCATTTCTTCTTTCCAGATCGGGTCGAGAATGCCATCGCTCTCCGGATACCAGAGCTTCCACCGCAACTCAAACTCATAGGCGCAATCTTCGTGGAGCAGTTCGGTGGCCTCCTCGACCGCCATCTCCAGCGTGGTGATCTCCTCGGGGTCGAAGTTGGAGACGCGGTGAAAGCTGGCGGGTTGCTGCCAGTCCAGTGGATAGACGGACGCGGCTGTCACCACTGCCTGCGGCAACTGATGCATGACCAGGGCTAGCTTTTCCGGCAGCGAAGTGAAGCGAAAATTGGGAAACCACAGGCTGTAATACAACGGGTCGGCCATGTTCCCATTGTAGTGTTTTCGTCAACATTCACGCGAAATGAGAAGATGAAGACATGCCCTGGACGATTGAGAGGCTGCGCCTGGCGGTGATGGCCATGGCAGCAGTTTTGTTGCTGGCAATCGTGGGCTTTTTTGTCTATGGCCGCTGGCGTCTGCGCCATGTTGCGCAGGACCTGCCGTCCCGCCTCGGTCTTCAGATCCAACAATCGACACGAGGCTTTGTCCTTTCCAAAACAGAGCAGGGGCGCACCGTATTTACGTTGCATGCCGCGCGTGCCGTTGCCTTCAAGTCCGGCGGACGCGTGCTGCTGCATGATGTCGAGATCGATCTGTTCAACCGGCAGGATGGCAAGGCCGACACCATCTCCGGCAAGGACTTTCAGTACGACCGCAACAGTCAGATTGTCATTGCGCAGGGAGAAGCGCACATGATGCTGCATCCACCTGTTGCGGGTGCGAAGGATGGGGTCGCGAAGAAAAAGAGCGGCCAGATAATTTACGTGACAACGCATGGGCTGGTCTTCAACCAGAAGACGGGTATGGCGACATGCAGCGGAGAAGTAGACTTTCAAATCGCAGACTCCAGCGGGCAGGCGGTCGGAGCGGAGTATGACTCGAAGCAGGGGCATCTTCTCTTGCAATCGCAGGTCGTCCTGATGACGAAGATGCAGAATCGACCCGCGGTCGTACATGCGTCGCAGGCCGTGTACGACAGGAACGAAAGCCAGGTGCTTCTGCAACAGCCAAGATATCGCTCGGAGACGCCGCAGGGAAGTGAACAGGGTTCCGCCGGAACTGCCACCATTTTTTTGCGACAGGACGGCTCGGCGAAGCGTCTGGATGCGCAGAATAATGTCGAGCTTTCCTCTACCGACGGCACAACGGTAAAGGCTTCCATGCTGCAGGCGACATTGAACGAAAACAGCCAGCCGCGGCAGATGCATTTTTTTGGCGGCGTGCAGTTTACCGAGAGCCAACCAGCGCAACAGACCCATGGCAGAGCGCGCGACGCGGTGGTCTCTTTCGACAGCCAGGGTCGCGCGCAACAAGCTGTCCTTGACCGCGATGTGGAGTTTCAACAACAGGCAAATGCGGGGAAGAATCACTTACAGCGAACACTGACGTCCAATCATTTGGTGCTGCACCTATCTTCCAGCAAGACTGGGCGGCAGCAGTTGCAGACTGCCAACGCAACCGGCAATGCGGTGTTCCGTTCGCAGTCTGTCAGTGCCGGACATCCCCCCCAGGAGACCAGGCTGGCTGCGCAGACGCTCAACGCAAGATTTCTGCCAGGAAATGAGATTGAACACATCGACGGGGCTGGGCAGACATTCCTGCGTACGGTGGCTGCGAACGGCGACATCGATACCAGTTCCGGAGACACATTGACGGTCGACTTTGAGACGACGCAGCGGAAGCTGCCAAATTCGCATGCATCCGTTGCCATCAAGCCAACTGCAAAAGCGGTAAATGACGCCCTGACCACGCAGTCGGTCCGTACCGCAATTCAGACCGGCCATGTGGTGTTGCAGCAGACGGCGAGCGGGAAAAGTGGCGGCACCTCTGCTCCGCGGACCTCCATAGCTACGGCGTCGCGAGCGGATTACGCAGCGACCAACGATACATTGACTCTGACCGGGCAGCCGGTATTTCGCGATGCCCAACTGGAAATGGCGGCATCCCGCATGGAGGTGGAGCGCTCCACTGGAAAAATGATTGCCACCGGAGTGGTGCGGGCAACGCTCCGTTCAACCCACCCGCCCGATGATGCTGTCAACGCCGCCACGGGAAGCGGGCTGCTGGGCGGCGGCAACCAGCCGGTGCATGTAATTGCCACGCAAGCGGTTTTACTGCAAGACTCACAGCAGGCCATTTTTCGCGGCCAAGCCAGGCTGTGGCAGGGAGGCAACACGGTTGAGGCTCCCGTGATTGCAGTGTCCCAGAAGACGCAGACGCTGCTGGCCTACAGTGTCCAACCGTGCTCGCAGTGCGTGCATAGCACCTTCCTGGGACAGCGCGGAACACAACCCGCGCCATCCCTCGCCGCGCCAGCCGCGCAGGGTAGACCAAAGGAAAATGCTTCTTCCGGCCTGCCTTCTATCTTCCGCGTTGTCAGTGAGCGGCTGCTGTACTCCGATGCAGAGCGCAAGGCGAGCTTCCTCCATCACGTGGAGGTCATCAGCTCAAGCGGACAACTCTTTGCAGACCATGCGGACATCTTTCTTGCGCCCGCGGCGCCATCCGGCGCGAATCGAGCGCTTTCCGCGCAAAAGAAAAAAGCGGAAAACCTGCCTTCAGGCCGCAACTCTGTGGCGCAGTCTTCCGTTGAAAGGATTGTGGCCAGCGGAAATGTTCGTCTGGTGCAGCCGGGGCGAAGCGCGACTGGGGCCCGTCTGGTCTACACGGCCAGCGATGGGCGCTTTGTGCTGACAGGCGATGACAGTAAAGAGCCTGAGGTAACGGATGTGGATCGTGGAACAGTCACCGGGCAGATTTTGACATTTTCCTCGCAGCAGCAAGCGATAATAGTAGGAGGCACGTCGGCGCATACAACGATCACCAGGACAAGGATCCAAAAAAAATAGATGCAACTGCTCAGGACCGATCAATTTGCCAAGAATTACCGCGGAAGACAGGTCGTGCGCGGTGTCAGCCTGGAAATCCATAAAGGAGAGGTCGTCGGCCTGCTCGGACCCAATGGCGCGGGAAAGACGACGTGCTTTTATATGATCGTCGGCCTGGTGCAGCCGGATTCAGGACGCGTCTTGGTCGGCGACCAGGACATTTCGCGGCTGCCGATGTATCTGCGGGCACGCAATTTTGGCATCAGCTACCTGCCGCAGGAGCCATCCATTTTTCGCAAGCTCACGGTGGAGGAGAACATCCTGGCTGTTTTGGAAGCGCAGCCTGGCGGGTGGGAAAAACGCCGGACGCGCATGGAGCGCTTGATTGAGCAACTGAGCCTGGGCCATGTTCGAAAAACACGCGGGTACGCGCTCTCCGGCGGCGAGCGCCGGCGTGTGGAGATTGCCCGCTGCTTATGCATCGAGCCAAATTTTATTCTTCTGGACGAACCCTTTTCGGGGATTGACCCGATTGCCGTGCATGACCTGCAGGACATTATTTTCGATCTGAAGGCCAGCGGATATGGGGTGTTGATTACAGACCATAATGTGAGAGAGACCCTTTTGGTTACTGACAGGGCATACATTATCAACGAGGGGAAGATCTTTCGGGCCGGTACACCTGTGGAGCTTGGCCAGGATCCCGAAGTCAAGCGCGTTTATCTTGGAGAGGGTTTTACTTTGGGATAAGTACCGGCTTCGGCAGCCCATGCGGGCTTCTGAGAAACTGTGGACACCCAGCATGTCTGCTCTCCATGTACACTGAAGCCAACTCCTCGAACACTTGGACACTTGCTATGGCGCTTCTGCAACCCAGGCTGAATTTGAAAGTCGCACAGAAACAGGTGCTGACGCCGGGCCTCGTCCAGATGGTCAGCTTGCTGGCGCTCAATAAAATGGAATTGAAGGAAATGATCGATGCGGAGATCATGGAGAATCCCGTACTCGAAGAGGTGGACGAAACCGTTCCTTCGATTGATGATGTTCGCACTCCCGAAGAAGCCGACCCGGTAAACGCGGAGAAAAAAGAAGAGAGCGATCCATTCGATGAGATTGATTTTGGATCGTACTTCCAGGATTATCTCGATCCGGGATATCGGACCCCGCATAGTACAGAGATCAACGAAAAGGCCTCGTTTGAAAACTTTCTCTCCAAGCCCACAACGCTGACCGATCATTTGATGTGGCAGTTGGGGTCGCTGCATCTAACGCCCGGCGTGCGTGAGGCAGCGGAGTTTCTCATCGGCAATCTCGACGAGGACGGCTACCTGACGGCAAGCGACGAAGAACTGCTGGCAGCGCTGGAGCGCGAACGTCCCTCCGCCTGGCCGATGCCAGAGGATGTGTCGCGCAGTTCGTTCGGGGAGCTTCCTGCTTTCCACGGTCAGAAAGACAGCGCGAAAAAGCCATCGGACTTGAATGGCGCGAGTGCTTCCAATGGCTCCTATGCTCTGGCAAAGCCTGATTATCAGGTTGAATATTCTCCAAAATTGAAGCGTGATCTGGCGGAAGCGCTCGATATTGTGCGGCGTCTCGACCCCGTCGGTATTGCCGCCCGCGATCTCCGAGAGTGCCTGTTGATCCAGCTCGATACGCGCACGCATGAAGCGTTGGCGTTGGCGATGCAGCGGGCAGCGTCAAAAGAAGAAATTATCGACAGCAAGCTGTCCATCGCGGCTTCTGGGGAAGACGCACCGGCGGCAAACTGTCCGCAATCCGAGAGTCATGCAGTTCTGGCGTTGGCCCGACGGATCATCGATGAGTTTTTGCCGCATTTATTGAAGCGCGATATTCGCGAATTGTCTCGCTTGACGAGCAGCCAGCAGCCCCGCGTGCAGGCGGCGATTGAAGTAATCCGCGGGTTCGATCCCAAGCCAGGACAGAGATACAATCGCGAGCAGGTCCGGCTGATTGAACCCGACGTGGCCTTTGTCAAGCGCGATGACGAGTATGTAATTCTGATCAACGACGAAGAGATGCCGACCTTGCGCCTGAATAAGGGGTACCGCCGCATGTTGAGTCAGGTTGGTACAGAACGCGAAGTCCGAGAATATGTAAAGGAGCGTTATCGCTCTGCGATCCAATTGATGCGCAACATCGAACAGCGGAAGAACACGATCCTGCGGACCTGCGAAGTGATCGTCCGCCGCCAGCGGGAGTTTCTGGAACAAGGCGTCGATGCTCTGAAGCCCATGATGATTAAAGATGTGGCCGAAGAGATCGGCGTGCATGCGTCAACGGTGAGCCGCGCAGTCGCCAACAAATATGCCCATACGCCCCAAGGTGTCTTCGAGTTGCGTTTCTTCTTTACCGAAGGCGTCAACGGACCCGAGGGCGCGGATACGCCTCTCCTGCTATTGAAGCGAAAAGTCAAAAAGATGATTGAAGAAGAGGATTCCTGCAAGCCACTGACGGATGATGCGCTGGCGAGCCTTTTGCAGGCCCAGGGGATTGCGGTCAACCGGCGAACAGTCGCCAAATATCGCGAGGACATGGGGATTCCCAGCACGCACCAGCGGCGAGTTCGCATCTAAATTCAATAGATCATCGCGTGCATCTCAGGAGGGAAAACAGATGGATTCTGAACTGACCGGCAGAAAAGTGAAAATCGGTAAAGATCTGCGAAAAATGGCCGACGAAGGGCTCGCCCGCATTGAAAAAATTGTCGGCAAAGGTGCAAGCGCTCACATCATCTTCAGTTCACAAAAGCATGCGGAAATTGCAGAGGTCACTGTAAATGCGCGCCACCACAAAGTTGTTGGGTTGGCGGAGGCCCCAGACCTTTCGACTGCGCTGCGAACAGCGCTGGAAAAGGCGGAGAAGCAGGCGATTCGCTGGAAAAAACGCATCGTCGAAAAAAAACGTCAGTCCCAGCCGATCAGCTCGATTCTGGCTCCTCCTTCCCATGAAGAGGGACTGCCGAAGATCAACCGTCAGCAGGCAAAAAAAGCGGCGTCGGCAAATGGAAAGCTTTCCGGTTTGCATATTGTGCCGACACCGGAGGCAATGGCGCGACAGCCTATGACAATTGAGGAAGCTGTGAAGGAAGCGGAGTCCCGCGATCGACAGGTTTTTGTCTTTCGGGATATGGCGGGAGATGTAAAAGTGTTGCATTGTGCGGGGGATGGCCTGGTTCGGCTGATTGAAGTTTCTTAAAGCAGTAAAAATCCTGAGCGCGATTCCTTGGAAATCCGATTGTTGTGCATCGACGTTCTGCCGGAAATTACAGAGTTTGTAGTGCCTGCTTAGAGCATTTTCACGGCTGGGCCGATAAAGTACACATGAAAAAAACGGCAGAGATAAACTCCGCGCAACAGAAGCCCAGGAGGCGTGCTCCGCGCCAGTCGCGAGACGACGCTCCATCCTCGGGTCGAGTAGTGAAACGTGGTCCAAAGCCTGGTTCTAAGCATCCATTTTCAGACAATGAACTGGTGATTCTCACCGGTCTGTCCGGTTCTGGCAAGCTATCGGCGCTGAAGGCGTTTGAAGACCTCGGTTACTATTCCGTCGATAACCTGCCGATTGATTTGATTTCCCGTTTTGCGGACCTGATCCATCAGTCGCCGGAGATAAACCGCGCTGCACTGGTCGTGGATGTGCGGGAAGGTTCTCACCTCGATCGCTTTCCGACGATTCTCCGAAAAGTCCGCCAGATGATTTCGACGCGGCTCTTATTTCTGGAGGCTTCCGACGAATCTCTTCTGCGTCGATTTTCTGAAACTCGCCGGCCCCATCCTCTCAGCCGTATCGAGACCATTCGGCGTTCGATCCAGTCCGAGCGTCAATTGCTGGAACCGCTGCGGAACATCGCCGACGTTTGCATCGACACGACCAATTTCAATGTGCATGAACTCCGCGCGCACATCAATGGACTCTTCCAGCCGGAGAGCGAAGAAAAGAACCTGCTGATCTCCACCATCAGTTTTGGCTATAAGAATGGCGTGCCCCAGGAAGCAGACCTCGTTTTCGATGTACGCTTTTTACCGAACCCGCACTTCATTCCGGAGTTTCGCCCGCTGACGGGACGCGACCGGAAAGTCGTCCGCTACATCGATAAATTTCCTGAGACAAAGGAGTTTATTCAGAAGATTCACGATCTACTCCTGTTCCTGCTGCCGCATTACATACAGGAAGGGAAAAGCTACTTAAGTGTCGCCTTCGGTTGTACAGGCGGGCAGCATCGCTCCGTGATGATCGCGGAAAAGATACAGCAGTTGCTACAGGCGGATGGCTACCATGTGAAGTGTATCCATCGCGATATGCCGCGTTAGTTATTTGGGTAGCGCTCGCTACATGAGTTGCACGGCATCTACATCCACGGTAAGGTGTCGGCGTGGAATCTCCACCGAATCTGCAAATTCCAGCATCTGTCGCACGGCGGAAGCAAGCTGTCTGCGATTGCCTGCCTTCAGAATCAAATGGAAACGGTAGATGCGTTTAATGCGCGCAATCGGCGAGGCCGCCGGCCCCAGCACGCGCACACCGGGCAGCGTCTTTTGCTGGAACCACTGGCCTAGCTGGCCGACCCAGCGGCTCGCTTTTGCCAGGTCGCTGTGCTCGACCAGAACATTGGTCAATACAGCGGTGGGAGGATAGTGCAGCAGTCGTCGATAGCGCAGCTCCTGCTCGACGAACCCTGTGTAATTGTGCTCGGCTGCAAATCGAATCGCATAGTGGTCCTGATGGTTCGTTTGCACCAGCACGCGGCCCGGCAGCTCGCCACGCCCGGCGCGTCCGGCCACTTGCGTTAGAAGCTGAAAGACGCGTTCCGCGGAGCGAAAATCCGGCAGGCTCAACGCGTGGTCTACGCCGACCACCCCAACCAGCGTTACGCCGTGAATATCATGGCCCTTGGCGATCATCTGTGTGCCGACCAGCAGATTCACTTCGCCGCTTTGCAGGCGTGCCAGGATGCGTTCGTAGTCTCGATGGTTGCGCATGGTGTCGCGATCCATGCGGGCAATGCGCGCCTGGGGAAACAACTCCTGCAGCCGCTCTTCGCCCTGCTGCGAGCCGACGCCGAAGAAGTAAAGATGCTCGCTCTCGCACTTCGGGCAATGCTTCGGCACGGTGCGACGGAAGCCGCAGTAATGGCACTCCATCCGCTGATGCGCCGGAGCGCGCAGGTCATCGTCAGCAGAGGATTTGTGGTGCGTCAGGGCGATGGCGCAGTTTTCGCACTCAAGTTTTTCTCCGCAGGCGCGACACATCACGACGAACGAATACCCGCGTCGATTCAACAGCAACATCGCCTGTTCGCCACGGCCCAAGGTCGCTTCAATTTCCCGCATCAGTGGTCGCGATACAAGATGGTCCTGGCCGGTCTCGGCAAACTCGCGTCGCATGTCGATGAGGGCGACTTCCGGCAACGGTCTGCGTCCGACGCGGTCCTTCATCGTAAGCAGCGTGTACTTGCCGCGTTGCGTGTTGGCCCAGGATTCCAGAGAAGGCGTGGCCGAGCCGAGCACAATGGTTGCGCTAGATAATTTTGCGCGCATCACGGCCACGTCGCGCGCGTGATAGCGCGGCAGGTCTGCCTGCTTGTAGGATGTGTCGTGTTCTTCATCGACGACAATGAGCGCCAGGTCGGCGATGGGCGCAAACACAGCGGAGCGGGTACCGACCACGACATGCGCCTCGCCACGACGAATTCTGTGCCACTGCGCGGTACGCTCCTTGCCCGTAAGCGCTGAGTGCAGCAACGCTACCTGGTCGCCGAAAGTCCCGCGTAGTTGCGCCACCATCGCGGGTGTCAGGCCAATCTCAGGCACCAGCAACAGGCTCGAAAGTCCGGCATCCAGCGCGCGTCGCATGGCCGCGATATAGACTGCGGTTTTGCCGGAGCCGGTGACGCCATGTAGCAGGAATGATTGAAATGTCCGGGCATGGACGCTGGCGGCAATCTGCAACAGGGTCTCTCGCTGGGCGTCGTTCAGCATCGCTTCCACCGGAACGGAGGATGTGTCAGTTGATACATCGAACGTGTCGAAAAGGCCGTCGGTGGGGACCTCTTCGATGCGTACTAACGCGCGCCGCACCAAAGTTGCGAGCGTAGACACAGGAATGGATAACTGACGAACCGCGCTGACAGGCAGTCGTCCGCCTGCGCTGGCCAGTTCCGCGAGCAGCAATTGCTGGTTGGCATTCAATTTTGGCAGGCGCGCTTCCGGAATCAATACAGCCACGCGCTGGGTGCTGCGTAGCTCTTGCGCGACGGCTGTGGATTCACGCTCAATCCAGCGTTTAGAGAGCAACTGGTTAAGGGTCGCCGCGGTGGCCGAAATCTTTGTGCGCAATGTAACAGCCCGCGCCTGGCCACTTTCGGCCAGAAAGGAAAGCACTGCATGATCGAGATCGTCGGCTCTGTTCTCTTCGAGTGACCGTTGCTGCGGTGTGCTCAGAGCAGAGCGTCCGCGCTCGGTCAGTCGATACACAATCTCACGCCGTACCTCTGCTCCCAGCGGAAGCATGGTGCGCAACACTTCGCCCAGCGGTGCAAGATAATAGTCGGCGATCCAGGTCCCCAACTTTAGCAGGTCGGCGGAAAGCACCGGCTCCTGGTCGAGCACTCGCAGAATGGGCCGTGTCTCGTTCCCTGGTGGAACATCGTGCAGCGCGACGACAATGCCTTGCATCTGCTCGCGGCGAAAGGGAACCAGGACGCGTCCGCCAGCAACCGGAGATGCGCCCGAAATGGAATAGGTAAATATGCGGTCCACCGGTACGGGCAGCGCGACATCACAATAGAGCGGCATAGAGAATCATTACCATGAATTGCATTTCGCGGAAGATCGGATTGCGCTGGAACACCTGCCCGATGGTATAGACCGCAGGAGAGGTGGGGTCATTCTGACCCTTGAGCAAAGCGAAGGGGAAGAATCCAGAAGAAATTCGCTTCGCCAGTGCCGCTATCACCTTCTGGATTCTTCGCTGCGCTCAGAATGACTTTTTTCAGATTTGAATTATCCATAAAAGAATCGGGGGTGCCCCATCCTTTGTGCGTCCTTTGCACAAAGGGTGGGAAAGCACGACTCTTTCCCGCGACGGTCAACATCCCGACAAAAAGAAATCTGCTTAGCGTGTGGCCACCAGATGTTCGTTGAAGTGTGCGAGCGTCCTTTGCAGGGCCAGCTTTGCGGCTGGCTCGTTATAGCTGGCGTTGCCACTGCGGTTGAAGGCGTGGCCAGCCTCGTAAGTAAACACGGAGAAATTGGGATATTCGTGCCGCACCTGCTTCACTACCGTCTGCGGAATATGAGTATCGAGCAGGCCAAAATGGAACATCGCCGGGCAGGTGGGCTTTTCCTTGATATGGTTTTGAATTCCGCCGCCGTAGTACGAAACCGTAGCATCGGGATGCAGCCGCGTATTGCTGACCCAGGCCAGCGTGCCGCCCCAGCAATAACCAACCACGCCGACCTTGCGCGCGCCGTGATCCCGCAGATACTGGATGGCTGCGTCGATGTCTTCCAGCGTTTGATCGAGCTTCAGTTTTTGAACGAGATGCATACCCTGCTGCATGGTTTCAGAGTTGTAATCCAACTCGACATCGCGCTGGGCGCGGTCGAAGAGCGCTGGCGCAATCGCCAGATATCCGGCTTGGGCAAATCCATCGGCGACGGATCGGATGTGCGCGTTGACGCCGAAAATTTCCTGCAATACGACGATGCCCGCTTTGGGCTCGCCCGTCGGTTGGGCAATGTATGCGTCGAACTTGTGGCCATCCGCGGCCTGCAACTGTGTATGCTGTGCCATTTTTTCTCCAGTAATAAAACGTTTGGAACATCCAAAAGTACTTTGTGAATCGCGCAAGGATCAGTT
>JAKAYS010000209.1 GCA_021826695.1 Acidobacteriota bacterium | reverse complement strand
CGCGCGAGGAGCGCGTCATCGCCGGGTTTGAGGAAATCCAGCGGTTTGTCGAAAAGCACGGTCGCGCTCCGCAACACGGGGAAGACCGCGACATATTCGAGCGTCTTTACGCCGTTCGCCTCGACCGCTTGCGCGCGCTCCCGGATTGCCGCGCCCTGCTTGAGCCGCTGGACCATCAGGGCTTGCTTGCCGCCGCGCTGACCGTTGCTGCTCCGGCGGAGGAAACCATCGACGTCGATGACCTGGCCGTCGAGCTGGCGGACGTTCCCGACGCGAACGACATCACGGTCTTGCGCCATGTTCGCACCAGTGCCGAGAAGCGTGCCGCCGAGGAGATCGCCGACCGTAAGCCATGCGAGCACTTCGAGACGTTCAAGCCACTGTTTGATCGCGTGCAAGTGGACCTCAAGACGGGCCTGCGCCAGGCCCAGCCCATCGGGGCAGGCCGCCGCGCGATTGAGATCGGAGACTTCTTCGTCCTCGATGGCATCACCCTCTACGTTGCCGAGATGGGCGAACCGTTGAAGACGACAGCGGGGGAAGTGGATCGCCGCCTGCGGCTGATCTTCGCCAACGGCACCGAGAGCAATCTATTGCTGCGGTCGCTTCAACGCGCGTTCTACAACGATCCCGCCGCGCGGCGGCTAGTGTCGCCGGAAAGCGGCCAGTTGTCGTTCGGCGGCGAGTTGGAACCGGACGACGTTGAGAGCGGCACGATCTACGTCCTGCGCTCCCTGTCCGATCATCCCTACGTCGCGCAGCACCGCGACATCATACACAAGATGGGCGTGACCGGCGGCAGGGTTGAAACGCGCATCGCCAATGCCGAGAACGAAGCGACCTACCTGCTGGCGAAAGTCGAGGTGGTTGCGATCTACAAGCTCGCGGGCATCAACCGCACCCGGATGGAGAACCTGTTCCACAGACTGTTCGCGCCCGCGCGGTTGGACATCACCATCAATGATCGCTTCGGCCGCCCCGTACAGCCCGAGGAGTGGTTCCTCGTTCCGCTGTTTGTCATTGACGAGGCCGTCACGCGCATCAAGGATGGCAGCATCACCGGCTACGTCTACGATCCCCAAGCGGCAAAGCTGATGAAGGTAGAGTAGTCCGAGCCCAAGTTGAAGTCTGCGAGGAATAGCTTCGACAGCTCTGCCGCACCATGCGTCCGACGTTAGCTAAAAGATGGGGGCGATTGTGAAGCTCAAGAGGGAAGCCAAGACACTGAAAGCTAAGGCCGTCGCTTCGTTGAAGCGTGGGCTGGAAGCGTTCAATAACCACGACGACGACGGGAGGGCGGAGACAGTCCTGCTCATGCTCCAGCACGCCAGCGAAATGTTGACCAAGGCGTTGTTGGTTCAGAAGGGGCAGGACGTCTTCGACAAGGAGAAAGGTATCTCCATTGGCATTGAGAAGGCGTTGAACATCGCCCAGTCCAAAGGTTGGATGAGCGCAGCGCAAGCCGGGCCCATTCGAGTCATCGACGCGATGCGCGACCAAGCCCAGCACTGGATGATCGTGGTTCCCGAGGACGCGTTGTACATCAACGCCAGGGCGTTGATCACCACGTTGGATGAAATCCTGACCGGGCACTTCGAAGACACGCTCGCCGCCAACCTTCCGGTGCGGGTCCTACCCCTGTCTACCCAAGCCATCCCTGATATCTTGATGCTAGTGAATCGGGAATACGCACAGATTCGAGAACTGCTTTCTCCGGGCCGAAGAGCGCGGGACGAAGCTAGGGGCCGAATCACGGCACTGCTGGCGATGGAGGCCCATGTCAGCGAAGAAGTGGCAATTTCCAAGCGAGACTTGGATCGAATTGAAGAGGCCATCAAAGGGAACACTCCGATGGAACAGGTGTTCCCGCGGTTGATGACCCTGGCGACGAACATTGAAGGGGAAGGCCCGACGATTCGCGTTCGCATCACCCGAGCAGCAGATGCTCCTGCAGTTCGCTATGTGTCGGGCGATGACCCTGAGGGCGCTGCGGCTATCCGGGAAGTGGATGTCCAGAAGAAGTACCACTGGAGCCCCAGTGCGTTGGCGGAAAAGTTGGGGCTGACGGTCAACAAGGCCAAAGCTGTTCGCGACTTCTTGCGGATAGACGAAAACCCGGCCAACGTCATGGTGTTCGAGTTCGGGTCTCAGAAACATCCTCGATATTCTGATAACGCGTTACGCGTGCTTCGGGACGCCATCACTCCCGATCTGGTCGAGCAGGCTTGGCGCGAGCGCCAGCGGAGTCGCAATAGATCGCGTAATTTAAGGATGTAAGAGATAGATCAGCTGTAAGCTTGCAGCACGAAAATGAAATATTTCTGACCATTAGACATATATTCTACTTGTTTATGGCCCAAAGCGCTCAGGCGCGATGTGGTGAAGAGGACTGTTCGCAAGATCGGAAACGTAACTGAGTGGCCGTGCTGTTCGACATGATTATCTCCAACATGCCATGTGTAGCGCATCTGTGCGCTCAACAGCATTTTCCTCTCAACCGGCTGTGCTTGGACAGTAAGCGCGAGACCGGTCATATCATGAGTAGGGCCGATATGGATGTTTGGAGACGTGGATTGAATGATTACCGGCTTGAGTTGCCGGATCTCAGCATGACCATGGCGCAACGGCAGCGTGCCCGACACAAGGATGGTTTCCTGGCTATTGGCTTGCAGCCGACGTAGGAAGCGCGAAGGATGCGCGACGGCATCGTGACCAATAGAGGCTGTGATAATCGGGTTAGTGGTCTTCGGGCTAGCTTGGATCAGTTCGTAGGAAATTTCAGTACCCGGGGCGGCGTGGGCACAGGTGACAAACCCAAGGCATGCAAGAATAGGAAGCGGTTTAAACATGTCCGAGGTTTTCAATTTCATATGGCGCATCCTTAAATTTTGTGAAGTATTGCAATAGTATCTGGTCAGAAGTGGCTCCGCAAATTGGAACAGTTCTATAAATGGAAACTCCGGGCATGATGCTCGGCCGAGGAAGGCCTGGCGAGAAGGAGTTTTTGATGACGAAGAAATCAGGGCGGCGTACTCGCCGCACCCACAATGCGGAGTTCAAGGCTCGTGTCGCGTTGGCGGCTTTGCGCGAGGACAAGACATTGGCCGAACTGGCCGTGCAGTTCGAGCTGCACCCCAACCAGATCACGGAGTGGAAGCGGCAGTTGCTGGAACATGCGGCCGATGTGTTCGGTGGAGGGACAAAGGGGGCCGAGCCCGTCGATCTGGCGCCCCTGCATGCCAAGATCGGACAGCAGGCTCTGGAGCTCGATTTTTTAGAGCGCGCGCTCACCAAAGCGGGATTGCTGAGCGCAAAGCGATGATCGACCGTGAACATGAGCTGCCCGTCACCCGCCAGGCCCGGTTGCTTGGCATCAGCCGGGGGACGGTGTATTACCTGCCGAGATCCCCAGGCGACGGCGATCTTTCGCTCATGCGCAGGCTCGATGAGCTGCATCTGGAGCACCCCTTCATGGGTGCCCGGATGCTGCGCCGCCAGCTTCAGCGCGAAGGCATCCACGTGGGCCGGCGCCATGTGCGCACACTCATGCGGCGCATGGGCCTGGAGGCGCTGTGTCCCCAACCGGGCACCAGCCAGCGTCATCCGGGCCACTAGGTCTACTCGTATCTGTTGCGCAACCTGGCGATCACCCGGGCGCTGTTGAAGGAGATTCGGCGGCGGGTTCCCATGTAGCTCAAAATCACATAACCTTATCCGGGAGGCAGTTTCTATTTTTGCTGTTCATTATGTATACAGCAGCAATTTCCCGTCCGGGGGGAATTTTCCGTACATAATCACCTCGCCCGGCTTTCCCGGAATACGTAGAACCGAATTAATCATGATGCCGGGAGCCGGGTTGGACATCCGCCCAGATAGAGTTCCATTCGGCGCGCTCGTGAAACTCGTGTAGATCTGGCCGCGCTGATACATGTATCTAAAGCCCAATTCGGATCCATCCGTAAGTCGAAGTGACGTGGGCATATTAGTGCATGTACCGACGACAACTTCAGCCTTTATCGCCTGGCGCCAGTCGGTAGACTGCTGCCAGCGGGAGAATCGGTCTCCTGCAACGATGGCGATGAAATGCACAATTCCGAACGTTCCCTCCTTCTGGTCTATCATTGCGACCACAGGTTGATAGAGGACAACAACGCCGACAGCCGCGTTTGGTCGGCTGTTCAGCCATTCTTGTGCGCAACGCGAACAGGATGAAGGGGCTGCCGACTCTGGAAGGCGGATAAATAGCACTGGAAGCTGGTGCTCAGGAAGATTAAGATCGG
>JAKAYS010000046.1 GCA_021826695.1 Acidobacteriota bacterium | reverse complement strand
GCATTGGATGGCCCGCTGCCGGAAATTGCTCCAGACGTTCCAGAGATTGCTTCGGGCGGTCCGGGAATTCTGGCTGGCGTTGCGACCCAAACGAACCCTGCCGAAAACGTCTCACATCAATAGCAACTTGTATTTCCAGCACTCAACAGGATGGCCCGACAACTTTGCCGGGCCATCCTGTTGGCGAACTTACTTCCGTTTCGGCTAGCTGACCACTTTCTGACTCACTACTTTCTGGATCGACCTTTCAATCGTTTCCTTCGGCACGAAGCCTACGATCTGGTCTGCGACCTGACCACCTTTGAAAAGCAACAGGGAAGGAATTCCACGGATGCCATAGCGCATGGGTGTCGCCGAATTGCTGTCCACATCCATCTTCATCACTTTCAGCTTGCCTGCATACTGTGTGGCTACTTCATCTACAACAGGCGCCAATGCGCGGCATGGTCCACACCAAGCGGCCCAGAAGTCTACCAATACCGGCTCGGCAGACTGCAACACCTCTTTTTCAAATGTTGCATCGTTCACTTCATATACAGCCTGACCTGCCATTCAATTCCTCCTTGGTTGTTCGAACACATTTGGATATGCAAGTATCTAAAAAACATGTCATTGCAAAGACTGCAAACTGCAACCTCTCAGAATACAAGATGATGGGAAAGCTGGATTGGTCGCATAAAGGAATGGAATTGGGGGAAAAACCTTGCGGCCAGAAAAGGAAGAACTTCGCTACAAAAATAAAGCGCCCGGATCTTTTGCAAGATCAACGGGCGCAAGAGCAGCCCTCCCCCAGAACTGCCCCTTGGAGAAGAGGTTAGCGGCCTTGGAGTTCCTTGTAAACAAAACTTGAGTAACCACTCCTAGGTTACTTGCGAACCCCAGCCACGTTCAGCCCGATTAAGGTCCCGTGTAAAACGTCAATGCGTATTCTGAGCGCCTCCGCGGCTTTGGAAGCCGCATTGGAGAATTTCCGCGCCAGCCATTTCCTGTAACGCATTTTTTACCGAAAGATGCAGCTCTTCAGGGTTTTGCTCCCGCTCCACAATCAGCAGTACACCGGGGCCAGCGCCGCTAAGGGCAACGCCCAACACGCCAGCCACCCCAACCAAGGGTTGCAACCGTCCTAGCAAGGGACAGATTGCGGCGCGGTAAGGCTGATGCAGCCGATCCAACATAGCGGCACGCAGCCACTCATTTCGTCCGAATACGAAGGCGGCCAACAGCAGCGTACTGTACTGCAAGTTGGCCACGACATCCGCGCGACGATAGAATTCTGGCAATTTTTTACGCGATTCTTCCGTCCGTATCGACTCGTGTGGCAGGACAACGACGGCACGCCAGTGCTCAGGCACATCAATGCGTGCAACCTGCACAGAAGAAAGACATTGGGAACGCTGGCCATGATGCCTATCTTGGTTTGTAGGAGCAACAGCGGAGACGGTCATTCCACCCAGCCAGCAGGCGGTCACATTGTCGGGATGGCCCTCCAGAAACGTCGCTGTGGCGAGAATTTCATTCTCCCGCCACCCTAGTTCTCCAAAATGCACCGCCAGCGCAATGCCAGCCAGCCTCGCCGCCGCGGAAGACCCGCAGCCCATGCCTAACGGAATTTCGTTCTTCACGTCCAGATGCAGCGGTTGCATGGGACGATTATTTTCCGCCAGGACCCTACGGTAAATTTCGAGAATAAGGTTTCCTTCCACTTTTCCACAGACTTGCGCATCCCGACCCTGCGCGGAGATGGAAAAGATCTCTGCTGGCTCCGCCGCCACCTCTAAATGAAGGTCCAACGCAACCGCGGCAGTGTCGAATGCCGGCCCCAAATTGGCGGAGGTTGCTGGCAGACGTAAATGGATTCGGCCTGGGCGCGTCAAAAACGCACCGCCGCATCCAGCACTCGCATCACAGATTCGACAGAAGGCTCGAGGACGATGGGCGCACGCGCCAACCCCTGCATCTGCGTTCTCTCAGGCGTCGGCATTGCAGCCATCTCTTCCTCTTTCAGCAGGCTTCCACGATGGAAGTCGATGGTGTATTCCGGGTCTTTCAACGTGTGCCCAGTGAGGACCAGCACAACTTTTTCCCGGGGGTGGATGCGTTTCCGCGCGACCAACTTTTTCAGGCCGGCCAGTGTCACGGCGGAGGCTGGTTCGCAGCCGATCCCTTCAGCGCCGATCTCGGCCTTGGCCAGCGCAATCTCTTGCTCACTCACCTGCTCGCACCAGCCGCCCGTGGATTGCAGAATACGCACGGCCTTCACCCAGGACGCTGGATTGCCGATCCGAATGGCCGTGGCCCGCGTGTCGGCGCGCACCGGCGCAAGATGTTTGCCATGATGCTCCGCCAGGCTCAAAAACAAAGGATTCGCCCCTTCAGCCTGAATGATGCTGATGCGCGGCTGCCGGTCGATCAACCCCAGCGCATGCAATTCGGCAAACCCTTTGCCCAGCGCGGAGCTGTTCGCGAGATTGCCCCCTGGCACCAGGACATGGTCCGGCGCGTGCCAGTCCATCGCTTCGGCAATCTCCATGGCAGCCGTCTTCTGCCCCTCCAGCCGATACGGATTGACCGAGTTCAGCAGATACACTGGCGCCTTGCGGACCAGTT
This sequence comes from Acidobacteriota bacterium, assembly GCA_021826695.1. Classification (GTDB taxonomy): domain Bacteria; phylum Acidobacteriota; class Terriglobia; order Terriglobales; family Acidobacteriaceae; genus JAKAAZ01. The sequence goes on along the minus strand of JAKAYS010000046.1, from coordinate 18,021 downwards.
CTGCAAGCACCGCAACGCAGCCATCGAAATCGGTCTTCAACTGGCAGTTGATCGCTCCATAATCGAGCGACTGCGCCAGCTTGCCCCAGGCAACTTTTCCTTCTGGTAGCAAAACCAGCGCACGCATTCCGGCGCGCGCGGCGTACGCGGCCATGGCGGCTGAAGTGTTTCCTGTCGAAGCGCACGCCACCCAGGGAAATCCCCGTTCATGCGCAACGGAAAGTGCTGCCGTCATCCCCGTGTCTTTAAACGATCCGGTTGGATTCATTCCCTGATGCTTGGCATACAGATGCGGCAGGGAGAGCGCTTCGGCGCATCGCGGCAAACGATAGAGCGGCGTGTTCCCTTCTTCCAGCGTCACTACATTGCGTTCATCCTCCAGGATGGGCAGGAGTTCACGAAACCGCCAGACGCCGCTGCGATCGAGCGGCGAATGCGAAGCACGCCGCTGCCGCCACGTATCGATCCAATGCCTGCCGATGGCGCGCTGCCCACCGATGGCGGGATATTCCACCTCGAACAGGCTCCCACAGGAGCGGCAACGGAAGTCCTCTGCCGCCTCCGGTCCGCTGAGAGTTGCTCCACACCCAATGCAGCGCAAATAGTGCGCTGTTTTCGTAACGCTACCCATCTCTTTTTTTGCCATCGATATGCCTAGCGTATCAGGATTTGCCCACAGCATTCAAAGAACAAGAGCTGAAGCGACATCTTGCGCACCGCCGGGCATTCGTACATTTTCATCGATTGCATGAGTCGTATATTTTCGCCTATATTGAAGGAATGGCGGAGCTTTATACTCCTCGCGATGCGGCAGAACGGCTGGGCATCTCTTACCCAACGATCAAGCAGTGGCTTTACCGGGGGAAGTTGCGCGCTGTTAAAACTCCCGGCGGACATTATCGGATACATGAACGTGAAATTCAGGCTTTTCTCCGCATCGATGCACCTGCCGCACCCAAGCCGAAGAAGATGACTTCCTCCGTCAGCGGGCGCAACCAACTGGTGGGAAAAATCCTCCAGGTGCGCTTCGACGGCCTATTGGCGCAGGTTAAGATTGCCATTGGCGACCAGTCCGTGACTTCCATCATTACGGCGGACGCGGCCCGCGAATTGCAATTGAAGCCAGGAATGAAGGCGGCGGCGCTGATCAAAGCGACGGAAGTGATGGTGGTCCGTGTTTAGTGGACGACGCTTCATGTTGGTTGCCTGCGCAGCCTTCCTGCTCGCAACTTCGCTACACGCGCAAAGTAAAACCTTGCGTATTGCAGCGGCAGCGGATTTGCAGCCCGTACTCCCTGCGCTGGTGGCTCATTTTGAAAAAGCTACTGGCTATACTGCGACCGTGTCCTATGCCTCTTCAGCAACGCTCGCAACTCAGATTCTCAATGGCGCGCCGTATGATCTTTTTCTTGCAGCCAACCGTGCATTTCCGCAAAAGATCATCGACGCGAAACTGGCCGTGGAAGCCCAGCCCAGCACGTATGCGCAAGGCACTTTAGTGCTGTGGGTGAGACGAGGGATTTTTTCCCGTACTCCGATCGCGATGCAAATGCTTACCGATGCAAAGATCCACCACATCGCTGTCGCTGATCCCGTTCATGCGCCCTATGGTGCAGCGGCGATGGCGGCCATCCACTCACTTGGCCTGACATCCGCGCTTCAACCGAAGCTGGTCTACGCGGAAAACATAGCGCAAGCGGCGCAGTTCGGGCAGTCCGGCAACGCGGATGCCGCGTTGCTTTCGAAAACACTGGCCATCACGCCCACGATGCAGCGGGCAGGCGAATTTGTTGTCGTGCCAAAAGATGCGTACCCGCCGATTGAGCAATGCGCGGTGGTCATGAAAAATGCTACCGGCCAACAGGCAGCACTGGATTTTTTGCAGACCCTACATTCGGACGCCGCACGCAAACTGCTCGCCTCCCGTGGGCTGGAGGCTCCTACGAAATAACAAGGCGCGCATTACGAAACTATTTGCTGGGAAAGACCCAATGGACACTGTGGCACTGCTCTTGACGTTACGACTGGCGCTGGCGACGACTTTCATCCTGTTGCTGCTCGCCGTACCTTTGGCCTACTGGCTTGCCTTCACCCGCTGTCGGTGGAAGACGCTTGTACAAGCAGTTTTTGCGTTACCCATTGTTCTGCCGCCGACGGTCCTGGGCTTTTATCTGCTGGTGGGCCTTGGACCACAGACAGCGCTGGGACGCGGCATCGCTCATCTCTTGGGCCATCCGCTGGCCTTTTCCTTTGCTGGGCTCGTCGTCGGCTCAGTGATTTATAGCTTGCCCTTTGCGGTACAGCCGCTCACCTCTGGCTTTGCCGCAACCGACCGCGCCATGCTGGACGCTGCTGCTACGCTGGGCAGCGGACGCTTCGACAGAATGCTGCGCGTAATACTCCCACTGTCCCGTGGGTCACTACTGACGGCAGGCGTGTTGAGCTTTGCGCATACCATTGGCGAATTTGGCGTGGTGCTGATGATCGGCGGCAACCTGCCTGGCCTGACACGCACGCTGTCGATCTCGCTCTACGACCAGGTGCAGGACTTTCAGTATGCGCAGGCCAACCGCACCGCAATCTTTCTGCTGGCAATTTCGTTGTTCGCGCTGACTTTGCTGTACAGTCAGCGACACAGAAGCGACCCTGGACGGAGCAGCGACCTTGTCTGAGTTGCCCATCCAATATGCGAGCAGTATGGATGTGTCCATCCCCGACACAGCCAGCAGGACTTGGCTCACCGTTGACCTCGAACACCGCTTCCAGCGCCAGCAAGATGGCTTTCATCTGCAACTTGCCTTTGAAGCCCACGCTGCGCGCACGGTCATCTTTGGGCCTTCCGGCTCCGGGAAATCTTTCCTGCTGCGGGCCATTGCAGGCCTGTTCGAACCCAATGCTGGACACATTCAGATCCATGGAAAAACAGTTTGGCGGAGAACGCTGGGCAAGAGCAGCTCATCGCTGATACCTGCGGAAAAGCGGCGCGTTGGACTGGTCTTGCAGAGTCCATCGGTTTTCCCGCACCTCACTGTCGCGCGAAATGTGGCGTTCGCCATGCGCGGCATGGCGAAGCCCCTGCAGAAGGAAAAAGTCCTTCGCTTGTTGCAGTTGGTAGAGGCCGAATCGCTTATGAATCGCTGGCCGCGTGAGCTTTCGGGGGGTCAACTGCAACGGGTCGCCATTGCGCGCACCCTGGCTGCCGGGCCAACGGTGCTGCTGCTGGACGAGCCTTTCGCCGCGCTGGACACGCGCAGCCGTCAGCAGCTTTCAGCGAACATTCACGATTGGGCGCGCACGCACCAGGTACCCATCCTGATGGTGACGCACAATCTGGAAGAAGCATTTTCCGCGGGAGATGAAATAGTCGTGATGCATGACGGACACATCACAGCGCAAGGAAAACCGCACACAGTTTTGATGCAGGAGCGAGACCGCCTGTTAGAGTCTTTGGGGTTGAATTTTACGCCTTATTCCCCCGAAACATAAACGGGTTCCTGTTCGAGACAAATGCCAAAGTGCGTAAGGACCCGCTTGCGAATCTGGTCGCGCAGAGCGAGGATTTCATTCGCAGTCGCACCGCCGCGATTGACCAGCGCCAGCGTATGCAGGCTGGATATACCTGCCGCCCCCAAGGCAAAACCTTTGGGAAATCCTGAATGCTCAATCAACCAGCCAGCCATCAACTTGACAGTTCCCGGCTCCGCCGCAAAATGCGGAATCGGTCCTGCTGCGGACTCGCCCGCAAGGTTCGCTTCTTTCGTCATCCGAGCGGAAATGTCCGCGAGTTGCGACTCCGACACCACAGGGTTTTTGAAGAACGAACCGGCGCTGAGGCAATTTGGGTCACCCTCCACCAGTAGCATTCCCTTTTTGCGTCGGATACTGCGTACCGCTTTACTTACCTGGGACAGCGTTGGCGCGACGGATGTATCTGGAAATGCATCCGTCAGCTCTTTGTAGGTAAGTTGCGGAGCACCATGCAGACGCAGGCGATAACTGACTTCCGTCACAATGTAGCGGTCCCGGGCTGAGGTGTTGAATACGCTGCTCCGGTATCTTAGGTCGCATTGCGAAGCCGCAAAATCCACCATGCGCAAATTCGCGCGGTCGAAAGCGCGCACAGAATGAATGGTCGATGCAACTTCCTGCCCGTATGCGCCGACGTTTTGCACCGGGGTACCTCCTACGGTCCCAGGAATCCCGGCCAGACACTCCACCCCCGCAAAACCTCGCGCCACAACGGTAGAAACAAAGCTGTCCCAGTTCTCGCCGGCAGCAGCGGTAAAGATGCCGTATTCACCGTCCTGTTGCTCGCGTATGCCGCGATTGGCGACGCGTATCACCACGCCGGGAAAACCTTTGTCCGCAACCAGCAGATTGCTGCCACCACCCAAAACGAACACGGGTGCTTTTTTGCCGCGTGCAAATAGGACGGCCTCCGCCAGGTCGGCCTCGCTTGACGCCTCCAGAAACCAGCGCGCCGGGCCGCCGATACGAAAGGTAGTATAGGGGGCCAAAACGATATTTTCGCGTATCTCCACGTAGATGAGCCTATAGTATCGCGCACTCCATGCGACCTAAGAGCAATGAGGAGGGATCACTTCGTGAACCTGCGCTAAACCTTCAACCCGATGGCCCGCATCAACTCCAGTCCATTGCTCTTCGTTACCACGCCTTCCCGCAGCTTGAAGTCGAACCGCATTCTGCCATTTACCAGTTCATCCTGAAAATGCACGTTATGAATCCGGCCTATCTGAGAGCCATCGATGTCCGTCAATGCGAGATCGTGGGTGCTGATCATGCCAATCGCGCCCCGTTCCAGCATGGCTTGGACAATGCCTTCAGCCCCGATGCGGCGGTCCCTGGAGTTGGTGCCTTGCAGCAACTCATCCAGCAGAAATAGCAACGGAGGAGCTTGCGCGGCGAGATCGTAAATCTGACGCAAGCGGAGGATCTCCGCATAGAAGCGCGAGTTCCCTTCCTGCAAAGAATCGTTGACGCGAATGCTTGCACCAACATGGAGCAGCGTCAGTTGGAGACGCCGTGCTCGCACCGGCGCGCCCGCCATGGCCAGCACCGTATTTAGGCCGACAGCGCGCAACAGCGTGCTCTTGCCCGACATGTTCGAGCCGCTGATCAACAGCACCTTCGCCTCTCCACCAATGCTTACATCATTGCGAATACATTTCGCCGATGGGATCAGTGGATGCCCGATGTCGTCTCCATGAAATGACGGCGCGCCTTCCACAACCTCTGGAAATGGATCTGCCGGGTGTTCATAACTGTAGGTCGCAAGCGAAATCAACGCCTCCATTTCACCCGTCAACTGGAGCCAGTTGCGTATCGCGCTGCCGTGCGCGTGGCGCCAGGCTTCGGACGCATAAGCAACTTGCACTGAGTACATCAACGGCACGTCGAGAAACCTCACCATCATGTCTCGTCTGGACTCGATACATTGAACGATGGTCCGTAGCCGAGCGATGGCCTGCGATCCCTGAAGGTGATGCGATGAAAGCTCCTTGCGAATGGCCTGAAGCCGGGGAGCCTGCAATGGCTCGTTTTCCAGTCTGGCGAGCAATGCAGCAAGCAGTTCGAGGTTCTCGAACGCCCCTTCCGTCGCGCTCAAGACCGAGTCGAGTCGTTTTTTCAAGCCGTAGGTAAGAATGCCTTCAAACAGCAATATCAGCAGAAAAGGGAAACCTGCTCCCCCGGTGGCCCAGGCAATTGCCGAGGCAACTGCAACCACCGCAAGCATGGGAGCCAGCCAGCGCAGCCACAACTGCTGCAAGCCATTGGGCGATTCCGCCCACGCCAGCAACGTTTCGGGATGCACGCCGACGCGAGGGTCCTTCCCGAGCACAGCCAACTCTTCGCGAAAATCCAACTTAGGCTGAAGCTCCGCAACCGCCGCATGGCGCTCCTGAATCTCCTGCAAGGTCGAAGTGGATAGGAGCCATTGCGCCAGCTTGTCTTCGCCCATACGGGTGCGACACGTTGACAGCAGTTCAAACAGACTCCCTGCGCCGAACAAATCTAAATCCGCTGCATAGATGTGACCGGGAGCATGGAAGCGTTCTCCGCGTTCTCCATTACCCGCCCAGCGATCTTCGATGCGGGCCAGCCCCTTGCGATATACAGCGACCGCCCGTTCCGCATAGGAGCGCGACTGCAGAATGCGATCGTGATAGACAGCGACGCCGACAAATGCTGCGACCGGCAGCAGGAGCCACCAGGGCGAGAACCTATGTCGCTCAAAAGACAACCACGCAGCAATGCCTGCAAGCACCGCCAGCAGGAGTCGAGCATTGCCAAGCGATCGATGAAGTTTTTCAAACCGCATCGCGCGCAGTTCACGCGCTCTTAGACGCTTGCTGTATTCTTCTGCGGGTATGTCTGGCTGCATCCGGACCTTTATCGTCTACCGTCTCAGCTTACGCGAACCAGCAAACTTCGCCAGTGACTGCACAGCAATCTTTTACTTGTCCGGTTGCGGATGCGGGCCTGTGAATGGAGCACAGCATGGTTTCTGCGCCGGGCGAAATTCCATGTACTCGATGCGTACTTGATCGGGGTCGTACAAATTCAACTGGTATTTGCCATCGCGCCCCATTTGCTTGTGTGATCCCGGCGAAGGCGTCCAGCCGCGCTGCGACAGCTTGGCTACGACGGTGTCCATGTTGACAACCCCCAGCGAAAAGTGGTCAGCCACGCCGAGTTGCCGATGACTTGGATGTGGTGGGAGATTGAGCATGTACTCAATCCAATCGGTACCGTTCGGCACTTGCAGGGAGACAAAACTGGTCACTCCATCTTTCATGCCGCCCGTCCAGTAGAGACGAAACCCGAGGAGTTGCTTGTAAAAGCTGTCCTCCACGGGCGCGCTGCGGACCATAAAACCTGCATGAATGATGCGCGAGCTAATGGCTTGCGGATTGGGCGTCGTATGGCCACGCATTGCGCCTGGCTGTAGAAATTCAACGACGTTCCCTTCTGGGTCTTTTACACGAAAACTTTTGCTTCCATCCTTCCATCGCGCGATTGCGGTTGGCACGGCCACATCATGTGCTGCAAGGTAAAGCCGCATTCCCTTCACATCGGGAGTGGTGAAAGCAACGTGATTGAAAGGCTGCTCTGTCGGACTGGTCGCAGGCGCAACCTCAACCCATTGCCGCGGAGCGCCATAAAAACGTAGGCCATTCGGAACCTCTATAGAAGGCGCAGCCGTCCAGCCTAGCATGTGCGTATAAAACTTGCGGTCAGCATCGAGGCCCTGCGTCACCAGCCCAATATGCGAAATACCAGTAATCGCAGGACGCGCTGGAACTTTTTGCGCGGAGAGGACAGCGGAAAACTGAAAGATTAGGAAGAAATAAAAGATATTTTTCATGCGTATACAAGGAGGCTATCCAGATCACAGGAAACACTGTACACCACACTGAATGAGGAGACGTATTTTTCAACGCAATCGCCGCGACGATATACACTAAAGATTGCCACTAACAGTAGGAGGAACAAACAGATGTATCCAGAAATCATGGTGATTCCGATGCGCGAGGAATTGGTCCGCGCGGGTATTCAAGAAGCGCGCACCGCTGCCGATGTCGAGCAGGCGCTGTCCAAGCCCGGAACTACGATGGTGGTGGTCAACTCCATCTGCGGATGCGCGGCGGGCAAGATGCGCCCCGCTGTGCGGATGGCCCTGCAACACGCCACGCTGCCAGACCGGAAGATCACCGTCTTCGCCGGACAGGACCGTGAAGCCACCGATAAAGTCCGCAGTCACCTGGAGGGCAACCCGCCCAGTTCGCCCGCCATTGCAATTTTTCGCGACGGCAAGCTGGCGTTTCTGATGCAGCGCTCTGTAATTGAAAGCTCCACCGCTCCGCAGATCGCGCAATATCTTACGCAGGCCTTTGATGAAATCTGCACCAAGGCCAGCGCGTAGTCCCTAGTTTTGCTGTGAATGAAACGGCCTTGCTGCGGCAGGGCCGTTTTAGTTTGTGTATCGCCGCATTTACACTCAACCCATGGCTGCTCTACGTTTTTTATCTGCCCACGCTTGCCTGCTGCTTGCGGCGGGAACCTTCCCGAGTTTTTCCGCTGGTCTTTCTGCGCAGTCGTTCAAGCCGCGGGACCTTGCTCCGCCGCCATCGCATTCGGTGGAACAACAAGCCCAGAAACCGCAGTCTCTGGAAGAACGCACCGATGCGTTGAATCAAATTTTTCGCGACTATTGGCAAGACACGCTGAAACACTCGCCGGAGATGGCTTCGACCATCGGCGACAAGCGTTATGACGATCAACTTTCGGACTATTCTCCACGGGCCTACAACGATGCGCTGGCACGCGGCCAGGCATTCATTGAGAGGCTTGGCACAATCGACACCGCTGGCATGAACGACCAGGAACAGTTGAGCAAACAGTTGCTGGTGCATGACCTCGTCGATCAGCAGGAGTCTTCCGTCTGCAAGCCCTGGCAGACGCCGGTAACGCAGTTCTCCGGCATCCAAGTAGAGCTGCCCGCCTTGGTCGAGATGCTCACCTTTACGTCCGCGGATGATTACGACCACTACATTTCACGCCTGAACAAAGTGCCCGCGGCGATGATGCAGATCAGCACCGACATGATGCTGGGAGAGCAGGACGGTCGTAGTGAGCCAGCCTACATTATGCAAAAGGTGCTGGCGCAGGTGAACGAAATGGTCGCGGCCAAGCCGGAGGACACACCATTTGCGCGTCCTCTGCAACACTTCCCGGCAAACATTTCTCCGCAACATCAGGCGGAGATTCGCGCCGCAGTGTTGAAGGCGATCCGCGTGAAGATACAACCGGCCTACAAGCAGTTCGCCCGCTATCTTGTCTCCGATTACATTCCCAAAGCGCGCAAAGATCCGGGCATTTGGGCAAATAAAGATGGCGACGCGTGCTATGCGTATCTGGTGCAGAGTTTTACAACTACAGACTTGACGCCAGATCAGGTGTACAAAATCGGCGAAGAAGACGTTGCGCGCATCGGGCCGCAGTTGATGGCCGTTGTGCATCAGCTTGGATATCAGGACTTGCGCAGCTTTCACGCAGCTCTGGTCGGCAATCCCAAGGAGCACGCGCAGTCCGGCGCGCAGTTGATCGGACTCTATCGTCACTACGCCGAGCAGATGGAAGCCAAACTGCCGGAGTTGGTGACAAAGATTCCAAAGACACCGCTGAAGGTCGTGCCAATGACGACCTTCGGTTCAGCCGATCAGGTGCCTGCGGACTATCAGCCGGGCACGCCCGATGGTTCGCGTCCGGGATGGATTCGCGTGAACACCGTCGATGCAACCAAGCGCCTGCTGACGCAGGTCGAGCCGATTGCGTACCACGAAGGCGTTCCAGGCCATCATCTGCAAATTTCGCTGGCGCAGGAGCTGACCGGTCTGCCGGAGTTTCGCCGCTTTGAAGGCTACACCGCGTTCGTCGAAGGCTGGGCGTTTTACAGCGAGCAACTCGGCAAGGAAGTCGGCTTCTATCGGGACCCCTACAGCGAATATGGACTGCTGGAAAACCAGATGTGGCGCGCCGTGCGGCTGGTTGTCGATACCGGCGTGCATTCCAAACACTGGACACGCGCTCAGATGGTGCAATACTTCCACGACCACACGGCCATGGATGACATCACGATTCAGGAAGAGGTGGATCGTTACATCGCGTGGCCGGGCCAGGCGCTGGCGTACGACATGGGGCGATTGAAGATTTTAGAGTTGCGTAAAGAGGCGCAACAAAAGCTGGGTAAAAATTTTGACATTCGCGCATTTCATGATGAGGTACTGGACTCCGGTGCATTGCCGCTCGATATTTTGCAACAGCGCGTCGAACTGTGGATCGCACAGCAACAAAAGCTCGTGGCAAAGTAGAGCGGCTTTAAACCAATGTTGCCCAATGTTCCAATGGAATCATTCTGAGCGCTTCGCTTCGCTCAAGGGTAAACTCCGCGAAAAACCTCTGTTTTGGCATTCCTCAGCTATACGGAGATCCTTCGCTGCGCTCAGGATGACGAACGTTTTCAATCTGCACTCGGCGCCAGCAGTAGAGATCTCTCCGCAAAAAACATAAGGCGGGCATCCTTTCGGGATGCCCGCCTTATTTGCATTCAAGCCAAAACTACTGAGGCGTGGTGTGATGCCGCGTGGTGGTGCGGTGTACGGCATGTGGCTTGGTGGATGGAGGCGCTTCCCCGTCCTTCATGATGATCATGGGAGGGGTCTGCGTATAGGAGTCAAAGGTGGCAATATAGGTCACTGTGGATCCGATCGCCGGCGGCGTTTTCAATGGCTTCTTCATATTGATCGTGAAGTCGGCCTTGTTCGACTGCTGGGCATCGTCGGAAACAGCAAGCTGTACAGAGTCCGCCGTAGCGGAGATCACTTTGCCCGGGACCTTCGTGGTCAACTCCTTCATGGTGTCCCAAACCTTGCTCGCATCGTCGGGTGTACCGTTGGCGAGGACGAATTCCTTGTCTGTAAGCGCCATGGTCTTCAGGTCGGGGGTGGAAGTGACAGCGGTGTGCGCCAATTCCTGCGGCGACGGCGGTGGCGGGGCAGGTTTAATGGTAAAGCCCGACGGTGGCATCAGAGAAGCTTTGGCCTGCGTTTGCACATCATCGAATCCATCCGTACCACCGTGATACTTCTTGTACCAATACTGCGCGGCCTTTTGGATTTCATCTTTGAAGGGCTCTGGAGCATAGGCCGCTGCGCGTGCAAGATACCAGACTCCGTTGACAATGTCCTGCGGCTGCTCCTGGATATAGGCCTGGCCAAGGAGGTATGTGTCCTGGATGCCAGATCCGGCAGTCTGCTGCGCGGGAGGCATGGCTTTCAGCTCGTCCAGGAAATATTTGATCGCGTTCGGATAATCTTTCTTCTCCAGATCGTCGGCTGCAATCGCACCGTCGAACAGCGGCGTGACCGCAGCCTTCATTTTTTCAAAGTTGACAGCGTCCGCGCCTGTAGGAGGGGGTGCGGTCAGGCCTGCTTGGGCGTCCTTAGCGGCTTCGTCGAGCAGTGGCTGAGCGTCCGCTGGATTGGTCTTCTGGCCAGCTTGACTGCGCAGAACATAAGCACTCAACGCAAGAGCGCGCATGTCGGTGGGATCGATCTGGAGGACCTTACGCGCTGTGGCGAGCGCTTTGTCCGTGTTGCCGGTCTGCGTGTAAGCGTCCATCAGGACTTCCAGCATCTGCTGCTTTACGATGCTGTTTGGATACTGCTGTAGAAACGCCTCGGCGGAAGCTGCTTTTGCTTGAGGCGTCGGTTGGCTGATCGCAGAGTTATAGGCGTTCGCTTCCGCAGCGTCTTTAATAGTTATTGTGCCTTGATTGGAACTTTGCGCCAGCATCATGGGAGCGGCACTAATTACGGAACTAGCCAACGCCAGAACCGAGATGTACAGAACCTTCTTCATCAGTCACTCCTCGCGAACGAGTGTTTATGGGAAATTTAATTGTCCAACGTGTCGGCCAAGCCTTTACGCCAGTTCCGACAACATGATCGGTAACGTTTTGCTGCTGGTATTGATTGAGATGCACAAGACATGCCACATTCGAGTGGTTGAAAGGATTATAAAACCTATCCTTCGAATTACAAATCAGTATTCCACTGTGGATTGAGAAGACGCAATAGTAGCAGGCGATGTACGATTCGACAGGGGACCTATCTCGCATATGACAAAGTGGCCGGAAAAGCTCGGGAAAACGCGTTATCTGATCTTCGGGCTAATTTTCATCGCGCTCGCCGCCCTATGGCTGATTCGCCGAATCGTTCGTTGACCGTTTTGCCCGGGTCGCCGGGCAGCAGGAAGTCTGCATGAAACATTCTTCTCTTGCCGGACAAATTGCCGTCATCACCGGGGCCAGCCGCGGCATCGGCGCCGCCATCGCGCGCAAGCTCGCTTTGCTGGGCGCGCGCACTGTGTTGACGGCCCGGGCGCTGGACCAACTTAAGCAGGTGCAAGACGAAATCGTCGCCGCAGGCGGCCATGCTGAATCCCATTGCTGCGACCTTGCCGATTCGGCCCAGATCGAGGCCTTCGCGCGGGCCGTCCTGAAAGCGCATGGGCGCTGCGACATTCTGGTCAACAACGCTGGCGTGGGCTGGTTTCAGGGCCCATTGCACACCATGTCTACCGAGGAGTGGGAGCGGACCGTCGCCATCAATCTGCGGGCGCCTTTTCTGCTGCTGCGCGCCTTTGCGCCGAGCATGATAGCGGCCCACCGCGGCCACATCATCAACATTTCTTCCCTGGCCAGCAAGAACCCGGTGGCGAACGGCGCTGCCTATGCCGGGTCAAAATGGGGCCTGAACGGAATGATGGTGTCCGCCGCCGAGGAACTCCGGCAGCACCAGGTGCGAGTTTCGCTCATCGCTCCAGGATCGGTGCAGACCGAGTTCGGGGCCGGACTGGCATCGAAAAAGTCTCCACTCGGGGCCATCCAGCCAGAAGATATTGCAGATATCGTCGCGCTGCTGGCGACACAGCCTGACCAGTCATTTATCAGCGAAGTATTGGTAAGGCCTACACTGAAGAATTAATCTTTTCGTCCGCTGTACTTTCATGCTGTATCCTACTGCTAGGGTTTCGGACATCTTATCCACATTCTGTAGTATTCGCCGTGTTGACCGTGGCCTCAGACCCGGCTAAAGTGAAGCCATCGGCGGCGGATGCATGGCGCGGCTGGACCGTCAGGAAAGGAGCCCGGCTTGCTCGAACTCAAGCGTATTCACATTCTCGGCTTCAAGTCTTTTTGCGACCGCACGGAAGTGCTGCTCGATAGCCACGGCGTCACGGCCATTGTCGGGCCGAACGGTTGCGGCAAATCCAACATTTCCGACGCCATCAGTTGGGTGCTTGGCGAACAGTCGGCCAAGAGCCTGCGCGGCGTCAAAATGGAAGACGTCATCTTTGCCGGTACACGCGACCGCAAGCCGACGGGCATGGCCGAAGTATCTCTGATCCTCGTCGATCCGGAGGTGTATCAACCAACCAGCAATGCTGCCCGGGGCCCTGAGATAGTCGAAGACGACTGGGATGAGGCTGCGCTGCGCTCCAAGGCCGCACAGGAGACTGAAGATACGGTTGCGGAGTTGCAACCGGGACAAGTCATCGAGGACGCGGAAGGAGACGAACCCGCAGAGGCGGCGACCGAAGAAGATGCTGTTGTGCTGAAGGTACGCCGCCGCAAATTCCAGCGGAACCATGCGCAGGATGGCGAAGTCATCATTACGCGCCGCCTGTTTCGCACGGGTGACAGCGAATATCTGCTGAATGGCAAGCTCTGCCGATTGCGCGACATTCACGACGTGCTGATGGGCACCGGCCTAGGCTCGGAGTCCTACGGCATCATCGAGCAGGAGCGCATCGGCCAGTTGTTGAGCAGCAAACCGCACGATCGACGCGCCATTATCGAAGAGGCTGCCGGCGTCACGCGCTTCAAGACCAAGAAGCGCCTGGCGGAGTTGCGGCTGGAACAGGCCAAACAAAATCTTGCCCGCGTCAACGACATCTTCGACGAAGTCACGCGCCAGATGAACTCTTTGAAGCGGCAGGCCGCCAAGGCGGAACGCTATGGCGCACTGCGGGATGAACTGCGCCAGCGGCTTCGCGTGGTGGTCGCCACACGCCTGTCGACAATGGACGCAGCTTCCATCGCAGCGGCGGCTGAATTGGCGCAATTGGCGGTCCAGATCGATGAGCTGACGCAGACCATCGCAACCATCGACCAGCAGCGCGCGGCTGCGGTCGCGGAAGGCTACAGCCGCGAACAGCAGGCCCGCGAGGCAGCGGCACGCACTAACACCGCTTCTGTCGAACTGGAGCGGACACTGACCCAGCTACAGGCCAATCAGGACCGCGTGTCAGACCTGGCGGTCCGTTTGCAGGGCGCCCACGCGGAACTGGCGCAGACGCGGCAGCAACTCGCAGGCGTGGAAGTGGAGCGCAGCCAGCAGCAGGCCTTTCTGGCGCAAGCGCAGGAAGCCGTGGATGGTGCGAGGCGCGACATGCAGGCGCGTCAGAACGCTGCGCAGAAAGCCACCAGTGAACTGGCAGCGGTCGATCGGCGGATCGAGACCTCTCGCCAGCAAATGTTGCACTGGATGGACCAGGCGAATCAGGTGCGCAACCAGATCACACAGGGAGAGGCGAGTCTCGAAGGCCTACAGCGCGAGGCGGAACGCCTGGCTTCGGAACGAGAAGGAGTACAGATTGAGCTGGAAAAATTAGGAGCGGAACGCGGGCAGGTTTCGCTCACATTTCACACAGCCAGCACATTTCTGCAAGACACCGAAGCGGAACTGAAGACCTTGCGCGAGCAGTTGGAAACACAGCGCACGGAAGAAGCTGCCTCCCGCCGCCAGGCCGATCAACTGCGCGCCGAACAGGCCACGCAGCAAGGTCGGAGGAATTCTCTGGAAGCCTTGATCCGCGAGCATAGCTACTCGACCGACACGGTGCGCAAGCTGCTACGGACCCACACGATGGAGGGCGGCCATGCGCCGGTTGGCGTGTTGGCGGACTTCGTCGAGGTGAACGACCAGTATGAGAGCGTGGTCGATGAATTCCTGCGCGAGGAACTGAACTTTATTGTCGTAAAGAGCTGGAACGATGCGCAGGAAGGCATGCGCGTCCTAAAAACGGATGTAGATGGACGCGCGACTTTCTTAGTGCATCCGGAAGACTCACAGGCGAAGTTTTCCTTCGCGCCCGGCACCGTCCAGCCATTGAGCGAATCGCGCGATGGCGTTGTCCGGTTGAAGGACTGCATCCGCGTTCTCGACGGTTTCGGCAGTTCGCTGGAAGTGATCCTGCCCAAACTGCGCAACGGCTATGTCGTGCCCGACTCTGAGATTGGCAGGTCGCTGGCGCTTGAAAATCCAGAGGCATTTTTTCTCTCGCCCAATGGCGAATGTTTTCACAACGTCACGGTCACTGGCGGCAAACCAAGTATCGAAGGCCCGCTCGCGCTGAAGCGTGAGTTGCGCAGCGCGCAGCAACAGTTGGCGCGCACGGAAGAGATGCTGGCGAAGGCCGATATACAAACGGCGCAGTTGTCCCATGCGGTAACGGAGCTTGGGCGGCAGATTGAAATCAAATCCAACGAACGCCGCAATGCGGAACAGGAATCCGCCAACACCGGCGCGGCCCTGCGGCAACTGGAAGCTGAAGTGGGTCGGCTGGAACGGCGGCTGAGCGAGTGGACGCTTCAGGCAGAACGCAACAAGCAGGCGCACGCGGAAAAGACCGCATGGGTCGCGCAGCGGCATGAAGAAGTCGATCGTCACGAGCAGGAGCGAGCGCGATTCGAGCAACAGTTGGCAGAGGCGCAAGGGTCTCTCGAATCCCTGCGCATGGCCCGCGACACAGCCCAGCAGGAGATGTCGCGGGCATCGATGGAACTGGCCGGGCTGGAGGAACGCCGGCGCGGCGCCGCCAGTGCGACCGAGCGGCTGGACCGGATGTATGAAAGCTTGCAGCAGCGCGTACACCAATTGGAACAGCAGATTGCCTCTGGAGAGGCGGAACAGAAACAGCGCGACTTAGAACAGGAGCGCCTACATCTTCGCAGCAAGGAACTGGAAACGACGCGCGATACCTCCCGCAAGGAGTCTGAAGAACTGGCCCAGCAGACCGCGGCCCTTCGCCAGCAGGCATCGGAAGTGGAGCAGCAGGTCCGTACGCTGCGGGTCGATCTGGAGGCCTTCCGCGACAAACGCAGTGAAGAAGCGGCCCGCGCCGCGCGCTTGTCCTCCGATCTGGCCCATCTGGAAGAAAGCTGCCAACAGGAGCTTTCACTCACGGCCGATGAACTGCGCGGAGATGACTCGCTGGTTCGACTGGAAGCCGGGCCGCTGGCGGTGGAAGAAGAAGATTGCCGCGCCATCAAACAGAAGCTCGAGGCGATGGGGCCGGTCAACATGATGGCGCTGGACGAATACAAGGAAGCCTCGGAACGCCATGTGTTTCTGGAAACACAGCGCAAGGACCTGATCGATTCCATCGACAACACGCAGAACAGTATTCGCGAAATAGAAGGCGTGTTGCGCAGTAAATTTGAAGAGGCCTTTGCGGCAATCAATGAAAATTTTTCCGCCACTTTTGCAAACCTGTTTGGCGGCGGGCAGGCGTTCATGAAGCTCACGGACCAGGAGAATTCGGACGAGAGCGGCATCGACATTATCGCTTCGCCGCCGGGCAAGAAGTTTCAGAACGTGCTGTTGCTCTCCGGCGGCGAAAAGGCGCTGACGGCGCTCTCCCTGCTGATGGCGATCTTCCAGTACCAGCCCAGCCCATTCTGCGTGCTGGACGAAGTGGACGCCGCGCTGGATGAGTCCAACGTGGGCCGACTCGCCAACATGCTGCAAAAAATGTGCGACCGCACCCACTTTATCGTCATTACCCACAGCAAACGCATGATGCAAACTGCCGATGCGATCTTCGGAGTCACTATGCAGGAGCCTGGCGTGTCGAAGATCGTTTCGGTGCGCTTGGGCCGAGACCACTCGCAACAACAGCGGGCCTCGGCATAAGTTACTCGCTGTATACAACAAGCGAACACTCAGCGGCATCCCAACGTGTGACACGCGCAGCCCGAAAGTGCAAATATAGTTGACGGGGTATATACCTGTATGCCGGAAACACTTTTGAAAACTGAATTTCCTACCCTGAAGCTCCACGCGCGCGGCAAGGTGCGAGACATTTACGAAATTGGCGACGACCTGTTGCTGATCGCCACGGATCGCATCTCGGCATTCGACCATGTTCTGGCAACAGGCATCCCGGACAAAGGAAAAATCCTGACGAAAATTTCACTTTTCTGGTTTGAACTATTGAAGGATGTGGTCCCCAATCACGTCATCACGGCAGATATCGACCAGTATCCCGCTTCCCTACAACCGTATCGAGCGCATCTCCGCCACCGCTCCATGCTGGTGCAGCGAGCGGAGATGTTTCCGGTAGAGTGCGTGGTCCGCGGCTATCTGGCAGGCTCTGCCTGGAAGGAGTATCAGGCTTCCGGAAGTGTCTGCGGCGTGGCGTTGCTCCCGGGCCTGGCGGAGTCAGAAAAATTGCCGGAGCCATTATTTACTCCCGCGACCAAGAGCGCCGACGGCGAGCACGATGTCAATATTTCGATGGAAGAGATGGGGCGCCGCATCGGCCCGGAAAATGCCGTCCTGTTGCGCGATTTAAGCATGACGATTTATGACCGCGCCTCCCGCCACGCCAGGAAACAAGGGTTGATTCTGGCTGACACGAAGTTTGAGTTTGGCCGGACCGCTCATGGCGTGCTGCTGGCCGATGAGGTGTTGACGCCGGACTCGTCGCGCTACTGGCTGGAGCGGGAGTTTCATCCGGGTGGCCCGCAGATTTCCTTTGACAAGCAGTTCGTGCGCGATTATCTAATAGAGAGTCGCTGGAACAAGCAGGCTCCCGCGCCCGAGCTGCCGCCGGAAGTGGTAGCGAGGACGCAGGAGAAATACCTGGAAGCGTTTCATCGCATTACAGGCCGCACATCGCTGCACTAAAAGTTTCCCAGGATACTAATGACACCTTTTGATTGGATGATTGTCGCCGTCGTTGTACTGTCGGCGATTGTGGCGGCTTCGCAAGGATTTCTTCGTGAAGTCATCTCTCTTGTCGGTTTGATTGTCGGTTTGAGTTTGGCGCTTTGGAATTACCGCCTGCTGGCGGTCCCTCTCTCCCGAGTCATCCATTCGGAACATATTGCCGACGCCCTGGCGTTTTTGTCGATTGCCTTGGGCGTCATGATCGTCTTCGGCCTGCTGGGAGGGTTGCTGTCGAGACTGGCCCATAAGGTAGGCCTGGGGGGCCTGGACAGGCTGCTGGGCGCGATTTTTGGATTGGTCCGTGGCTGCGTACTGGTCGTGGTTGCTATCATCGCCATTGCCGCCTTTATGCCACAGACCCACTGGTTGCGCGGTTCGAAGCTGGCCCCCTACTTTCTTTCGGCTGCGAATGAGTGCTCGG
>JAKAYS010000001.1 GCA_021826695.1 Acidobacteriota bacterium | reverse complement strand
CAAGCTTCGCCTGGAGGAAAATATGCTGACCATCAGCGCTTCGGTGCCCGATCGGGGCGAGTCGCAGGAGACGCTGCCTCTCAGCTATGCCTTCCCAGCGATAACCATTGGCTTCAATGGCAGCTTCCTGGTGGACTTTTTGAAGACGATTGGACCTGAAGGAGAGGTTCGTCTCTCCCTCAAGAATGCTTCCTCTGCAGCCGTGATCGCTCCTGAGGCCTTCAACCCCGAGTATCAACAGCGGTATGTCTTGATGCCCATGCGCGTCTGAAGCATGTCCCCTGTCAAACCCGTTGAAAAAAAAGAAGCATAAGTGGACCAAATGGCCACTTTATGCTTCTTTTGAAACGAAGATTCTTGATTTGAAGCATAAATGCCGGTGTCGTAGTCGGTTCAGAGCCTTCATTTCGTTTGCGCAAACCGGGTTGGTTTTGCGTTGCGGAATGCTGAAGCGTTTCCCGTTATTAACCAGACGAGCACCACGCACAGGAACCGATTTCTTTCTCTGACGAAGAGCATTTCTTACAGCCCGATAAGATACACTCGTGTCGCACCCCTTACCACACCTGGGCCGAGCACCTACAGATGATCCTTTCTGATAACGAAACAAAAGTCGACCTATTGAATAACGAGCCGATCGCGAAAACGATAGTTGCGCTCGTGAGAAAGCACTCCGATCACCCCATCACTATTGGTGTCCACGGAGACTGGGGTGCCGGAAAGTCAAGTATCCTGGAGATGATAGAGGCGTCCCTGGAGGGCGAGGATCGGGTGTTGTGCCTGAAGTTCAACGGCTGGCGCTTCCAAGGATTTGAGGATGCCAAGATCGCGCTTATCGAAGGGATCGTCACCGGGCTGCTGGAGAAACGACCTTTTCTGACAAAGGCTTCTTCCGCGGTAAAGGACGTCTTTCATCGTATTGATCTGCTAAAGCTTGCGAAGCGAACTGGCGGTCTGGTAACAGCCGCAGTCGGGTTTTACACAGGCCACCATCAATTCGGAGTGCTGGGTCTGGTGAACAGTCTTGAAGGTACATTAGCTGATCCAGCGAACTTCACGAAGGAAAAAATCAGCAGCATTCTCGAAGGTGCAAAGGACCTGCTGAAGGAAAAAGACGAGGAGAGCGTCAGCAATGTTCCTGAAGAAATTGCTGAATTCCGGAAGGCATTCGACAAGCTTTTGGAAGAGGCAAAGGTCGATCAGCTCATTGTATTGGTCGATGATCTCGACCGTTGTCTTCCAGAAACTGCGATCGAGACCCTCGAAGCGATCCGCCTCTTCGTCTTCACCTCTCGTACCGCATTCGTGGTGGCTGCAGACGAGGCCATGATTGAGTATTCGGTCCGAAAGCACTTCCCCGACCTACCCGACAGCACCGGACCACAGACCTACGCCCGTAACTATTTGGAGAAGTTAATTCAGGTTCCTTTTCGTATTCCTGCGCTGGGTCAGACGGAAACTCGTATCTATGTCACTCTGTTGTTGGTCGGCGCGGAATTGGGAGAAGGCGATGCCGCTTTCGACGAACTGATCAAAGTGGCTCGTGGACTTCTGACGCGGCCCTGGCTAGGGAACGTCCTCGACGCCGCCTCGACGAAAAGCGCGCTCGGGCCGAAGGAAAAGAGTGCCCATAACGCATTAATGATCTCGGACCAAGTTGGGCCGCTCCTTGCGAATGGCGCGCGCGGCAATCCGCGCCAGATCAAACGGTTCCTAAACACGCTTTTATTGCGGCAAGCGTCAGCCGAAGCCCGCGGGTTCGGCGATGATGTGAAACTCCCGGTATTGGCTAAACTGATGCTGGCAGAGCGATTCAATAACCGTGTGTTCGACCAGATCGCGATCGCAGCGGCCTCAGCACCCGATGGAGTGTGCGCAGATCTCGCCGCGCTGGAAGCCACAGCGGAAAAGAAAACTAGCGAATCGGCGTCGCAGCCAGCTAAAGAAGGACCATCGGTCAAAAAGTCTCCCACAAAGGCTGAGGCGCTTACTACAGATAGCGAGACCAGCGCGGTACTCGCTGAATGGCTTGCGTCGCCGAGCACCTTGGATTGGGCACGGCTGAAGCCGCCTCTCGCCAAGATTGATCTCCGCCCCTATCTATTCGTAACCAAGGACCGCAAGGACTTCTTCGGAGCTGCCACCGCATTCGGACAGGTTGCGGCAATTGCAGAACGACTCCTCGGCGTGAGGTTGGCTGTACAAGCTGAAGAAGTGAACCTGCGCGGCCTTGCTCCGCCGGAAGCTGCACAGGTGTTTGAAATGCTCCGTACTCGAATCATTGCCTCCGATTCTTTCGAAAGAGCCCCTGATGGTGTCGCCGGGGTTGAAGTTCTCGTGCGCGCGCAACCATCCTTACAGAGCAACCTCCTCGACTTCCTGGAAGCTCTGCCTGCTAATCGCCTCGGTCCTTGGGTGTGCAGTGGTTGGGCAAACGCCCTCAAAGACCCATCCGCGGTTAAGCGTTTTGAGCAAATGCTGGAAGTTTGGAGTAAGCACGGTGGCCAGCTTCTCAAAGCCGCCGCTACGAATACTCTCCGCACTCGGACACAAGGAGGTCGGTGATGGGTACATCGAATTCCTATGGTGGCTCAGGTGGCGCAAAACCTCTAATACCCACATGGCTGGAGGAGGGTGGTGGGTCAGATGGTTCTCAATCAGCACCGGCGGACGACGGAAGCATTGGGCCTGCACAGCCGACGCCAATTCCGACACCTGCGAACGGTGAAAGCGCGATCCCTATACCTGCCGTTTTACCCTTAGTAAATGCCAACGGCGGAGGTGCAGTACCGGCACCTCCAGATCGGCCTCCGATACCACCTGCAAGCGATCCGCAAAGATTTGCATTGGCGCGCAACAATTTCACACGCTTTGTTTCGTCGGGCGGTGGGGACCGCCGAAGTCTCGGACGGGCACTCTCTCAGTACGTTGCGACTTCCTCAGGCGGAAGTCGCAATGCGGCACGAAGAATGGGAGTCTCGCGGCGAGCGACGGCGCAGCTTGCGGGCGTCCTCTCTTCAGCCGTCGGCGGAAATGCCCGCGCGGCGCTCCGTTCCATAGGGTTGGAACGCCTTGTCGGTCGACCGATTGAAGAGATATTTCTCGGCATGCTCGAGATCGTTTGTCCTGCCGGCGGAGCGATCGATGACAGCATCGCCCGCGAAGCATTCGTTGAAACCATCGTAGATCTCGCAGAAAACGGAATCACCGATTTCGACTCTCTCACTGTAGAACAAGTGCAAACGATCCTTGAGCTGAATATTGCACATGCGATTGAAGCGCGCATCTGTAATGACATTGGATCGAACGCGATATCGTTGCCACAGAACGTGACCGACGCTGCCGATATCCAGACGCAACTGTTCGAATTCGTCGAACGCAGCGTCTCGGATGCCTTCGCAGCAAACCAGGTCGGAACAACGATGACTCAAGAACAAGTTACACGCACCATCGATACTATCTATGAACAAGCGTATTCCATACTCCAAAGCATGGCAGAAGCGGAGGCGGATAAACCATGAGTCGCCACCTGATTTTTGGAAAATTCGGACTGAAGGACAAAGTTGCCATACCGAGCGGTGAAGATGAAGTTGCGACTCCGCTGCAATTTGTTCAGGCTACGAAGCGGCTGGATCACGGGATTGGTAACGCGCTCGACGAACTGGCCGCGATGGGTGTTTACCCGTCCGAGATAGGTGTGGATCTGTTGGTTCTTGCCGCGCATATTCACGCCGCAGACACCCGAATCTCACGAGATACGGAATCACAAGATAACTGGACGAGAGAGATTCGGCTAGTGGTTCCCGTGAGCGATGTAGATCGCTGGAGGGGTTCTGCCAATCTTCTGCGGCGGATGCTGAATTTTCTGACTGGGGACCGATGGACCTTTGATTTTAGGGTTCGACCTCAGGGTTTTGAGAGATTTGTCGCGCCCCAACCGCTTGTGTTTGCGAAGCCGCCATTTGATGGTCTATCTCTATTCTCCGGTGGCCTGGATAGCCTTATCGGGGCCATCGATGCTCTGGAGCAGGGTCGTAATCCGCTCTTCATCAGCCACGCTGGCGAGGGGGCGACAAGCGCCGCCCAGGAAGTGCTGTTCCGGAGGCTAGAGACCCAATACCCTAAGCGCCCTTTCCGACGCCTGCGCATGTGGATGAACTTTCCAAAAGAACTCGTAAAGGATGTTCCTTCTGAAAATTCCATGCGGGGACGATCGTTTCTATTCTTCGCAACCGGAACATTTGCTGGAAGCGGTCTCGGTCGAAGTTCTCAGCTGCTTGCTCCGGAAAATGGACTCATCGCTCTTAATGTTCCACTCGACCAACTTCGGTTGGGTTCCCTGAGCACGCGCACGACGCATCCTTTCTACATCGCACGATGGAACGAACTCTTACGCCACTTGGAGATGCCTGTAACGATAGAAAATCCATACTGGAACAAGACCAAGGGCGAGATGGCTTCTATGTGTTCCAATCAGGCTCTCCTCAAGCGGCTCGTTCCGGAAAGTCTTTCCTGTGCATCGCCGACGAAAGGGCGTTGGAAGGGACATGGAACGGAACATTGCGGATTCTGTCTGCCTTGTCTGATTCGAAGGGCAGCCCTAAACAGCGGTCTTGGTGAAAGGGACCCAACGAAGTATACGCTTGCGGATCTCTCTGCCGAGCCTCTCACCTCTACGGAGGCCGAAGGTCTTCAGGTTAGATCGTTCCAGGTCGCGATCTGCAGGCTTATAGGCAGACCCGGACTCGCGTCCGTCCTCATTCATAAATCTGGACCATTGACCGATGAGTCTGCGGATCGGCAAGTCGAGTTGGCGGACGTTTATCTGCGCGGCATAAGCGAGGTGGGGCAGTTGCTCTCGAATGTGACAACTACTCCCAACTAGGACTTCAATGCGTTCAAACTATGTCGATCTTCACTGTCATCTTGATCTGTATCCCGATTTCGTTTCTGCAGTCCAGGATGCTGAACGTGCCGGAGTCTACACACTGACCGTTACGACGACTCCGAAAGCGTGGCCGCGGAATCGCGAAGTTACAGAAAAAACCCACTATGTTCGTGCCGCCCTTGGCCTCCATCCCCAGTTGGTCGGTGAACGTGCCGACGAGATTCCATTGTGGGATCAGTATCTTCCGGAAGCTCGATATATAGGAGAAGTAGGCATTGACGCCGGTCCCCGTTACTACCGTTCGCTAGATATCCAAAAGGAAGTATTTCAGCATGTGCTGCAAAAGTGTGCTATCAACCGAAACAAGATACTCAGCGTCCACAGCGTCCGATCAGCGAAAGTCGTGCTCGATTTGATCGAACATCATCTTCCGCCTACAGCAGGCATGGTCGTGCTCCACTGGTTTACTGGATCGGTGGCAGAGGCACATCGCGCCATCGACCTTGGGTGCTATTTCTCAGTCAACTCTGAGATGATGTTGAACGAGAAGGGGCGCCGGATTATTGCAACTATGCCTGACGATCGGATATTGACGGAAACAGATGGCCCATTCACCAAGGTAAATGAACGCGCAGCACGTCCATCAGACATCGGCCGAACTGTTGAGGCAATTGCGGGGCTTCGCAAGTCTTCGATTGAAGAGGTTGAGCTCGATATTGCTCGGAATTTCAAGACTCTCTTGGAGATACGCTCCATTGACGGGAATTAGTCCCGATATGCCGGCCAGTATTGACGAATCTGCTTGTCTCGTGAAAAAACATGTGGGATGACCATAGGCGATAACTGGCGAGTCACTCAGTGAGCCAATCGGCGCGCGTGTACCCCCATGCCAGTAAATGGACGCTAAAAAAACAAAGGCCGAAGTTCTTGGCCAGTTTATGCTTCATATTCGAAGTCTCGGCCAGATTATGCTTCATTTATTGAGCGGCAGCTGAAACGCAGCGCTGAAAAAAGGTTGCAGTGACCACATCATGCTTCTCGTGTCCAGCTTATGATTCAAATTTCAACCGTGAAAAAGAAGCATGAGTTGGCATTCAGCGATCACCAGGCCTCGATACGAGGCAGTGTCCACATATAGCTGAGGCAAGAGCAGAACGAAGCTGCAACGACAGTTGCACTCGTTGACGGGCAACTTGCACTCTCAAGGTTCGGACATTACACTTACCAGTAGGAGTATTACTATGCAAATCACCAGCAAGGGACAAGTGACGATTCCGCAAGATGTCCGTAACCGGCTGGGCCTCCTGCCTCATACTGAAGTCGAGTTCGAGGTGGCTGGAGATCACGCCCGCATTCGCAAAGTCAAACGCGCGCTCGGCACGGGCATCCGAGGAAACAGAGCACTCGAAGCGCTCCGTGGCACAGCGGACACTCGCATGAGCACCGACGAAATCATGGCATTGACGCGCGTAGAGGCCCGCCATGGCAGGAAAGCCAGGTGAAACCGGTTTTGACGAGTCTGCCGGCACGTCTGCGCAACTGCCGCGGTGTCCTGGTTGACAGTAATATTCTGCTGGACATCGCCACCAATGACGCGAAGTGGAGCGAATGGTCGGGGAGTGCGCTCGCCGAGTGTACCGAACATGCGATATTGATCGTCAATCCCATCATCTACGCCGAAGTGTCGATCGGATATACGACCATCGAAGCGCTGAATGCTGCTTTGCCCGGCAACCTTTACCAAAGAGATCCACTTCCCTGGGAAGCCGGATTCCTGGCTGGCAAGTGTTTTCTGGCCTATCGCAGGCGCGGAGGTCTGCGAAACACTCCGCTCCCGGACTTTTATATTGGCGCGCACGCGGCAATTGAACATCTGGCGTTGCTGACGCGCGACGTTGCGCGCTATCAAACGTACTTCCCCAAAGTCGAGATACTCTCGCCCCCGAAGGATCTGCTGTAACAACGAGGAGCAGCGTATGGCGTCCGTCCACGCGACACAATCCTCGGATACTACGCAGTGGCCAATTTCATCTTGTGAGTCAGACGCCGAAAGATATTCCCCTTTTATGTCCATCGGGAGTTTCAACCCGGCGTCGGTCCTGCGCTAAGCCGTCCACGCCGTTCCTACTCGATTCCTATGTCAAAACCAGCGATCTACCGATTCGGCCAGGGCGATCCCGTGCGCCGGTTCCTCGATCCATGTGAGGCTCCCTTTGAGACCTGCCGCGTGGCGGACATCCTGCAAGATCAATTCTGCTCTGCGGAAATCGCGCGCATGATGGCGAGGCGGTTCGATCCGTCACCGAACCCCGGAGGCTGCGCCGCCTGCTGGGGACGCCCATTCGTCCTCGTATCCGGATGCGGTGAGCTCCCGGAAAGAGGCAGACACGCGCTTTATACCGCCATGGTCGGAGTGTGGCCTTCGAGACACTGAAGCGGTTAACGAAGGATGAGCGTACCTCGCCGGGGAGAACTTCCCTACACAGCCAGCCTGCCGTCCGGCAAACATTCATGCAAGAAAAGGAATGCGCAATGCAACCAACACAATCTCGTCCAGGACACTTTTGGACAACCGATGACGTAGCACAGCTCTGGTTCGGGGAATCGGGACCAGAGCCGCCGCAGACCGTCCGCTGCTACAACATGCAAGACCATCTCAACAGCGGTGAGGCACGCGAGGCGCCTGTGAGCGGGCTCGAGTTTCTTGGCGCCGGGATCTTCGGCGAAGCGCGGCCCAGCGGATCGAATTCCACGACCCGATGGACCGGTGATAGTTACCGCTATGGAATCTACCGCAATCCTTCCGGGCTCTACAAAAACGGAATCGTGGTCCTTGAGCACCACGGGGGAGGCATGTTCGGCTATGCCTTCGACAATCTGGTGGCGGGCGATACCTGGGGACATATCGCATCGAGCTTCCCACCGGAGATGATCTGGAATCTCTGCCACCAGATCGCGCGGGCGTATCGTGCCGCACGAGACGCCGAGCGACAGATTGTCTATCAAGCGTTTGCAGATGGGCGCCTCAACAAGCGGCGCAGAAACCACAGAGTCTACGTCGAGATGATGGCTGCCTGACTCCGCTCGCCGGTAGCCAAGTCCGTCGTCACAGAAGAGGTTGCCATGAAGTCGTATTCAGCCACGGTGATTCCAGCAGTCGCTGAGAGGAATGCGATGGGAACAAAACCAGCCAACGAAACCGACTATCAAGAAGCCGTCCGGGAATGGATCTCGACGAGGTTCGGACAGACGGCACTCGAAGACGCACAAGAACGTATCGCAAGGGTTGTCGAAGAGGCCTGCGAACTCGCCCAGGCGTCGGGCATGGAGATCGCCGATTTGGAAGCAATTGCAGCCTATGTCTATGCACGGCCACCGGGTGAAGTAAAGCAGGAAGCCGCGGGTGTCACCGTCACGCTCTTTGCCCTGGCCGAGGCGCATAGGTTTGACCTGTTGCTCGAGACGGAGAAAGAGATCGAACGCATTACGCATTTGCCTGCAACGATCTCGCAGCGGAAACAAGCGGCCAAGGCCGCCGCCGGAGTCGGCAGGTTCCCGGAGCCTCCGCGCCTGGAGTCATCTGGCACGCAACAGCAAGATTTGCCCGGGCAGGTGGAATATCCGACCTAAGGCATTTCTCGAAACATTGGCGAAGCTACAAAAAGCTAGTAATCCTCAGTGCCGCTGAGCCTCATTCGGGCAGCAGTCAACAGCCCGAAGCAGCATCATGGCTCGGTGGTCGAGACATGTGCGCGAGGGCATCGAGAGGCGACGGGCGTAAGCTCCCGAATCTGTCACGGCCGCGAGTTCTCTCGGTACGCTTGGGCAGCGCCACTCCTCGCTGCCTGCGTTCATTCGTGTCTCAGAATGCACCTGCTTGAACTCGATGGAAGGTTCTCTCCTTCTCGGAAACTCAAAAAAACAAACAAACGAGGTGTCTTGCATGGCCGCGCCTATCTATCGTCGTGTGTACGTTGAGGTTGTCACCAGGGAAGATCTCACGACGCGCCAAAGCATTGAGAATTTGACCTTTCAGTTGTGCGAGGGCCTGGTGCACCATACCGCGCTTGTTCAACTGCATATCGTAGACCGCTCCGAGTCCCTGGCAAAGCTCGCCGCCGGGACGGACCTGATCTCGAAAAATCATTGCGTGGAAACGCCATATACAGGATCTTCCGGCAAAGTCGGTCACGCAGCCCGCTTGCACACCGCCTGTACCGCTCTGAACCCATCGCAAAGTTCCGTTTGACCGCGGAGTTTCAGTCAATCTCTCACCCCGTCTGATCCGTGGATTCACGGGAGCGGCCCACCCTGAAACCCGTTCTCTCCGCCATCAACATAGGTTCACCCACATCCCCAGCCTGGAGATCACTGAGCGCACAGGTGTGCGCCGTTATGGAGGATTGTCAGATGCGACCAATGCACCTTCGAGACGTCGCGGAGCTTGCAGCACAAAAATCTCACGGCATCCGTTTGAAGTACATGGCGGGCTGCCGATGCCTGCCCTGCCGCGCAGCAAATTCGCGGTACGAGTGCGAGCGGGCGAAAGCGCGTAAGAGCGGGAACTGGAATGGGCTGGTTCCTGCGGACGCCGCGAGGAGACACATCTTGCGTTTATCCAAACAGGGTGTTGGACGGCGCGCGGTTGCAGACGCCTCGGACGTTTCCGCCTCGATCATCGCCCAGATAAGGTGTGGCCGACGCACGCAGATTCGGAAACGGACCCTGAACAGAATTCTTGAAGTGACCAATCTCGCCGTCAGCGACGCGGCGCTGGTGCCCGCTGGCAAGACCTGGCGGCAGATTCACACGCTGCTCGAGGAGGGTTTCAGTAGGGCGGAGTTGGCCCGCAGGCTCGGCTTTGCGAGCCCGGCCCTGCAGCTCGGAAAGAACAGGATTCTGGCGCGCAATGCGGCTCGAGTCGACCGCCTGTACCGGCTGTTCATGAAGGAATGAATCTTGCGGCGACCTGGAAGTTATGCGAGGGAGAGTCCTCACTGGCGGCTCCGGATCGCTGAGATCCTTATTCCTTGCAGCACCCATTCCGATGACACCTCCACAATATCCAGACGACATCCTGGGATGGAGGAGCGAAATCGGTGTCTTGGGCCCAAGGTCTGATCGAATGGGTCCCTGAACGAACAGTCGCATCGAAGCCGGATACGAGTGCCCCGCTTCCGAAAAACAGGCCTGACAGCCATCAGGAAGCCGTGGCGGCACAAAGTTCGGCAAGACTCACTTCTTCTATGGAGCCGATCATGGCAGAACCAGAAAAACTTTCTCTCGTTGAATTACTGAACCTGGCCAACGAAGCCTATGCGGATGGCTACCTCGCGGAATATTTTGACCCGGAGACGGGTGAGCGCAGACAAGGCTCTGGCGATACGCTGGCCCAGTTCATCGTCTCAGAGATCAGAGATACCTTCGACGCAAGGGCTTCCCGAAGCGCACAGCTTCAGGAAGCCCGTCTCGCCCTGAGCCATGCCATCGACGATCTGAAAGGCGTGATCCAAAGGCTGCAATAGCATCTTCGTCTCGCCACACTGGATCGCTCCTTGCCGATCGAAGGTCCTCCAGTCCTCAATTTCTAAAGTCTCGCGCGATGTGATGTAGAGTCTTCGGCGCGAGATCTTCACGCCGTCCTCGAAGCCCGCTCCTCGCATAACGATCGTGGCGCTGACACGAGTGCCCGCGTCTCCGGGCTGGACTCCTTCGAGGACCGCTTCTGAGGAGAGTGACGGACCAACGTTTTCAGAAACCCCCCAAAAAGGACCATTCATGCTGAATACGCTACCCAGCAGCCCCAAAGAAGTCGCCAGATTTCTGCCGACGGCTTATGACCTTCGTATGCCGGTGTTCCTCTGGGGAAAACCAGGCATCGGAAAATCGGACCTCATCCGGCAGTATGCGCAGACCAACAAAATGGATCTGATCGACGTGCGCCTGACGACGCTGGAATCCTGCGACCTTCGCGGCCTACCGCATATCAACTACGAAACCGGACAGACAGAGTGGATGCGGCCGGAGTTCCTTCCCGAGATCGATACTCCGGTTGCGATCTTCCTGGACGAGTTGACTGCGGCAGAGCCCCGCATTCAGGCCTCGGCCTATCAGCTCATTCTCGATCGGTGCATCGGCAAACATCGCCTTCCCGATCAGGCATGGGTGGTCGGCGCCGGCAATGCTCCCGAGGATGGGGCCGTGAGCTATGGGATGGGAACCGCGCTTGCGGACCGGTTCGTGCACCTCAATGTTGTGGCGAATCCGGAGGACTGGATGGAGTGGGCGATGAATTATTCAATTGCCTCCGAGGTGATTACCTTTCTCCGAGTCCGCCCGGAGATGCTCGATAGTTGCGGCGGCCAGGAGCAGACCGAGCAACTGGTCACGCCATCCCCGCGCTCCTGGACCCGCGTATCCCGTGTGCTGGAGGCGACCAAGGATAAGCGCGTGCGCTCAATCGCCGTCAACGGACTGGTGGGAGAGGCTGTAGCCGTGCAGTTTTTTCACACCCTCGAAGAGATCGGTCAATTGCCCCCGATCGACAAGCTGCTCAGCCTGCCTGCGAAAGAAGCCGCACGAAAGGTGCCGGCAACGCTGCCTGGCCTCTACGGGCTCACGTACTCGCTCGTTCGATATACCTCAAAGCTCGCGCAGTATGAGCAGGGCATCGAACTGCTGGAGGCGGTCAGCCAGATCTCCGATGCGCTGCCGCGCAGAGAGATCCAGTCGCTGGGCATGGAGTTGCTGCTTGGCAAGGCCCACCGCACCAACCAATTTCAGGCGCTGACCCGATCCGAGACCTATCAGCGCGTCTACCGCAGCAAAGCGCAGGAGTTGGTTCACTAGGAGCGGCCTATGACGACCCAGGAGATGCTTTCCCGCAATCTGCGGCGCGCCGTCAGCAAAGATGTCGGACTGGCGGGCATTCTGCTGTATGTTCCCGCCGTGACCGTCACCGATCGAGGACGTATTGCCTGGACCGATGGCAGAAGGATGTATTTTGCCGAGCGCTATTTCGAGTACAAGCCCGAAGAGCAGGTGGCGATTGCCATTCACGAGGCACTCCATGTCGCGCTCCGGCATGTGCAACGGGGTGATGCGCTGGCGAACCGCGAAGGAAGCGCCTTCGATGGCCGCTGTTGGAACATCGCGTGCGACGCCGTCATCAATCATTCGATCCGCGCCTGCCACTGGTGCGCGCTGCCGTCGGGAGCGTTGTACCCCGAGGACTGCCTCGCCTCGGAACAGTTGAAGCAATGGCCCGCGGAACTCTGGACGGCGGAGGAACTTTACGCCGAGGTCAAACGCGATGAGAAGAGGCGCGACGAGATTCTCAGCAACGGAGATCGAATCCTCGGAGGAGATCTTGACAGCGCGGGCGAAGCGTCTTTTCCGGCGCCTGGAGTTCACGAGCAGAGCCTGGAACAGGGCATCTGGCGGCAGAGATTGCTGCGCGCCCAGGCCGGTTCGGCTCCCGCATCCTTGTTACGGCGTCTTGCGGCGGATGTACCGAAATCCGTTGTGCGCTGGGAGGCGGTATTGAGGAACTTTCTGACGGCGCGGCTGATGCCTCTGACCGAAGCATCCTGGAATCGCCCAAGCCGGCGCACACTTGCCTTGGGGAAAGATGCCGTTTGGATGGAACCCGGCACGGATCGCCGTCGGGGAGTCCGCCGTGCCGGTGTCGTGATCGATACCTCCGGCTCCATCGGCGACAAGCTTCTCCATACTTTTATCTCCGAGATCAACAGCCTGATGACCAGGACGGGATGCGAGGTCCTGCTGGTCGATTGCGATGCTCGCGTCCAGCAAGTGTCCATGCATCGGAAGCCGATTCAGGGATATGTGGCCAGGGGCGGAGGCGGCACCGATTTCCGACCCGCCCTCGAAGCACTGCGTCGCGTTCCACTCGACGTTGCCGTGTACTTTACCGATCTGGAAGGCGCCTTCCCGGAAAAGAAGCCCGCCTTCCCCTTGTTGTGGGCGGCCACCCAGGACCTTGCGGTGCCATTCGGACGCAAACTCTTGCTGCCTGCCAAAGGAGGCTTATGAATACTGAAGTTGAGTCATGCTCCCCGGAAGCCGTCGTCTATTCGATCCGGGTCGATGTCGGTGAGTACGAGGAAATACCATTTCAATTCTCCTACCGTATGGACGGAAGTGGGACCTGCAAGGACCTCGAGTACGGAGACGAAGAGATTGCCTTTTCCTGGGAACCATCGATCCTCGACGGACTCGATCCGGAAAAACGCGATGAGGTCCTTCACGACCACGCAACCGAAATCTTCTGGGACGAGATCAATGATCAACTCGATGAGGACCGGGTGCTTCGCGAAGCCGACTACGGCAGCGAATCTCTCTCCTTCGAGAGCGGCAGTGAGGAGGAACTAGAGAGAGTTGTCCGGCTGGTCCTCTATGCCTTCCCTTCCATCTGGGATGGCTCCAGGGAAGAAGTTGGCGTAACCATCAACGCGGCCACCGAAAATCAGTCCGCCTGTGTCGATGACTATTGTGAGTTGATGGAAGACGGCGAGATTTCGGATGCGACCAAAGATACCCTTCGAGAATTGATCGATCTCGGTCTGCAATGGAACTGGCCGGTCGGTTTTCACCTGGAATACAACGACGGAGCGTCGGGCCGTGCCAGCGGGTACTGTGAATCGCCCAGCACGGTCGATTACACCATCCAGAAGCCTAGTTTTCACGAACTCGCCGAGGCCCGTCAGGAACTCGTCCAGATTCTGACTGAGCATGGAACGGCGGCCGAAGCGAAGCAGCTTCTTCTGAGAGGAGATTGAGGCATGGGTAACGTTCAGTTCCACAGCGAGTCTTCAGCGCGCCGGTTTGGAGGAACACCGGAAGATTATGTGGCGATCCACAAATTTCTCGACCAGTCGAAGCTCTATCTGGCGGATTGGCGTCACCGGGCGCTGCTGCACACGACCTTCGGTGTCGCACTCTGCGAACAGTTCTTCGGAGACCTCTACAAACGGGCATCTGACGGAGGCGCGGTTGCGACGCGGACGATTGCCGAGGTCCATATCCTCGAAGACATGAAGGCGATCCTTACGCCAGCGGATTTTTTGCGCGAGATGCCGATCCGCAGTTGGATGAATGGATTGACGGCCTCCCAGAGACGCGCGGTGCAGTCGTTTCGAATTCCCGAGGTGGAGGGACCGCAAGATTTGAAGGGCCACAACGAAGACCAGCCATGAGCGCAAGGATGGACGTAGCCTCCGGTGCCACTGTTGCTTACTCCTGACTCCTGAACGCGGAGTTTGAACGAGGTTCCCATTGCACGCAAAGTACGGTGGGAGCGGTGGCGTGACTTGCCGGCTCTGTCTGTGCGGCGTCGCCTCCCGGTCGCGGCCTGAATGAGTTCCTCTCCGAAAGAGGTCTGAGCACTGCAACGGAAAACGTAATCCTCGCTCCTCTTCACCATCTCTCCCAAACCAACAAGGACAATTCATGAAACCAAGCATGCTGTATGAAGCGCTCCATGCGCTGATAGCGGAACGTGTGCCTCTGCACATCTGGGGTGCCTGCGGCGTCGGTAAGTCGCAGATCGTCTCCCAGGTGGCAAACGACCTCGATCTGAACTTCCTCGACATTCGCGCCGTACAACTCGATCCAGTCGATCTGCGCGGATTGCCCCGCATTGCTTCCGATCGGACCGAATGGGTACCCCCGAAATTTCTTCCAACCTCGGGCAAGGGAATTCTTTTTCTCGATGAGCTGACCTCGGCGCCGCAAATGACACAGGCCGGCTGTTATCAGCTCGTGCTCGATCGCAGACTGGGTGAATATGTCCTGCCCGAAGAGTGGGTAGTGATTGCCGCCGGGAACCCAGCCTCGGAGCGCGGCGTTCACTTCTCGATGCCGCGGCCCCTTCGCAACCGGTTCGTTCACCTCAACCTCGATGCGGATCTCGAAGACTGGTGCAAGTGGGCGGTTCGGGCGAAGGTGCGGCCGGAAGTCATCGCTTTCCTTCGCTTCAAGCCCGCGTTGCTGCAGGATGGGGACGCAACGTCGGATGCAAACGCATGGCCCACTCCCCGCTCCTGGGAGATGGCGTCGAATGTGCTGAATGGATTCTCGTACCGGCAGAAGAACGGCCTGCTGTCCGGCGCGAACGAGATCGAAGTCCAACTCCTCGAAGGGACGATCGGGCCTGCGGCGGCCACTGAGTTCGTCGCGTTCCTGCGGCTGTTCCGTCAGTTGCCGTCGATTCACGAGATCCTGTTGAACCCGGAGACTGCGCCGCTTCCCAACGAGCCATCCGCACAGATTGCCATCGCCACGGCCCTCGGCCGGGCCATGACCGATCACTCCCTGGCCAATGGGATCAAGTACCTCGACCGGATGCCCACAGAGATGCGCGTGCTGGCCATGCGCGACGCCTCGGCGCGGGATCGCGCCATTACTTTCACGCCGGAGTTCATTCGCTTCGGTGTCGAACATGCGGAGGTCATTCAATGATTACCGAACGGGCCATGCTTGCCGTGATCCATATCAGCATCTGGACGGCGGTCAAACACGATCGCAAAGTCAGCCACGATGTCGCCAGCCAACATGGAGCGCATCCGGGCGCGGGCCGATACAACAAGCAACTCCTGATGGGCGCGGAGAAGCTCGAGCATCTGCGCACTCTCGCCGGACAGATTCGCCAATACTTCTACAAGATCACCCTGCCGTGGTCGGACGAGGGGTTCCGCCTGTTGCCGGCACACCTCTACTTCGAGCTGGCGGAGCAGATGCGGGAGTTCGAGACGGGCTTCTCCCAGGGCGTCGAAGACTTTCTCGCGGTGTACCCGTCCTACATCGAGCAGGTGCGTCCGGAACTGAACGGCCTCTTTCGCGAAGAAGACTATCCCGCTGCCGACAAGTTGCGGGAGAAGTTTGCTGTCAAGCTGGAAGTCCTGCCCATTCCAACGGGCGAAGATTTCCGCGTCAACCTCTCAGCAGAGGAGCAGACACGCGTCGCTCGTGAGATCGACCGGAATGTCCGTGAGTCGCTCGCTCGCGGAACGGACGATCTCTGGAAGCGACTTCGAGAGGTGGTTTCCCACATGGTCGACCGGCTGAACGAGCCAGATTCACGCTTCCATGCTTCGCTCGTCACCAACGTCTTCGATCTGGTCGACCTCCTGCCGCGTCTCAATGTGAATCAGGACGGCGAGTTGAACCGCTTCGCGGCGCAGATCAAGGAGCGTCTCTGCAACTACTCGGCCCGCGATCTCAAGAGGAACGAAATCCTACGCGTGGCAACGGCATCGGAGGCGGCGGAGATTGTCGCCGCGATGGATGAGGTCTTGCATGACCGAAAGGCCAAAGCCTCGACAGAGGATCCAGACACTCCGACGGCCGAGGACATCATTTCTCATATGTCGGCGTACATGGAGGCGCCCGCTGCGGCATGAACAAGGAATCCAGCACCGCTCTCAGAATCCAGAAGGCGCGCACCGCGCTTCTGCTCGATCATCCCTTTTTCGGTTCGCTCCTGTTTCGATTGAAAGGGCAGGAGCGGCCATCGATCCAAACCATGGCGACCGATGGCGTCTCGCTGTTCTACAACCCCGAGTTCGTCGCGACACTTTCTCAAGGTGAACTGGCGGGAGTCCTGGCTCACGAGGTCATGCATCCGGCGCTGCAACACCACACCCGGCGCGCCGATCGCTCCCTCAATCGCTGGAACATCGCGTGCGATTATGCCATCAACCCTTTGCTTGTCGATGCCGGATTGACCTTGCCGAAAGACGTGCTCCTCGACAACCGCTTCCGCGGCATGAGCGCGGAGCGTATCTACAACCTGCTCGGCCAGGACGAACAAGAGAGCCAGCAGAAATCCGAAACTTCAAACAACTCGGAGCATCCATCCGAGAGCGGAGGCTGCGGAGAAAGCTCACAACGAGGATCAGAAGACGGCCCCGGTGCCCCCATAACACCCGGCGGGATTGGTCAGGTTCTCGATGCACCCTTGGCAGAAGAAGCCGATGGGAAGAACTTGTCCGAACAGGCTCGGGATTGGCAGATTGCGGTCGAACAAGCGGAGAGTCTTGCGAAGCTGGCTGGGAAAGTTCCTGCAGGTCTCGAACGCAGCATCGAGAAAGCCGCACAAGCTGCGGTCGACTGGCGTGAGTTGTTGCGCAGGCTTTGGTCGGATACAGCTCCCGCAGATTATAGCTGGATGCGCCCCAATCGACGCCATATCTGGGCGGGACTGTATTTGCCCGGAACCGTGCGCGAAGGAGTGGGCGAGATCGTCATTGCTGTCGATTGTTCCGGCTCTGTCAGCGCTCGCCAGTTAGGGCTTTTTGAAGCGGAGATCCGCTCTATCCTTGAAGGGCAGCGACCACAGCGGACGCATGTTCTCTATTTCGACGCTCTCGTCCACAAGGTTGATACCTATGAGGCTGGTCAACCGATCCAGCTCCAACCGAAGGGCGGAGGAGGAACGGACTTCCGGCCCTGTTTCCAATGGCTCGATGAGAACGGTATTGTGCCTCAGACGCTGGTCTTCCTCACCGATCTCAATGGCACCTTCCCAAGCGCGGTCCCGGCTTACCCCGTGCTGTGGGCTTCGACTGAGTCGAGGCACGCGCCATTTGGTCAGGTGGTCCCAATGGAATCGGCCTAGTTAGCAGCACTCACTCGATCGATAGCCCGCAAGTAACCACAAGCGAGCCGATAAGATATGTTTGCCATAAAGAGCTTCTCTTGGCTGGACTCGTCAGGGGATCCAGTGTCAGTGCGGTTCAATGCCATCGCTCTCCATATACCGGACGCGGAGAAGTCCTGGCCACGTTGGACGAAAGCCAACGCTGAATGTCCTTCACGCTGATGCCGACTTTGAAGTTGTACTCAACAACGAGGTCACGTAAAATACGTGCAGCACGTAAAATAAGTAAAGGAGGTGGCTCTGTCATGGCACAGGCCAGCAAAAAGCAAAATGTCACGGTCAGTCTGACTCCACAGACCATTCAGAAGGCGAAAGTGCTCGCGGCCAAACGTTCTACCTCGATCAGCGGGCTTCTCGCCGAACAAATCGACGTCCTCGTGGGTGCGGAAGAAGCGTATGAGCAGGCCAAACGGACAGCCCTGGCACTGTTGAAAAAGGGTTTCCATATGGGCGGGGTGATCTCTGTCAGCCGGGCTGAACTGCATGAGCGATAAGACCTTCGTCGACACCAATATTTTGATTTACGCGCATGATCTCGATGCCAAAGCCAAGCATGAGATCGCGAAGGAGGTCCTCCGTGACCTCTGGAGTAGACGCGCCGGCGTCCTCAGTATGCAGGTGCTCCAGGAATTTTACGTAAATGCGACCCGGAAAATCTCCTCGCCTTTGAGCAGGAAGGCGGCTCGTTGCGTCGTGAACAGCTATGCCACTTGGTGTGTGGACACGGTAGCCGAGGACATTTTCATGGCATTCCAGATTGAGGATGAGGCCCGAATCAGTTTTTGGGACGCCCTCATTCTTGCGAGCGCACGAAAGGCCGGCGCAGTGCGAATCCTCTCGGAGGACTTGAACGCCGGTCAACGGATCGTTGGTATAGGCATTGAAAACCCTTTTGCACGCGCCTAGTTGTCCTTCCTGCAAGAGGTGGGTCCAGCACCGGCATTGCGTGCTTCTTTCTCCGCGACTTTCTTAAGGTATGGCCCAACATGGCTCTGGCGCGGCCTCAATCTTCCCATGCCTCCTCGGCTGTGCTGTTCGTAACCGATGGTGACGATTTCCTGCCAAAATATGCAGTTACTCGAAAAGGGTTGGCTGCATCAGCATATCTTCGGCTTCGCGAAAATTGATGAGACCAACGCCAACCAGACGAAAGCGTTGCTGGGGCCCCAAGTCCACTCGCTCCCGGAGAGACAGTGCGATTTTGGTCAATTCGTTGCAAGAAGAGGGAGGAGAACAGGGGGTATGGCTGCGGGTGAGAATATGAAACTCGCTTGTCTTCAGTTTGAGTACCACGGTACGCGCAATGCGCGGTTCCTTGCGCGACGCGGACCAGGCTTTTTCCGCCAGACGGCGTATCGTTGGCTCCATTTCTATCAACGGCACATCGCGCTCGAACGTGTCCTCAACGGAGACGGATTGTGTCGGTCTGTCTGGGACGACTTCGCTATTGTCCAGGCCCCGGGCGAGTTCATACAGACGCAGACCGTGACGTCCGAAGCGGCCTTTGAGTGTCGATAAATCCAAGCCTCGCAAGTCTCCCACCGTCCGTATGCCAAGCTGCTCCAGCTTCTCTCCCGTCACTTTGCCTACACCAGGTAGGCGTCCAACCGGCAGTGGCGACAGGAACGTATCCACCTCACCAGGCTGAATGACGAAGAGTCCGTCCGGTTTGCGCCAGTCGGAGGCGATCTTTGCCAGAAATTTGTTCGGCGCTACGCCCGCTGAGGCCGTCAGATGCAGTTCTTGGCGAATTTGGTCACGAATTGCGCGTGCAACGCGCGTAGCGGTCGCCAAACCAATCTTGTTCTCGGTAACGTCGAGATATGCTTCGTCCAGCGACAGCGGCTCCACCAAATCCGTGTGCCGCTTGAATATCTCGCGCACCAGGCGCGAGACCGCACGATAGCGCGGGAAATCCGGGGGAACGAAGACCGCATCGGGACACGAGCGTGCGGCACGAGTTGCTGGCATGGCGGAGCGTACCCCGAAACGTCTGGCCTCATATGAAGCGGCACAGACCACCGAACGGTTGCCCCGCCAGGCGACAATGACAGGTTTGCCGCGGAGTTGCGGATCATCCCGCTGTTCGACGGACGCATAAAACGCGTCCATGTCGATATGGACGATTTTGCGGACGGTCATCTGCCAACCATCTTATTCCTGGCTTCCAGAAGAGTGCGAAGAATCCATAGACGTCGTGAGCGCCGTCGCAGCGCATGTGCTGTGTGTCGACGCGGAGGCCCCGAACTTCAAAGTGTATGAAAAACTACATTCAGCCCAGTCATCGAAAGCAAATGCACGGCTATGGCCCTCCTCACAGGCTGCCACGAACGGTGTACGCGAGGAAGAGTCCCGATGCCGCCGACCCGAAGTCATTCAGGACGTTCTCACGCGCATTTGAAATTAAGACTGGCATTCTTCTATGGAAGAATGCCAGTCTGTCGTTTAGGAAGGAGGACGGCGAATGTCTTCAGTCGCTCAGGAAAACTCGTTGTTTGAAATCGACGCGGAACTGGACACGCTTCTCGATGAGATTCAGGAAGAGATTGAAAATCAGGGAGAGGCTGGAGCGGATCTCATAGGCCGCTTCCAGAAATTCTGCGAAGCCCACGGCGAGAAAGTGGACCGGATCGGGCGCTTCCTGCGTATGATGGAGGCCCGGATGCTGTACTGCAAGAACGAAGCTGCACGCTTGCAGGAGCGCTCGCGCGCGGCAGACAACAAGATCGTGAGGACCAAGGGCATGGTGCTGTACTACCTCAAGAGCCGCGATCTCAGGAAGATCGAGGGCAGGGAGTTCACTCTGCGATTGCAGAAGAACAGTCAGGACTCTGTGCGCATTATCGATGAGACACAGGTTCCACTGGCCTTTCAGGAAGTGGATGTCAGAGTTCAGGGCAGCCTCTGGGAATCCGTTTTGGAATGTCTTCCAGAGGACATCAAAGTTGCTCTGTTAGCCTCCACCCAACAGAAAATACCCAATAACGAAGCGATCAGGCAAGCCATCGGACATGGGGAAACCGTGCCTGGCGCGGAGGTGCATCGGGGATCTCATCTGCGTGTCGCCTGAAAACCCGCTGTCAGTTTTCCAACTGGCGTCAACTTCACTCGAGTAGGGGTCTCGCTCCTTCGCAACAGCAGATCAACCTCGGATCGGAATAAACCGTTGAATCTCCACAACTCGATCGACTATGT
Organism: Acidobacteriota bacterium; assembly: GCA_021826695.1. GTDB lineage: Bacteria > Acidobacteriota > Terriglobia > Terriglobales > Acidobacteriaceae > JAKAAZ01. The sequence goes on along the minus strand of JAKAYS010000001.1, from coordinate 52,147 downwards.
CTCTTGGACATGTCTGCAAGTGTAGTGTCAGGGCATGGTTGTCTTGCAGGTGATAGCACATTCCGGATATATTACTGGATATAGAGCAGGGAGGGTAAGCCATGAACAACACAGCCCAAAAACGCGCGATTAAGAACTACCGGAACCGCCTCCGCAAACGGGGAGTCGCGCGATTTGAAGTTCTCGGTCTCGACGCCGATCGCGACCTGATCCGCTCGCTCGCAAAGAGGCTCGCCCAGAACGACGAAGAGTCCAACCATATTCGATTGCAGGTCAGGCAGACGGTCTCCGGTCTACCTCAAAAAAAGGGTGGCATTCTTGCGGCTCTTCGTCGCTCACCGCTGGTTGGACTGGAGTTGGAGATTGACCGTCCCTTTGACGCTGGCAGGAAAGTCGATCTATGAGGTATCTCCTCGACACCAACATCATTAGCAATGCCACGAAGCCAACCCCTTCGCAGCCGCTCATCGAATGGATGGAGGAACAGATGGACGAAGATTTGTTCATTTCCACATTGAGCCTGGGCGAAATCCGGCGTGGCGTTCTGGAGAAGTCGGCAGGGAAAAAGCGCAGGCAGCTTGAAGAATGGTTTCACGGGCCGGAGGGCCCTCAGTCGCTGTTTCGAGGACGCGTGTTGGCTTTCGACGAGAAGGCAGCACTTATCTGGGCCCGTCTCATGTCGGAAGGCACTGCCGCAGGGCGGCCCAGGAGCGCTTTCGACATGGTCATTGCCGCGATCGCCGAGGCGAACGATTGCGTTGTTGTCACAGACAACGAGAAGCACTTTCCTGGTGTGAACATTCTCAATCCGCTCCGTAGTGCGAGACGCAGAGCGGCAACTGAGCGCTAAAGTCCTCAATTTGATCATGCCGCATGCCACTGCCCCAGCATGACGGCAGCGGACGTAAAGCTCTTAGCATTCTGATCCACACTGCTGGAGTCAACGTTACCTGCAAAGACCGTCGTACGGTTCCGTACATTTTCCAGATCACCGCGTAGGCTCGCAATAGAAAGCAAGAAGTGAACGACGGACCCGTATCCGCTGACTTTTGAGGTCGTAATCAATGAAGCCTGCGTCTTTAAACTTCTTCATGAAATAGCAAGTCCGCGACCGCGTAGTGCCTACCATTTCTGCCAACGTTTCATGGTTTACCCTAGCAATCACAGTCTCAGGGGCGGATTGCCCATCAAAATGGGAGAGCAACAGGAGAATGCGCGCTAGTCTCTTCTCGCAGGGATTGCACCGCTGATCCACCAAATCCTGCCTGTATCGGACATTCCGCGCCAACACGTATGCACAAAACCTGTTTGACAACGTCACTTCTTGGGCAAGTGCGAGCATCATGGCCTTCTTTTCAATTCGCAGGAGCTTGCAGTCTGTCAGTGCGCTGGCAGACGTCGTGCGGACTGGCAGGCCGGCAATCGAGTCTTTGCCAACAAAATCCTCGTCGCCCAATATGTCGAGCGTCGCTTCCTTCCCGCCCTGGGACCTTGCGCTGAGTCTTACCCTTCCTGTTTGAATGACAAACACCGCGTCAGCCGCGTCACCCGAGCAGGTGAGTTGATTTTCAGAAATTACTGATCTGTCGAGAGATAGATGGCCCATTTTCGGCTGTGTAGGAACTGTGCAGACTATTTCACGCGATTTCCGTGCATTTCTTGAATGCGAGACCCTATTCTACAGGCACGATTCATACGTTAGAGGCTGTGTCCTAAGCCCATGCTGTGTTCGATGACCGGCGCGATCTCCGGTTGTGGCGGATTGATGGATTGCTCCGGCTTTATCGCTGGCATGTGGGCGCTCTCGTGGGATACGTCATGTTCTAACGCCTCCGGCAGCTTCGCACGGTCATTGGTGTAAAGCTGTGCGTCCTCCGCGCCGCGCGAGACGGCGACATAAGCCATGCGGCTGTTGAGTAGGTCTTTCGCGGCCATCTCGGTATCGACGTGAATCAATACGCGCTCGGCAGTCTGTCCCTGACTGGAATGGCTTGTCACCGCATAGCCATGATCGAGATGCGGATGCTCGCGTGGATCGAGTTGCACGTTGCGGCCTCCGTCCATCTTCAAACGTATCTGCCCATCCTGGCCTATGGCCTCGACCGTCCCTAATTCGCGGTTGGCAACCTTCAAATCGTTGGCCGGTGCGGTGAACTGGATGCGGTCGCCCACGGCGAAGCTGCGCGGCTCCTCCCGATACACAGAAACGCCCTGCTGCCGTCTAGGATCATAGGCCAACTCTGAGCCGTCAGCCCTAACGACCGTCAACAGGTTTTTCTCCGCGTCAACGCTCTTGACCCGCGCGTATTCGCCGCGCTCGATGCTGGTCTCTTTCGACGCGCGCGCGTAGCGCACTACATCGTTGAACTCATAGCGCGCGGCCCATGTGCGCTCCGGCCCGGTGAGGTCCTGGCGCGGCACAAGCGTTTGAATGCGATGTTCGTCTTTACTTACTGAGCCTCGCTCCTGCATCTCTGCATGGATACGCTCATTGATCTCCACGCGGGAACGATTGTCGGGCGAGACGACGAGCGTTCCCTCCGGTGACTTCGCATATTCCTTCGCTATCGCGGCGATGCGTTCCTCGCGGCCTGCAATCTCATGTACGCGGCCCTGCCGCTCCAACCCTTGCACGGCCTCGCGCACGTCGCCACGCGCAAGCTGCTCGACCACCTGTTTCAACTCCGGGTTTTTCTGGCGGACGATCTCTTCGAGTTTGACTGTCTTCATGCCCGCGTCCTGGAGCTGCGCGAAGGGACGCCCGGCCTCGACCGCCTCATGCTGCCGACGATCACCTACCAGCAACACGCGGTCGTTGGGATGTAGGCAATTCACAAACTCGTGCATCTGTTTGGTGGATGCGAGCGAGGATTCATCGAGCACATACAGGCGGTGTTCTCCGGTATCCGGCTGCTGGCCGCGTGCAAGATGTTTTTGCAGCGTGGACGTTTCCATGCCTGCATCGGCCAGCTTTTGCGCCGCGCGGGACGTGGGCGCGAAGCCTTCGACCGTGTACCCTTGCGCCTCGGCGCCTTCACGGATGACGGCCAGCGTCATTGTCTTCCCCGCGCCAGCGACACCATCCAAACCCACTATCTTTTCGCGGGAGAGAAACACTTGGTCAACGACTTGACGCTGCGAGGCATTCAGCTCCGGGTGCCGGTCCTCCGTCGCCATACGGATACGCGCATCCACCAGCATTGAATCACTCATCCCGCGCTGATTGCCTTCCTGCATCCGTGCGACGATCTCGCGTTCCATGCGGAGCATCGCAGCAGTGGTGTACTGCTGTCTTGCTCCGGCATGATCGACTGTGCGGAACTCGCCTCGCGCGGCCCGTAGCTCGAACTCCTGCCGAACGTGGGCATACGTTGTTTCACCCATGCCGCGATTGAGCGCAGCTTCCAGCAGGTCTCGACGGTCCAGCACGGCGGAACGCTCGAACAAATGATCGCGGGCATACGTGACGGCCTGTTGCGCGGCCACTATGCTCCGATTCAGCGCGGGTTTGTGAACGTAGCGCTGTCCACGCTCCCGCGCCTCGGCCACAACGCGGTCGGCCTGATGTCCATACTGCGCGGCCAGATTCCGATGCCTCTCTAATACCTGTTCCGCCGATAGCAGCTCCTTGCTATCCCGCGTCCGGTGCGCTGCAACCTGCGCGGTTCCCGCTCCGTTTATACCCATTTCGCGAAGATGATCTTTGATCTGCTCGCGGCGTGGGCTGCTGGCCTCCAGATATTCCTTTGTATAGCCCTTGATCTCAGGTTGACCATGCTTGCCCCGCTCCAGCTCATACCCCAAGCCCTGCAACCGCATTGCCAGCTCGGAACGGTACAGGCTGGTAGCAACACGCTGCGACGCGAATAGCTCCTGCGGCTGCAAGGCCCGCGTCTGTCCGTCATCGCGTTCGGTGACGTTGAAGATCACAGCATGGGTGTGGAGCTGCGGTGCTGCGTAGCCGTCCACAGGGCGGGCGGTATCGTGCTCGAAGGTAGCCGCAACGAATTTGCCTGTCGTCTCCGGCGCGTGGACGTTGCCGATCCGCGCCTGCGTGTATCGTTCCAGCTCTCCCAAGGCAACACGCACACTCTCCCGATGCGCCTCTCGCACGCGCTCATCGCCGCCGACAAGGGCAGTGAGAGAAACACTTTTGGGTGCGCTGAACGTAGCATCCCAACCGGCGCGATGTTCTACGCTCGTCACTTCCTTACCGAATTTTCCCTCATAGGTTCTTGAGACTTGATGGCGAACGAGCTGCGCTTCCGTCTCTGGGTGCTGGCCTTCGGTCAACCGGGCAAAATGCTCGTTGCCAACCGGCCCTTCTAAGCCCCACTTTTCGGCCAGCTTGCCTTGCCACTCGCTATGTCCCTGCTGATCGCGGCTCCAATAATTCTGCCGCTCAGAGGCAAACTCCCGCTCATGGTACGTTCGCACCTGTGAAGCCGACAGCGGCTTGGAAATCGTCAGCATAGGAAGATTCTATGCCTGAGCAAACACAAGACAACTTGTCATTACCGGAGACTAAGATGAGAAAGGGGTGCTGCTTGGAGCCGTTGCCGAAGCCTTGTTACGTCATCCTTCACATCGGAGCTGGACCGACTCACCTTCAGGAAGCCAGTGGACCGGCGCTCGTCGTCAAGGACGGCGAACGCTTTTTTCTGAACGATGACATCTGGATCGAACGGCTGGAGGAACCACTCGCAAAGAAGGTGCAAAAGGCGTGCGAACCGCCGCATTACAACATCGGCACACAAGAGTATGACCGGCACCTGTACGCCTTTGTTCAGCGCGTCGCCGACATCGAACACCATCCGTATGAAGGGCTAGAAACGCTTCACGCGGTATTGACGATGTCCCGCCTCATTCACCCGACCAGCGTAGGCGACCGCTACTGCGCCAAGATATTTCACTACGGGCTGCCAGATTCTTCGATCTACGCAGTGCAATATCGAGGCATCAGCCCAGACATCTTTCTAAGTGCGAATCAGCGCGACTGGCTTTCGGTAGAAGACGGACAAACGCTGTGCGGACTGATGCCCTGGGTGTCGAAAGACAAGCCGATGCACTATCGCGTCCACCGCGCCTACTGGTATCACGAGTACGTGATGCGCTCGTCGGTGCTCGATATAAGATTGCCGCTGGTAGCAACGGGACTGGAGTCCCTTATCAATACCAGCGAACACGGCAGCGGCACACAGTTCCACGTCCGCGTTCCGCAACTCGCAACAGCGAGTGGCATCGCTTTCTCGGAGGCAGAGGCAAAGCAAGCATGGAAGCTCCGCTCCAAGCTCGCACACGCCGAAGCGTTTCTCTACGGGCTGGATACGGTACTGCCGGCAAACGAGCACACCGACCTCTACGAGAAGCTGGACATGATCCTGCGTTCGACCGTGCTGCGATGTTTGCAGGACGAGATTTTTGGAGATCGCTTCCGAGACAAAGACGCAGTGGACGCGCACTGGCCCCTGAAGTCGTAGTCTGGGAGTGGCGAGCCCGCGCCCGCCAGCGTTCTTATATCTGCCGTGGAACCGTGTCGTAACTCTGAATGCAATAAATGAGGTCAGCAACCATCGGTTCATCGAGGATCGGCACTCTTGGTTTCGTCGATGGAAAGAACGCCCCCATCCCGGTAGGAGAAGGAGTGTCGTTGTCGCCATAGTAAAACGCAAAGTTTGTGACCATCACTGCACTGTCAGGCGTAGCTTCCGTAGCAGCGTTCCAAATCTCGACGAGGCGGTCACGAATCTGCTTCATCCAGGGAACCGTATCGACAGGAATATGCGAGTACGACGGAAGTCCCTTCTGTGGGCTGTCGGGAACATTGGGATCAATGAAAATCAGGAACGGTATGTCGCCATCGGGCGCTTGTTGAATCGCCTTGTTATACAGGTCATCCACGTCGCCCTTGAGATGGGTTTCGGGCGAGACCGTACCGATGTAATTCATTGCTCCAGGGCGTTGCCGACTCTTCGTTTCTACGCCTACTTTCTTTCCCGTAGCTTTGTGGGTTGCGATAAATTCTGGGTGCTTCCCAGATGCCTTGTTGTCGTCGATCCATTCAATTTCAAATCCAGCACGCGCGAAAATGGCAGCGATGAGAACCTCATAGCGCGCACCCTGAAAGTCTCGAAAATGCTTCAATCTCTTGATGACGGAATCAGGCAGCTTGTGAACCAACTGTAGCCAATACAAATCGTAGCCAAAACATTGGTAAGCTTTTGCCGGGCCAGTGAGAGTGTGGCCCGTGCTCACATCGTCGTCCGCGTCTCCCGGCCTGCGAAGCAGTTCAACCATCGCCTTGCGCCATTTGACAACCGCGTTCTGATTCTTGAGTGGAAGTAGAAGTTGCTCCTCAAACCACTCCTTGCCGAGTGTCCCGAACACAAGGGCATCAAGGAACTGATGGAACGTCTCGTGCTGCGGGTAGTACCAGACTGTGTTCCAGACGAACCGAAGCCGGGTATCACCCTGGATCATGCTGGACTGAATTTGCGCTAGAGCCCCGGGCACCATCCTCGGAGCCGTTCCCCGCAGCATCTCGTTCCCGAGTGCATGGATGCCCTTATCGCGGCAGCAGTCACCGTAGGGCTTCCCGTGGAGACCGCATGGACACGGTTTCGCCGGGTCGAAGGGTGGTATCGGCGGCACAGTGGGAGTCCCCGGCAAGACCCGGTGTACACGAAGCAGAAACGCGAGGTCGCAACCAAACCTTTCTCGCACGCCGGGTCCTTGCAGAATGTTTTCTATGACCGCCTCGGTTCCTGCATTCCTGCCATATCCGGGCTTCACGTCTCCGACTTCCCAAACGGTATTGCGCGGGCCATTGTCCTCACCGGCGGGTGTCAGCTGTCCGTCGCCGCCAATGACGAAGTAGCGATTCTTAACGAGCTTCTGCTCCGGGTCCACCAACTCCGCGCCGGAAAATCGGTAGCCTTCTGCCTGCGACTCCTTCAGAAATGTCAATGCCTCTGAACGGTCTGCGAACGCCACAGCTTCCGGCGTCCGCTCCTTCGCTCGATCCGTCAAGGCCGTGGCCGTCCATTTCTGTCCCGCACGTCCGGCTTGGAATCCAATGGTGTAGTCCATCTTCTTCATAGAGGCTCCATACGCGGTCAAGTATAGAGTAGGTGGGTCGCGGCCTCCGCGATCTTCCAAACTGAGATGGGTGCTCTCTGTACCTCGCATTTGTGAACCGGAGACGCACGGAATCTCAGTCGGGATATTGCTTCCTCACAAACGCGCTTTGCGTCACTCAATTCCTTTGGACTCATCCCACACAAACGCTTCTTTAGGTTTGTCAGCGGGTTTATCCTTCGCGCCGTCTGCGCGTCACTACCTGAGGTAAGAGCCGTATGCGGGAAATCCGCCCGTACGGATCTGTGCGGGGGGTACGGCGAAAGCCGTATCCCTACCGCGACACGCCTCCATCCGGTGCGTAGCACCGCGCACGTCGGCCGATCATGCCGTATCCGTTCCATTTTCCGCTTGGGCTGCCACCGCCTTTGTCGCCCTTGAAGCAAGTACAAGGAGGATGCATGGATCGTTTTCTGGCGTCATTATCGTCGTCCTTGACCGCGCCCGCGTCACGCTGACCCGGAAATTGTATGTGGCGTGCGTTAGATCGCCGTCCATATTCCCACGCACGATGCGATGAGGATTTCCAACAATTTGGCCGCGCACTCGCCTCGGCCATCCCTCGAAAATGATGACCTCATCGAACTGCTTTCCTTTCGCCTTGTGCATGTTCATCACAATCACGCCGGATTGCTTTCGGACCGATGTTGAAAAATGCTCCTGAACGAACGCTTGTCTGACAATTTCGAGAGCGTTCTTATATGCGCCGTTTGTGCGCCAATCCAGAGAGAGGTTCTCTCGCAGTTGTGTTCCCTTATCCAGCAACCTGACATTTCTGGCTTCTTCTGCCACCTGGGCCAATCGTTTGCAACCGCAATCACCGAGCACTTTTCTAATTGCCAACCAATCCACACCGGGATTGCCAGTGAGCGCGAGCGCAACGCACTGGTTGCACCCCTCTTTCATTAGCCTAATGATGCTGTTGTTCGGTAACGGCTTCCCCTTCTGTAAGCACTCCACGGCCTTCTGTAGCGCCTTCTCGATTGCAAGGGCTTCTCCGATATCAGACGCGGAGGGATCATCGCCGCCTTTGCCTCGAAAGAAATTACTGAGCAGGCCGACAAACTGCGCGAAATCTGCCTCCCCCTGGTGTGGTTGTAAGAGGAAGGCAATCAATTCCGCTGCGAGAATGGCTCCTTCCATGTCAATGGCGGCATTGTGCTCTACCGGCGGCATTGTGCCCTGTGTCTCGCGGAGTGCATCAGACACTTCACGCATAAGCTGTTTGGTGGGAACAAGGATGGCGAGAGCCCAATCTTTGACTTTGGCTTTTCGCAGTCGTTCGATTGTCTGAAGGGTTTGTCCTTTGAGCGCCGCCATAGCCTGATTGGGATTCCCGGCAAATTTCACCAACCCAATACCGGCATATTTATTCATGCTGAACTTGCCCGCCAGAACATCGTTGCCGAAACGAGCTATGTCGGTTCCGTTGCTCCGATAGTTTGCCGACCCGAAGTTGAATTCTTTCGGGTCGAACTTCTGCTTGAAGTGATTCAGACGTTCCGGGTCTGCACCCGCGAAGTCGTAGATACGCTGCTCTTCATCTGCGAGGGCAATCAGTGTGCTGCCGCTACCCAGGTTCTCCATAACGGCCCACTGACCGGCGCTCGTATCCTGAAATTCGTCGAGAATGATGATTGGATAGCGGGTAGAAACAAGTTTTCGCAGTTTTTCGCTCTTGCTGACGAGTTCGACAACAAGCTCCGAGAATAAATCGAAGCAAACCTTGCCTTCCTGGAAAGCCAACCGGCTCAGCTCGGCTTCTTCCTTTCCCAGCTTCTCGGCTTTTTGCGTGTCAGTGAGCTTCCGTGCGCTTCCGTAGGTGTGACGAATTGGTGTCAGCGCAATCGCCCGTTCGGGTGGTGTCAGGATGGTCATACGGCGCGGCAATCCGATGAGATAGCCGTGCGTTTTGAGCAATCGCCAAAAGAAAGCGTGGTACGTGTCGATCTCAATACGTCGCCTGACTTCTTTGTTGTCTTTCGTCTGCTCGGCGAGGGCTTCGATGACGCGGGCGACCGTGGCGCGCGCAAAGCTGAGAAACAATACTTGCTGACCGGGCTTGAGCGTGGCGACAAGGCTCTCCGCTTTCACAATGGAGATGGTCGTTTTCCCAGAGCCGGGGCCTCCCTTGATGAGCAAGTGACCCGTGTGGGACACGATGGTCTTACGCTCATCACACAGTTCCAGCAAGGTCAGCCTCCACGACTGTTTCATTCTCCGGTGACGAGTCTGGTGCTGGCGGCTGGCACAGGTCACGCAAGTCGCGGCACATTTGCCGAATCCAGTCAGGAATTTCGGCTTCATTGCATTGCGCGATAAATTCAGCCAACCCCAAGTTGCCTTTTGACCACTCGAAGAATTTGCCCAAAGCGTCTACCGGATTGGACTTGGGATTGGGGAAGGCTGTCACTAGATGCGGAGGCCATTGAATGGCGTCGATAAACCTGTCTAATGCCGCCTGTGTCGTATTCTTCAAAACGAGTTTTTCAATGTCTGACTCGCCGTGCATGAACAGCTTCGTGACACTGGCTTCAATTTTCGCCTGACTCGCTGGCTCCTGTTGGTCGCAAACGGCGTACACCGATTTTCCTAAATTGATGTAGAGTTTGCCAAGGTCGGCAATTTGACCGTCGCCGCCTGCGTCAACGGTGCAGACTCCAAGAGCCTCGAACGAGGCGTAGGTATCGGGGGCAAGCTCGGAGAGGCGTCGTGCCGCCACCGGAAAGGTCGCCGCCTCGGTCGCGCCCTCTGCGAGTAAAACGCGCCGCGATAACAATGCTTCGCAGAAGCGCGTTCTGAATTCCTGGCGATACCGCTTCGGTTTCACGCTCGCGGGGAGTTCTATGCTGGCCTGTTGAAGGACGCAATCCGTGCCTCGCATAAGCACACTGATTTCCTCCGTCGCGAATTCTTCAAGGATGTAAGGCGAGTGGGAACTGAAAATCGACTGCGAGGACAATTTCCGAACTTCATGGACGATGCGCTTCTGTGCATACGGAGGAATCGCCGTTTCAGGCTCCTCCATTGCAAAGATGACATTTTGCTTGTCCTCCGCGATCTGCGACAGCATGGCGAGAACGAGCATATTCAGGGTGCCCGTTCCTTGACGGTAGAACGGCGCGGCGTGCTCACCGTCGCCCGTCGCAATGAATGCGGTAATGACCTTCCGTAGATTTTCGCGCGTTAAGTTGGAGACCTTGAGATGGGGCGAAACGCCCCATTCGCGCGGGACATACTTCTTCAACGATTTATCAATGCTTTCAAGCACACCGGAGATGCCGATTTCCGGGTCTGCCGCGACATTGACTTTATCCAACTGTTCAATCGTCTTTTCCCACATCTGCGGCCTGATTTCCTTTATCCGCAGAATGATGTCGAGAAGGCTTCCATGCTCCAGACTGAGCGCGCGCGTGGCTGTGCGTAGAGAGCGCAGATAGAGAAAACCGCAAAACTGCTTATTCTTTTTCGTGAAGACTGCCGGGGATTCGTCGTCTTCATAACTGCGGGCGAAATATGTATCGCCAGTGAAGTCGTCATCGTCCGGGTCATAGTACCCGATGAATACAACACGAATCGACGCGAACACGTCAGGCTGATCTATGCCTTCGACGGGGGCTTCCTGAAGCGCCTTCGTGGTCGTATTCCACCACTCGATTTCGTCACCGAATACGTTCTGCTGTTCATCGGTAAGGCCGGTAACGACAACCTCGACTTTGACTTCCTTGCGGGGTTGCTCTGCGGGCGTAAGGTAGTCGCCAAGATAAAAGTCGTGTTCGTCGATTTTCGGATGCCTGCTGAGGCGGTCTGGGCCGAGTGCCAAGTCGATGGCCTCAAAGATAGTAGATTTGCCGACGTTGTTATCGCCAACAAGAACAACATGCCCGTTGAACAAAAGTGTTGTTTCCTTGATGCCCCGAAAATTCTGGATTCGCAATCGTGCGATTTTCATTGCTTCCACCGTCTTTCGTATTCGCGGCTGTCGGATAGCACCCGATCAGTTTCCTTATTGTTCTACGTCAACCATACAACTCCCCTTTGAACACCTTGTCGAGAACAGTGATGTCCAGAGCACGGCACAGAGACATTCAGACAATAATCGTTTGCCGGGCACGAGAGCCTTCATGTGCTGATTGCGCCAGCTCTTTGGTCCGTTCAATCAATGCCGAGCTTGTTGAAGAATATTTTGTTCCGCATTTCTGCGTCGCGCAGCAGCTTCGTCCAGCTAATCACCTCCATGTAGAGGCTGATGTTGCCGAACCAGTTGAACCATCCAAGTCCATCGGGCATCGGAGTAAAGTTCTTCTCTTTTTGGAGCCAGTCTTTGACCTTTTTGGTCAAGTCACAGACGACATAGCCGTAGAACGGCGTTGTGTCATTGACGAGGATGTCACGATTGGTCGGAGTTTTGAACTTGCCCTCCCGGATTTGATTGACGTAGCGGATGATCTGCTGAATCGGATCTTCCCTGGAGGACGGGTCGGCAAAATCATCCCGTTGGGGCTTCTTGAACTCAAAAATCGTGATGGGGTTGCTGGCCTCATTGTCGCCGCGATATGCCACGCGGCGGTTATAGGCGGTTATGTCCGTGCGGTCGCCCAACGACTGAAGGGGTTTGTCCGACGAAATGTAGGACGTAAAATTCAGCCGCTCGTCCAGAATCCAAAGATTGTGCGCATCATAGTTCAGTTCTTCGGAATCCTTTTTGCGCGGCATGATGATGTCATGCACCTCACCTTCAGACTTGTGCTTGCCGTCTGCTCCGATTTCGAGTGACTTAGAAAACAGGTCCAGGACACATTTGCGCATAGAGACGTAATGAATCAGGTCGTTCTTGCTGTTATCGGAAATGCTCTCGATCAACTGCGAGATTTTCTCTCCAAGCTCGTCCGGGTTTTCTGAGTTCAGCAGCGCCGTCACCTGTGTTCGCGTCGCTATCTCCTTCTCATATTTTTTCCTTTGGAGGTGGAGTTCGATGTCCTGATTTGATGGCCTCATGGGTAGGGCGCTGAAATCCACTTCTTTTGCAAGGATGCGATGCCAAGGCGCGTCATTGGTTACATACTTGTCTATACGCACTTGCTTGCGCGTCTTCCTGTCGGCGATCTCCGTGCCCAACGCCGACTGCGCAATCTCGGCAGCTTTCTGTTCGATGTCGTTCTGGGATATGCCGTTCAACAGGTCGGTTTCGATCTGAAAGCGAAACTCGCCTCGTTCGAGGGAGACGTTGTCGTTCAGGTAGTCGCCGAAAACATAGGCTTTGATGACGAAATTTCGACCTTTCGCCAAATCCTGATCCGGCCCTGGCTCGAAAAACTCTTCCGCAAATTCGGGAATGTATGTTTGGAGCGGATTGTCCGTCACCTCCCGCCTATGCGCGACAAGGCTAACCTTGCTTTTCGACGCTCGCGGCGCGAATAATTTGAAGACGCGAACCTGAAAGGATTTTTCATCCTCGTTCGCTGATAGCGAAAACGCCCCTTGATCCACCTTCATTTCGACAATCTGGCTGTTCTCCCTGCCCAAATAGTCATTTAAGGAGACCGTATCAGATGGATTGTGGGCCTCCCGGATCACCACACGCGGGCAACGGTGCTCCTTGTCCACAAAATAGGGCAGCAGCCGTTCCACCACGACGCGGCTGATGGTTTCCAGCTTCTTGTCGGGAAACCTTACGGACTTGATACCGGAAATCTCGACGATTGCGCCCGTCGCCTGCGCCTGAGATTGGCTTTCCCTTTCGTCAATGATGATGTCCTTGTCCAAGCCCATTCTGAAAGAACGGTCACAGAAGGTATCACCTTCGGCAAAGGTGCTGGATACCTTCACCCTGTCAAAGTATTTCAGGCAAGTGAAGCGGCCAAAACCCTTGCCGCCGTCCGCGATTTTCTGTTCGGTGTAGAGAGTGTCGAAAGCATCGCGGTTGGTTTTGGTGAAGCCTATGCCGTTGTCCTTGACCACGAAACCGTCTACGTCCTCAAGCTGGTCGATCATATCGGTTTGCCGGCTTCGGAGCACTTCGATTTCGACCAAGCCGTTCTGTATACCCTTAGCGTCAATGGCCTGAATCGCGTTCACGACCAGTTCGACCAGCGGCGTGTAGACATTGGTGCCGGAACGGATGTTCTCGACCAACCGCTTGACGTTGACATTGCTCATACCAACTCTCCTTTGAACGCCCTGTCGAGAATAGCGGGGAGCATGGCGTCCAGTTCGGCGGTGAATCCGGTTTAGCGCATGTGATTAAAGGCCAGAAAACGCTTCATCGGTGACTCGCTCAGCAAGAATCTCCAACTCTTTAGCTTGCAGCACTTGGAGCAATTCAACGCGAGAGGAAATTCGCCGGAAACTGGTCAAATGTTTGATCCACGAAGTCTGCACGTCAAGAGGTACTGCATCGGGAAACGGGATGGCTTTTACGCCTTGCCCATTGATTTTCTGAATGGACGGCCCTGTCCCCTTGGTAAACTTTCGCACATGCTCTCTGACACAAGGTGTCATTAGCCAGTATTGTGCAAACCAAGGGAGATATTGCTTTTGATCGATGCGTAAGCGCATGAACAGATTGGCAAAAGTTGTACAACCGCTCTCTCCTTCATAAACGCCGCAGTTGCCGACTTGATCCGGCTTATTCCCACGCGCGAATATGATATCTCCCGGCTCAAGATAATCATCATCCCGGATGTCGCTGTTAGAGACAGCGAACATCACTCTAGACGTGTCTAGAACAAACCCGGTTGTTGAAGATGGCATTAGGACTGGCGGGCCGTCTGCGTCTGCGCTGCATGGCGTTGAAATGCCGTGACGAAGGTTGCAGACCAAGTAGTCTTCTAGCCGGCCGACCTTGTATTCAACCAAAATGTCTCTCTCGAATTCAGCTAGGCGGGATGCAATGGCTCGACGAGCTTCCGCAGCAACGGTAACGCGGCGACCCAGGATCATGGCACCTTCCGGCTTACGCCTTGCATACAGTTCTGCAATTCGTCGGCGCTTAGCGAAAAGGGCTCGTATACGGGCCTCTTGTTCTTCCTTAGATGGTTTCGGGACGCGAATTTGAAGTAGCCTCTTCGATTTCAGCTCTGTCTTTATCCCTGAAGGGAGTTGGGCAACTGCGCGCTTCCTGAAACTTGAGCTTCGGAGATATTCGTGTATGAAGACGGGCAACACGGCGTCTTCGTTCACGCTATAGGCACTGTAGTGAATTGTTGCCGCAATATCCGTTGATGCATTCGATGGATATAGCGCGATGGCACCTTTGAGTGCGTTAATGCCAGAGATCAAAATATCTCCGGGACGAACAAGAATGAGTTTTGTTTGAGTTGTGTTGGTAGGTCGGAGTTCTATGGCACCATCCGCGAACCGAACCTTCGCAACGATGGGAATCGTGCCTTCGAGAACAGCGGTGGCATCTGGCTGCTCTTCGCGCACTGATAGGTATTCACCTAAAGGGACAAATTCAGAAAGCATCACTCGGTCCCCGTCTTTAGCTGAGATGAAGTGAGAAGTTTCAGTTCTCGGACGAGTGCAATGATTGCTTGCTCGTTCGCCTCCATATCAGAAAGAATTTCGATCGTTGTTCGAGGATCGACCTGCCTGGTCGCATTCGGATTGCGAAGATCAAAATTTATAGCAAGTTGGCGTCCTTCGGATGCGTCGAAGAAAGACTTGGCCTGGACCCTCCATGCGCACTCATTCTCCACGCGAGCACCCCACCAGTTCAGCAATGGTTCGAACTCGCTGTACTGAAGTGGTTTTGTTTTTGTGTACTTTTTGCGTCCTTCTGGAAGTGGGTGCTCGTAGAACCAAATGTCGTCCGTTGATTTCGATCTGTCAAAAAACAGGATGTTGGTAGGTATATCCGCGTAGGGAGCGAATACCCCTTCCGGTAGCCGCACAATGGTGTGAAGGTTGAAGTCCTTCAACAGCTCTTCCTTGATGCGCGCGCATACGCCGTCACCGAAAAGCGTGCCGTTGGGTACGACAACGGCGGCTCGCGCCGGACGCTTGGCGGCGGTTTGCTGGCGCCTGAGCTTGCGCATGATGAGTTGAAGGAACAAGAGCGCCGTTTCGGAGGTCTGCCGGTCTTCGGGGAAGTTACCCTGGATGCCCCGTTCCTCTTCCCCGCCGAAGGGCGGGTTCGTAAGAATCACGTCCACGCGCTCTTTCTCGCCGATTTCGGAGAGTTTGAAGCGAAGCGCATTCTCCGGGTCGATCTGCGGCGCATCCAATCCGTGCAACAAAAGATTCATCTGGCACAGAAGGTAAGGCAGGGATTTCGGCTCGCACCCACTGAGGGTTTCCGTTTGGAGCCGCTTGCGGTCGGCGACGGTCTTCACCTGTTTCTCAAGGTGGTTATAGGATTCGACTAAAAAGCCGCCTGTGCCGCTCGCGGGGTCAAGCACGGTTTCACCAAGTCGCGGGTCAGTGACTTCGACCATAAAGCGGACGACGGCGCGCGGCGTGTAAAACTCGCCGGAGTCGCCCGCCGCGTCGCGCATTTCACGGAGCATGGATTCGTAAAGCGCGCCCAGAGTGTGCAATTCATCGGACGATGTGAAGTGGATGGCGGCGACTTTGTTGATGATGTCTCGCAGGAGATAACCGCTTTTCATACGGTTATCGACGCCCTTGAACACGGTGGCAATAACGTCGCGGCGGTTGTCGCCGTTGGAACTGGACAGCGCGCGCAAGTAAGCAAACAGCCCCGCGCCCTTCTTTCCGTCGGCGCGCACAGCTTCATCGTTATTGATAAAGGCGAGCAATTCATCGCCGGTGATGCCCTGCGGGTTTGCCGCCCAATCGCGCCAGCGATACGGCTTTTCGACAGCGGGCTTGAATTTCTTTCCGGCAAGCTCGGCTTCTTCCTCGCGCTGTATTTCAATATCGTCAAGGAACTTCAAAAACATAATCCACGTCAGCAACGGCAAGCGGTCAAGATCGCCATTCAGTCCCTTGTCCTTGCGCATGATGTCACGCGCGGATTTGAGAAGGCTTCCGAGCATTTGGGATGTGGTCATCGGCGCGGCGCTGTTTGCGCCGTTCTTGTTTGATTTACTACGCGGCATAGAGGAGTCCTTGCAGTTCGTTTACGGCTTGCCGAAGCGGGATGGGGCCCCCGAACAGCTTCATGATCTCGGCGGGCTGTCCGTGACTGGAGATGGGTGGAACCTTCAACACGTCCGGCAAGACAAACTGTGCGTCACCGTGTTCCGCGTATTTTTCCAGAAGCTCATCAAGCACCCGACGGGCTTCGGGAGAGAATTTCTCGAAGTAATCCTTCCGCTCAGATTTGAGCCGTTGTGCGCGCTCGCGGCGTGTGCGAAGCGGCGCGTTGAAAGCGAGATGACAAAGCAAGTCGAACGGGTCAGCATCCGTCTGCCCTGTCTGCTCCGCTAATTGATCGAAGTCGATGCCGCGCTCGTTAAGCGCGGCGATAATCTCGCTTCGCTTATCCGCGTCTGCCCATCTCTGGCGTAGGTCTGCGGATGTGGGCGCAAGCGAACGGACGCTTTCGGCGGCGTAGTCCGTATACTTCACGACGCGAAGCTGTTTGCCGTTGGGGTCAAGCTCGTGGACGAGGTGAGCCACGATCTCAACTTGCCCGCCGTCAAAGTAGAACTTTCGAGGCTCGCCCGTGGGCGGCTCGGTGATGATAGGGCCGGATTCTTCCTCCGGCGGCGGCTCCTGCCCTTCGGGGATGATTTCGGTCGTTGACCCTGTTTCGCCGGACTCATTCATCTCCTCTTCAGTGATGCGCGTCGGCTCTCCGTCAAATTCCTTGTCGGCGAACATTCGCGTTGCGGAGCCGGTGTAGTCAATGATGTTGAACCAGAGCTTACCGTAATCGTCACGCAGGCGCGTGCCGCGCCCGATGATCTGCTTGAACTCGCTCATGGAGCCGACGACGCGGGCGAGCACAACGTTCTTGCAAGTCGGGGCGTCAACGCCGGTGGTGAGAAGCTGAGAGGAAGTCAGGATTGCGGGCGTTTTGGTTTCTAAGTCCTGGAACTTGGACAGGTGCCCGCGCCCGATGGCTCCCTCGTCGGCGGTGACGCGGGCGACATAATCCGGGTACTGCGCCACAATATCTGAATTCAGGTTGACCAATGCCTGACGCATTTCGGATGCGTGTTCCTGATCCACGCAAAAAACGATGGTTTTGGCAAAGCGGTCGGTCTTCTTGAGGAAGTCCGTCAGGTGGCGGGCAATCGCCTGGGTGCGCGCGCGCAAGGCGATAACGCGCTCAAAATCCTTTGTCTCATATTCATCGTCAGGGATGGCGCGCCCGAAGCGGTCAACCTCGTCCTTGCTCGGACGCCAGCCCGCCGCGTCCCATTGTGTGACAACACGGTGGACGCGGTACGGCGCAAGAAAGCCGTCGTCGATGCCCTGGCGCAGACTGTATTGGTAGAGGGGATTCCCGAAATACAAATAGGTATCGCGGTTGTCCTCACGTAGAGGCGTCGCCGTCATGCCAAGCTGGAACGCCGGTTTGAAATGCTCAAGAATGACGCGCCATGAACTGTCGTCGCGCGCGCTTCCACGGTGGCACTCGTCAACGATAATCAGGTCGAAGAAATCGGGCGGATAGTCGCGGAACAATCCGGCGCGGCGCTCGTCCTCGGCAAGCGCCTGATAGATGGCGAAGTACATTTCGCGGCTCTTGACGACTTCGCCGGATTCAATCTTGTACCGTGCGTCCCCGAACGGTGTGAATGTCTTGTCTTTCGGGTCGTCCACAAGGATGTTACGGTCGGCAAGATAGAGGATGCGCGGCTTGCGATGTTCGCCCGTCCGATTCCAGCGGCTTGACCATAGTTTCCAGCAGATTTGAAAGGCGACGATGGTTTTGCCCGTGCCGGTCGCCATAGTGAGAAGCAAGCGGCGCTTTCCGGCAAGGATGGCTTCGACCGTGCGGTTGATCGCAATTTGCTGGTAGTACCTGGGCGGCTTCCCACCAATCGTGTTGTAAGGGGCTATGAGCTGGTCGGCCTGTTGTGGCGCGGTGATTCCGCTTCCCGTTTGATAGCGGTGCCATAAGTCATCCGGCTTGGGAAAGTCGGGAATCTGCTTTTCTGTGCCGGTGAAATAGTCGATCTCTATGATGTCGGTGCCGTTCGTCGCATAGGCGAATTTCAGATCAAGCATTTCCGCGTACAGGCGCGCCTGTTGAACGGCGTCGGTCGCTGTTTTGTAGCTGGCCTTCGCCTCGACAACGGCAATCGGAAAATCCCGCGTATATCGCAACAAATAATCAACCCGCTTAGGCGGCTTGCGGATGAAGCCTTCCTTACCAACAGGAATCACGCGACCGTCGGTAATTGTGCGCTGTTCGGCAATGGAATGGGGGTCGCTGTCCCAACCAAGCGCGAGCAGTTTGGGGACGACGTATTTCCGGCAGGTATCGGCTTCGGTATTCACATCGTGCTCCCGTGCGCGGCACGAATATGCTCATCGGCCAGCTTCGCGTCGATCTGGTCGCAGGCAATCTGTTCCGGGTTCTGGTTCTTGGTCGCCGGAGGCATGGGGCCTGCGTTTTTCCTATGAGTCACCTTTACTATCGCACACGTATCTTGCTGATCCCAAGGCATTCCTCCAATGATTGTAATGGAACCCATTACAGCGTAATATTTGAGTATGGCTATTGCGACTGCAAGGAAATCGAAGGTCTACACGATCAGCCTCCCGCCCGAACTCGCACGGAGGGCCGAGGCCCTGGCACAGCGGGACAGCCGCACCATGAGCGAGCTATTCCGTGAAGCCTTCCGCACCTACTCCGCACAGCAGGCGCGGCGGACACTGGATGAATTGGGCGAGTACGCGGCGGGCCGCAACCCCAAGGGCTACACCGAAGCTGATGTGCCCCGGCTCATTAAAGAAGTGCGTGCCGGGAAGCCGCGCCGCAAGTTGCGGTCTAACGGGTGATCGTCGTCGTAGACACAAACGTCTGGATTTCCGCGCTTCAGTTTGCGAAAGGTCGCGGCACACCGACGCGGGCGCTTGAAAAAGCGATGAGCGAAGACGTAATTGCTACCTGCGATGAGATTGACGCGGAGATTGTGCGCGTCCTGACGGAAAAATTCTCCTGGGAACAACACCGGGCAACATCGGCGCTGCAAACGATTTTGGCACGTGGCATTCGTGTGAAGATTCGAAGCACGGTAAAGGTCTGCCGTGATCCTAACGATGATATGTTTCTGGAGTGCGCCTCCCTTGCGAAAGCGGATTTGCTGGTTGCAGGCGACAAGGATTTATTGATTCTCGGCGCGTACAAGGGGACGCGCATTATCACACCCTCGGAATATCTGCGGGCCGGACAGAAGCATCCGGTCACTGCTCAGAGATGAGCATGACCGTAGACTGCTGGAACGATATTCACCGCAACGGCTGCGGGGATGCCGCTGACAGCGGCATCTCCGGCGTTTTCACTCGTCTCGTTCTCTTCCTCAAAGGTGCTGCCGAGAATTAAGCCCACGGCTCTCTGCGCGTTGGCGGCGGCATGAACGATAAGGCGATTATCCTCTTCCAGCTTTTCAATCCAGTTCTGAATGTATGCGGTGGTATTCCGGTCGGTGTGCTCGTTGGCGATACCAGCGATAGCGCAAAGGAAAGCTGCGCCCATCTCGGCAACCAATTCTTCCTTGCTGTAAAGCTCATCTCCGAAAAGATCGCCAAAGGTACGATTCAGGCGGCCTTCGTGTCCTGTGCTATGAATCAGCTCGTGGAATAAGGTGCTGTAATAGTGCGGCGCATCCACAAAGCGGCTACGGGCGGGCATGTGGACGGAATCGGTAGAGCGCCGGTAGTAAGCGCGGTACTCGGTGGGGTTGTTGAGATGGAGCGCGGGCCGATTCTCCCATCCGGTAACGATGCTTTCGCAGATTTCGTCTTCGTCAATCTCCGGCGCGATGGCGGGCTGCGAGATTTCAGGAAGCGTGAGGCCGTCGCACTGCTCCACGTTGAAAACCGTGTAGTGGCAGAGAACAAAAGGAACGCGCTCATCTTCGCCCGTTGCTTCCTCGTCTTTCTTTGCATATTCGGGAAGCTGCTTGTAGAAGATGATCTGCGTTCCATGCTCACCCTTGCGGACGTTGCCTTTGAGTGCCTGGACCTGCTTGAAGGTAAGCCAGAATGGGGAGTTGTATTCGCTCGACCAAAGCAAGAGAACATTGATGCCACGGTAGGGCTTGCCGGTATAGAAGTTGCGTGGGAATGGGCCGCCTGCGTAGCGCGGCGTCTTCCACGGCTTTTCCCACGGAATTACGCCTACTTTGAGGCTGGAAATAATGCGGTCGGTGACGGTCTGATAGATGCTCGACCTGCTGGCTGCGTTGCGATGGTTGCGATATGCCATGACGTTTGCTCTCCTGTGTTGCCCGCGTGGAGCGAGATTCTGAAGGAGGGCATTTCGCCTGTGGCTCTCAACCAAATTTCTTTTGTTGAGTGCCCCCGCTTCATGTCCTTGCGGCGGGCAGAGGCGAGGCGGGTTCAGTCAATGCCGCGCGTTCTTCTGCGCGTTCATCGCAGTGCCAGCGGAGAGCATTGACGGGTTCCGACCGGCTCTGCCATAAAGCAGCATGAAGCGGGGGCACTGGATAAAAGAAGAAATTTAGGTCTACTTCCGCATGGCTTTTCAGGAAGGGGTGTTGCGGAGAAGGAACGGCCCCGCATGGATGGGAAGCGGAAAACGCCCGGCACTATGGGCGGTTGCAGCGCGGGAAGGGCGCAGCATCCTTCCCGTTAACGCGCGGTGGGCATTTAACCAGAGTGGAAATGGCAAATTGAGGGAGTGTGTTCTACGTCTTCGCCGGTGCGAATTGAAGCAGGTCTACTCGAACTGTGCTGGATTCAAGATGCAATCCGCATTCGTGAGTGTGTTTGGCAAATTGTTAAGACTCTTCGGGATCTATGAAGTCTTTGTCACTGAACTCCAGTCGCTTCTTCACAGCCTCCAGCACCTTCGCACTTCTATTTTTTGCGAATGTGGAGAAACGCCTGTAATCGAGCATTTCACGATCAATCATTGCGCGCTGCATTTCCATATCGGGAACATCACTAAAAAAATCGGCTGGATGCTTGTCACTTTTGTTCTGGTTTTTTCCCTGTGCAAGAATCCAAAAATTACCAAAATGATTGATCTCAGACTCTTCAAATCCCTTTTTTCGCAAAACAGATCGCGGAAAAATGTGATCTACCTGCCCCGCATTACGTTCATAATGCGCTTTATTTGTGCTCAGATTTTGCAACACATGCAATGTCAGCGAGATATTGTGTTCCAACAAACGCTCGTCGAAACCTGTTACTGCTTCCCAATACTTCACCCACCAAACGGTACGTTCAAATGGAAAGTGGTAGTCCTTTTTTTCAGCCAGCGGAGCCAATTCGCGGCGGATGAATGTCCATAATCGACTGTCAGCATACCTGGAAAACGGACGCGCAAACGCGAACAGGTAGAGACTCTTGCGAAACGCCTCGATTTGGCCTGTTGGCAACTCATGCTTCGGAGTGCGGAACAAGTAGTAAACGAAAGGGACAAGTGTAGTCTGTCCTCCAAGCAAACCGCTGCTTGAGCACCAGCAGTCCCGCGATACAGTATCGACAACCGAGCGGATAGCGTCACAGCATCCCTGAAAGTTTGCTCGCAGCTTTTCGACGTTATCCTTCCTGCGAAGTTGGTCAAGATCAAATTTCGTGCCTAACCCCGATACAGCATAGAGGCAGCGAATAACAAAGTCAGTGTCCAGGGCGAATGTATTGCCTTGATTGATCTGACGAACGAACTCAGGCAGATTCTCTGCGGATTCTCGCCAGTTGAGCTTCAACATACTGAAGATGAGGTCCGAACGACTTAGCGGTGTTCCCTCGCGGTTCACACGCACAAAAATCTCAAGCACATCGGCCTCAGATTTCCTATCAGGATTGATGGGATAAGGACGAAGGCTTCTACGATGAAGCAGTAGTTTTTGGTTGAGGAGCAGAGCTGCTGGATCAGGAGAAGCCTTCAATGAAAATTATAGGATGTGATTTTCATCCGAGTTGGCAACAGGTGGCGGTTTTCGATGCGGAGACCGGCGAAGTGACGGAACGGAAGTTGGTCAATGGCGATGGCGAAGCGGAGCGGTTCTATCGCGAGCTGGAGGCGCCGGCGCTGGTTGGAGTCGAGGCGTGCGGCAACAGCCAGTGGTTCATCGATTTGCTCGAGCGGCTGGGTCACCAGGTGTGGGTCGGGGATGCGGCCCAGATCCGTGCCAGCTATGTGCGCAAGCAGAAGACCGACAAGCGCGACGCATCGCACATGCTGAAGCTGCTGCTGGAGGGGCGGTTTCCGCGCTTGTGGACGCCGAGTGCGGAGCAGCGCGACCTGCGCCAGTTGTTGGTGCATCGGCACAAGCTGGTGGAGATCCGGACGCGGGTGAAGAACGGATTGCAGCATCTGGCGCTGAACCGCGGGGTGCAGAAGAAGAGTTCCCTGTGGAGCGTTCGGGGGAGGGCTGAGTTGGAAAGACTTCCTCTGCAAGGCTGGACAGCGCGACGACGCGAAGATTTATTGCAGCTGCTGACGGAGTTGGATCGGCAGATCGGCGAACTGGACAAAGCGGTGGGCGATGCGGCGGAGCAACACGCGCAGGCGCGGCTGTTGATGACGCAGCCGGGCGTGGGTCCGATTACGGCGCTGGCCTTTGTCTTGACGATCGGGGAGGTAAGCCGATTCAAGCACAGCAAGCAGGTGGCCAGCTACCTGGGACTGATACCGCGCGAGCATAGCTCGGGCGGCAAGCAGCGGCTGGGCGCGATCAGCAAGCAGGGCAACAGCTTTCTTCGCCAGTTGCTGGTGGAAGCGGCGCAGAGCGTGACCCGGCTGGATGAGGGATTTCGCAAGCAGTATCAGGCTCGTTGCCACCGCAAGCCGAAGGGCGTGGCCAAGGTGGCGGCGGCCAGGAAGTTGGCAGTGCGACTCTACTGGATGTTGCGGCAGAACGTTGGTTATCCAGAGATCGCCCATATCGAGAGCAGCCCGCGGGTGCCCCTGGTCGGTGAAAACCAGACCGAAGGATTGATTGGGCGCTCTCGCATCCAGCAGTAGGCTGGATGTCCGCATGGAAGCATCATGGTTGATGTTGTAGCCGTATCGATGGTTGGTGGGGCGTAATTGCCCGCCGTTTGGTGATGCAGCGTGAATCTACCGGAGCTCTGGTCCTCAACCTCTCTGGAAAGACAAGCGGTGCTCACGCACCGCACAGGCGATCTGTGCCTTGACAACGCCTTCGTCCTTATCGATGTCACCCGGTAAATCTTCGTCGATCACGGACACTTTGAGGATGTTCTGATTCTTCGTTAGAACCTCATCGAATAGCGCCATATTCTCGCTGAGGCGCGTCTCATCATCGTCACTTAATGTCACTCGTTCCGCGATTTTCTTTTCGAGTGCTTTTCGCTCCCTAACACCTGCCGCAAATAAATCCGCTACCTTGACCAGATATTGTGCGTCACCGTTGTGTGATTCACTTGCGTCGCCCTTACTGTCCGACAACCGCTTTTCCCATTCGTCAAATCCGGTCTTATCCAAGAATTGAAAGTCATATTTCTCTTCGGCAAGATTGTCTGACTCTCGACCGCTAAGGACATCAAAATACAGCGACTTTCCTTCGTATGTGCCATATAGGGCAATGTAAAGCGATTGCAAACGCTGCTGACCATCCAGAACGAGCTTGAGCTTCCGTTTTTTCTTGTTTTCCTTAAAGTCGTGAACTTGGCCTTCGCGGAAGGCTTCGTCAAACTTTCTGTATTGAAGATCGAAGTATGTCTCCCAAAGAAGTGCAATGCCGATGGGATAACCCCGCATGATGGAATCGAGTAGCCTCAGAACTCTTTCCTCTGGCCATACAAAGTCCCTTTGGATTGCAGGTAATACGATTTCTTCATGTTTGATCTGATTCAAAAGGTTGACGATGCTCATCTCACATCCTTCTGCACAAGGCTGTTCATTTGTAGTTGAAAGTGGCGCAACTTGGCTTGACATCCATAGTAATGCAAGCATCTGAGGGAGATGGCTCAACAGCGAGGCAGCATCCGTGCGGTCACGTCCCTGGGAACCTCTGGGTTTCTCGCATCGACATATATCCCACACAAAGCGCACTAAGAACAGCCGCCAGCGGCGGCTCGTGCGCGGGGATTTGCCGCTAAGAACGCCCCGGCGGGGCTGCGGCAAATCGAAACCAATATCCGAAGAGATGAGTTAGATATTGAACTCCCTGCGCCAGCCTCGGCCAGCGGCTCCGGCCAAAAACGGCTTCGGGAGGTTCAGGGTCAGCGCGGCTTGTGGCGCTGACCTCGCTTACCTTTATCGTGAATCTCCGCCGCTTTCGACGCCTTGGCTTTGGCGTCGTCCGGCTGCGGCAGATCCCATCCCGCCATGCCCTGCAACACGCGGTCGGCGTGCTTGATGGTGTTCACATGCCCGTAGTGCTGCTCAATCATGTGGATGGAAGTTTCCATCTGCTCGGCGAGGAAATACACGTCCACGCCTTCCTGCAAGCGGAGCGTGGCATAGGTGTGCCGGAAGCAATAAGTGGAGCGCGGAACGCCTTGCGTTCCTTCGCGTAGATTCGCTTCGTTTAGAAGATCGGCAATCAGGGAATTGTAGAGAGTCTTTGCGGGCTTGCCCGTGACATTGGTAAAGACTCTATCCTCTGGTTGCGTTGCTTTCGAGATAGCGCGGATGCGTTCTAAATAATCTCCCACGCTTTTTGGAGCTACCAGCTTGCGTGACTTGCCCTTGCCCTGTACAAACAGCACAACAATCTCGCGGCCCTCACGGTCTTTGGCAGGCATGATGTCGCGCCAGCGCAGATTCTTCATCTCCGCTGGCCTCATGCCGGTATTGCAGGCAATCAGAATCATGTTGTAGGTGACGGTGCGATACCAAACGCTCGAAGGCTTGTCCGCCTCACCAATCCACTTGCGGCCTACAGTGTGGAGCTTGCGGTATTCCTCCAGCGTGAACTCGTCGCGCCGCATCGTCTTGAGCTTGGGGCGCTCGTCGAAACGCTGGCTTGCGGGAACATAACGCTTCTTGATGGCGTAGTTCATCACCGCGCCGAATATGGACATCTCAAACCGGATGGTGGAATCACTGATAAAGGGAACCGTTCTTTCTTCGGAAGGTTTGACTTCAATCGGCTTCAAAACCCGAATGCCAAGCGTGTGTTGAACCTTAGTGCGCCGCTTGGCTTCGTTGTCCGCGAAGGCTTGAGCCATCTCGTCGCTGACCTCGCGAACGCCGTTGCGCTTGTTGCGCCCCGCGCCGTTTACCCGCCGCCACGCCGGATAAGCAAGCGATCTTACATTCGAGCACAAGTACGACGATAAGGATGTTCCATATTGCTCATCGTGGCCAAAGCGAGGACACCGACAATCCGCCACTTCTGGACGTCGGCAATCCGGACGTTGTGCCACGCGTCACCAGTGTCAAATGTTGCAAAAGCTCCTTTGCACTATTGATCCGGCCCTTTTCAATGAAATCTAAGTAATGGTGTTCCCCTGATGTTCTTCCGTTGTCGATAGCGAGTCTCCCGCCCGTTTCTCAAATCAAGACCAAAATGCAGGACCATCTGAGGCCGCGAGCCCTTATCTGCGGCAGAGAGTTTTTTCATGAATCAGAAATTTTATATCGTTACGGACGGTTCCGCGATCGGGAACCCCGGGCCCGGTGGTTGGGCTGCGGTTCTCACGAGCGGACATATGCAGTGGGAGATTTCTGGCGCCTGTTCCTGGACCACGATTTCAGAGATGGAACTTATGGCGGCGATTCAGGCACTTCGTTCGATTCCCGCAGGCTCCAAAGTAAACCTGTGCTCCGACTCTGATTACCTGATTCGCGGGATGAAGTACCTCGCAACCCGATGGAGAAACCAGGGATGGCGAAACCGGCGTGGTCTGCCTCTCCAGCATCAAGGGTTGTGGCGGGAGCTGCTTCAACTGGAGAAAGAGAACGATATACGCTGGACGTGGGTTCGTGGTCATAGCGGCCACCGGCTGCAAGACCGCGCCGACGCGCTCGCATACACTGAAGCACAGAAACGCTTCCTTGCACTCCGGTGTGCAGCGTAGTGCCCGCGGATGGTGTCCAAAGCACACAACCTCAACCTAAGAGAATGGGCGAGAGGCAAGGTGCGGCATTGGATCATTGGAGCCGTGCAATCAACCGTGGCTGCTCTGTAACCGAGCTTTTGAAAACCTATTAAACTATTTTTTCGCTTTCTTGACCGCAGCCCATCTGCGTTTGTTCGCTTCCAATATATTCTTCCTGCCTTCCGCGGAGAGCGTTCTTTTCTTCTTAACCGGAACAGCGGATTGGACGACAGGCTGCGGTCTTAGCGTTCCAGGAGTTGGCACTCCTGAAAATAGCGAGCTGCGAATCCTTGTCAGACGTTCGATCTCCTTATTCAGTTCAGCAATCGTCTTATCGAGTTCAGCAACTGCACCTTGTAGGCTCATAGTTCCTCCGATTTCGAGGGTATCACTCGTAGTTCTCTCGTGGCTTGACCTCTCGCGTAGAGCTGAACGACTGAATGTATGACGAGTCATCTTGCAGGAACGATTCAGCGGAGATTCCAATAGTCGAGTGGCTCATGCCACAGAAAGTGTGAGGCATGAGCCTGGAGTTGCTGATTCAACCAGCAACTGCCGAAATATGCTAGTGGCACCAAGACCGCCAGTAGCAGTAGACAACCAAGAATATCGATCACGATGTCCCGCGTTCCTGCCGGCTGCGTTGTCTGGGCGCCACAATGTGGGCACCGGTTTCCGACGGTTGTCTCTTCAGTCTTCCGCGAATTCTCTATCTGCTTCCGCATTGAAATCCTCCTTCGCATCTTCCTCGTTCTCTTCTCCCATTTGCAGCGCGGCATAAGCCGCGCGCTCTCGCTTGTCCCGGCGCACATCGAGCAACTGTTCGCCTACCGTGTGCTTGGGCGTGTAGCAGTATTGGTAAAACGCCTCAAACATGGCCAGGTTCGGGACCCGTCGTTGTTCCAGAAGGTCGTGCAGATGGTGTTTGTAAAGCAAGAGGAAGGCCTCGGGGCTGATGGTATAGAACTGCTTTTTCCCCATCGTGCGAACCGTCGGTTGCAACCACTTCTGTTCGATCCAATGCAGAATCTCTATCTTGCGAATGCGTAGGACGTTCGCGAGGGCCTCGACTGAGAAGCAATCGCACCGGATCTCGCGTACGGTCAGATTGTTCCTGTGCAACATGCAACGTATGGCCTTGGCGCTGCGCTTCATCTTTTTCGCTACCTCTTCGACAGAATGCTTCACCAGTTCTTCACGAACTTCTTCGATCTCCTCTTCGCTCCACCGGCGGTATTCCACCCTTCCTTTTAATCCATGCTGGATGACAAAGCGCCAACATGCTTCGCGCGACTGCCCTGTCTGGCGTTGCAAGCGGCGAACCAGTTGGTCGAGCTTGATTCCTGACAACACCTGTGCCTGGGCTGCCAGGGCCCGCGCTTCAGGCCCCCATGTCCGGGAATGTTCTGTGAGGGGATGATCCAGTCCCATGCACACCTCCAACTACGAGGAGAGCGAGGGGCAAAAACCCCTCTACATATAAAGCCTGTGGAAAAGTGAGAAATCGGACAGATGTGTGGATTTTTGTGGTGACTTCTCGTACGCTTATAGGCCCAGCCCGCCTTCGGACATGGGTGTGAGCAATCCCTGTTGTGGGAGATGTTATGGCAGCACCCTTCCCCTCTGACCATTGCTGGGTTATGAAGATCCCTTCGCAGCAACCATGGATCGGCCCGGTTGTACGAACTGCCGTCGAGCTGAACTGGCAGGAGGCCACGCGGACAGCGATTGCGCAGCAGGGCGACGACGCATTGGTTTCGGAAATGATGGAGCAGGCGATTGACCGGACCGTGAATCGTCTCGCCGATGGCGGCCCCATCGGGGTGGAAGATACTCGCGCGATTCTGAGCCATTTTTATAGTTTGGAAGTGAGGCGGAGGAGAGATGCCAGTAAGCGCCTTTCCTATCCCGGTTCCGCACTTGAGTCGACGCCGGATATTACTGCGGCGAACGACTTTGCCCATGTTGAAGCAGAGCTTGATCTGGAAGCGATGCTTCGCGATACACGTCCTGAACTGCGCGTTGCGCTATTGATGCGCTATGGAAGCTGCGCTCGCTGGAGCGAAGTTGCGGATAGAATGGCCACGACCGAAGATGCGGTTCGCAAAAGCTGTCGACGCGAGTTGAAGCGAATCCGTCAAAGACTCGGTATTCCGGATCGCTCGACATAAGCCCACATTGAGCGTTATCGGAAATCATGGAAAGGATTTTGTGAACGAGCGTCAGTCTTATCCAAATAACGACGAGAACGATACTCTCCTCTTCGACACGCTGCAGGACTACGTGTTGGAACATTATCCCAATCCTCTGCGCATCGGATGCCTCGATCGGCAAACACTCGAGGAGTTTGTTTCTGGTCCCGAAAATCTGGATCTCGCGGATCCAAAATATCTCCACGTATTCAAATGTGCGGAATGCACGCGGGACCTGATGGCTCTTCGTCAGAGCCGCCAAATCACGGATGTACCTCAGTTGCCTTCTGCGCTTTTGCCCGTTATCCATTCCGGTGGTCGCCGTTGGATGATTTGGGCTTGGACATTGGCATTCGGTTGTGTTCTGCTTGTCATTGGGCTTGGCTGGAGAAGTCAATTACGCAGCGCAAGAAAGGAGGAACAAGCGGTTTCGGAAGTGCTCGATCTCAGCCAAAGCGGAGGACTTCGAGGATCCCGCGCCCCCTCGCCTGGAGAATACTCACTGCCACGGAAACTGATTGATCTTCGCTTAACACTTCCTTATTACAGCCCTCCTGGCACGTATCGGGTTTCCGTAACTACAGACCGGCAAGCGACATCGGTCAAAGCGGAAGGCAGAGCAGTCGCTAACGCTCAGGGAGCGGAGACGCGTCTTTCTGTGCGCCTTGATCTCCGGCCCTTAGCTCCAGGGGCATACTATTTAGTGACCACACATGAAGCAGACTCGGTCTCCTATTCTTACTTGCTGAAGCTCAATTAAGAACTGAGAGTGGCTGCGCAGATAGTGCCGTCGAGAAATTTCGTTCGACCATTGCACGAGCAAGGGGAAACATGAATGAAGTGGGGTATCCCTGCAAGTACGTTAAATCGCGGTCGGCCGCATCAGACAACGCATCACAGAAGCTTCTAGTCATGTCCTGGCGCACATTCCAGCGCGTTTCTGTCCTGATCCACAGGGAATTCAGAAAGCCGTCCACGGTCAGGGTGCGATTGTCCCTTCGCACGAACAAATAGTTCAAAAGTTATCGCCTGTCTCATACGGGCAGCTGTCTTTTTCGGAACTACAATAGCGTTGTCTGTAGGCTTCCACTCATCGTTCTTAAATTTGATTAGATCAGTCCAGACTTTTTCAAGTGCATGCATCGGGTCGTATCGTTCAAGCGAACGCAGATGAAAGCAGCGGCGGAATGTCTTCCGTCAGGGTGCGAACCAGCTTCTCAACATTCGCTGTTCCACCTTTCGCTGGAATTCGGGTTGACGACCAGCGTGAGGTAGTGGTCGAAGCAGCCGATGAGTTTGTCCGGGTTCATGGCAAACTGCTTCCAATCCTTCATTGAGATTCAAACAGCTCTTTGAGTTCCCGTTTGCAGGCTTGGATATTATAGATCGAGAAGATTTGCACAGGTATCCCAAGATGTGGGGCTTGACCACATCGTAGGCCCTTGATATAGTGGTTATACTTCATGGTGCTCGATTGCAAGATCGGGCTGAAAAGGGAATCCGGTGAGAATCCGGAACTGCCCCGCAGCGGTATGCAGGAACGAACGCTCCAACCGAAAGCACTGGTTCAGCCATGGACTGGGAAGCCGGAGCAAGTAGGTAGCCTGTAAGTCCGAAGACCTGCCAAGAAGTCGTGCCCATACCAGGCACGAACACACACGCCTCCGAGGGGAAGGCCGGGTGATGATGGTTGGCTGTCTACGATCAGGCCTCCCACTTATTTCCCGTCTGTCGCCTTCGGAGCCGAAAGGTTACCTGATGGCTACTCTCCAGACGACGCTTGCCGATCTCGATCCCTACTTCCCTCCAGCCGAAGTCGCGCCCCAGATGCAGGTGCGGAAGCGCAATGGCTCTCTGGAACCCGTTGACGTAAACAAAATTGTTCGTGCGGTCGAGCGTTGCTGCCACGGGTTATCGCACGTCGATTCGATCCGCGTTGCCAGCAAGACCATTGGCGGTTTGTTCGATGGAGCCTCGACGCGCGAACTCGATGCCATTTCGATCCAGACTGCAGCTTCGCTCATTGCCGAGGAGCCGGAGTATTCCAGGCTCGCAGTGCGCCTGTTGCTGGGCACCATTGCGAAGGAAGTTGCCGGACAGAACATTTACTCCTTCTCGCAGTCCATCGAGGCGGGGCATCGCGAAGGTGTTATTTCCAAGGATGCAGCCAATTTCGCTGCAACCAATGCTCGCAAGCTGAACAGCGCCATTGACGACAGGTTGTCCGATCGCTTTGAATACTTCGGACTGCGCACCGTCTATGACCGCTATCTGTTGCGTCATCCCATTACGCGTCAGGTGATCGAGACCCCACAATATTTTTTCATGCGGGTTGCAGTCGGATTGTCCGTGCGGGTGAATGAGGCGGTCGAGTTTTACAAGCTGCTTGCCTCGCACGATTATCTACCGAGTTCACCAACCTTATTCAACAGCGGCACGAAACATTCGCAGATGTCGTCCTGCTATTTACTGGATTCGCCCCTCGATTCCCTTGAGTCTATTTACGATGCATACAAACAGATCGCTCTGCTCTCCAAGTTTTCGGGTGGTATTGGGCTGGCCTTTCATCGTATTCGTTCGGAGGGTTCGCTGATCCGGGCAACCAATGGCTTATCGAACGGCATCGTGCCTTGGCTGCGAACGCTCGACTCTTCGGTCGCGGCGGTGAATCAGGGCGGTAAGCGCAAGGGAGCCTGTTGCGTCTACCTCGAACCCTGGCATGCGGACGTCGAGTCGTTTCTCGAGATGCGGGACAATACAGGCGATCAGGCACGCCGCACCTACAACCTGAATCTTGCCAATTGGATTCCCGATCTCTTCATGCGCCGCTCTGACGAAGACGGCATGTGGTCGCTCTTCGATCCCAAGATGGTTCCGCATCTCACCGACCTTTATGGAGAGGCATTCGACAAGGCTTATGTGGAGGCTGAAGAAAGGCATCTCTATAGCAAGCAAGTCAAGGCGCGGGATCTCTACGCACGGATGATGCGCACTCTTGCTGAGACCGGAAATGGATGGATGGTCTTCAAGGATGCCTGCAATCTGAAGTGCAATCAGACCGGGCAGTCCGGCAACATCGTTCATCTCTCCAATCTCTGTACGGAAATCACGGAGGTGACCTCTCAGGCCGAGACAGCCGTTTGCAACCTCGGCTCCATCAATCTGGCGAGACATGTGGCGGGCGGCGCCTTCGACTTTGAGAAGCTGGCGGCCACGGTGCGACAGGCTGTTCCGATGCTGGACCGCGTCATCGACATTAACTATTACCCGGTGCAGCAGGCGGCAGCGGCCAATCGCCGCTGGCGTCCTGTCGGTCTCGGAGTGATGGGCCTCCAGGATGTCTACTTTCAGTTGCGGCTGTCGTTCGACTCGCCGGAAGCCCGCGCACTGTCGGCAAAGATCCAGGAAGAGATTTATTTCCACGCACTCACGGCATCGTGCGAGCTTGCCCAGGCCCTTGGGCCCCATGCAGCCTTTCAGGAGACCCGCGCTGCGCAGGGCGAATTTCAATTCGACTTGTGGGGCATCACTCCACAGGACCCACAACGTTGGGATTCGCTACGCGAGCGCATGAAGGTGGTGGGGCTACGTAATTCTCTGTTGATTGCGATCGCGCCGACTGCCACGATTGCGTCGATTGTCGGCTGCTATGAGTGCATCGAGCCACAGATATCGAATATGTTCAAGCGCGAGACCCTCTCCGGAGAATTCATGCAGATCAACAAGTATCTGGTAACGGAACTAAAGCAGCTTGGCCTCTGGTCTGAAGAGATGCGCTCGCGGATCAAGCTTGCGGAGGGTTCCGTTCAGAAGATCGCCGAGATTCCAGAGGAAGTGAAGCTCGTCTATCGGACGGTTTGGGAGGTGCCCATGCGCTCGCTGATTGATATGGCAGCGGAGCGTGGCGCCTTCATCGACCAGAGCCAATCATTGAACCTCTTTGCGGAATCTCCCAACATCGGCAGGTTGAGTTCGATGTACATGTATGCGTGGAAGCAAGGCATCAAGACGACGTACTACCTGCGTTCCCGCCCCGCCACAAAGATCGCCAAGACGACTGTCGCAGTTGGGAATCGCGATACCGCACTACCACCCGCAGGCGCGGCAGTGGCCTGCTCGTTCGATAACCCGGAGGCCTGTGAGGCCTGCCAGTAAACGGAGATTGCGATGTCCATGAATCAAGCCCCCAGTTCGATTCTCGATCCCGGTCTTTCGCTCACGCTGAGACCGATGCAGTACCCCGTTTTCTTTGAAATGTTCAAGGATGGCATTCGCAACACCTGGACGGTGGAAGAAGTAGATTTTTCCACGGACTTGGTGGATCTGCGCTCGCGACTCACGTTGGCCGAGATTCATCTGATTCAACGGCTGATTGCTTTCTTCGCCACCGGAGATTCGATCGTCTCGAATAATCTGGTGCTCAATCTCTACAAGCACATCAATTCTCCGGAAGCCAGGCTCTATCTTTCACGCCAACTCTTTGAAGAGGCCGTGCATGTCCAGTTTTATCTGACGTTGCTGGACAACTACGTTCCCGATCCAGATGCGAGAGCAGCAGCATTTGCCGCCGTCGAAAATATTCCGAGCATCACGAAGAAAGCGGAATTCTGTATGAAGTGGATGGACTCCATTCAAAAGCTCGATGAACTGCGAACGCCGGAGGAGCAGAAGCAGTTTTTGCTAAATCTTATTTGCTTCGCGGGGTGCATCGAAGGCCTCTTCTTCTTTGCGGCCTTCGCCTATGTCTACTTCCTACGCTCCCGAGGTCTCTTGAATGGTCTTGCGGCGGGAACCAATTGGGTCTTCCGCGATGAGAGTTGCCATCTCGAGTTCGCCTTTGAAGTCGTCAATGTAGTCCGCAAGCAACATCCGGAGATCTTTGACGCTCAGCTGGAGGCAGACATTGTCGAGATGATGCGCGAAGCCGTGGACTGTGAGTTGCAGTTCGCCGAGGACCTGCTCTCCGGCGGCGTGGCCGGGCTCTCGGTTCGCGAAATGCAGCAATACCTGGAATACGTGGCTGACTCCCGCGTTGTTCGATTGGGGATGAAGCCCATCTTTGGGTCGAAAAACCCATTTGCATTCATGGAGCTGCAGGATGTGCAGGAGCTAACCAATTTCTTTGAACGCCGCGTCTCCGCCTATCAGGTTGCGGTCGCGGGAGAAGTCGCCTTCCATGAGGACTTCTAATCAGAGAGACGACAGAACTCAATTCCGCCGTCTCTCTCCGCAAGCTATACTGGAAGCACTTCACGGTGCCTGATTGCGAGATCGGGCTGAAAAGGGAATCCGGTGAGAATCCGGAACTGCCCCGCAGCGGTAAGCAGGAACAAACGCTTCGAGATAAGCACTGGTTCAGCCATGGACCGGGAAGCCGGAGCAAGTAGGTAGCCTGCAAGTCCGAAGACCTGCCGATGAGCCTGCCCATACCGGGCAAGGACGCACACGCCTCCGAGGGGAAGGCCGGGCGATGACAGCGTTTTCTCTCCACCGCTGTTTTTCCCTGTCGATCGCTCCGGGACCGGAAAGGTTCTCGGCTTATGAGCCATGATTCTCCGCAAGCTGTCCCCATGATCGAGATGGTCTCTCCCGATCAGACAAATCACTACGGCACGCTGTTCGGTGGCCATGCTCTGCCGTTGATGGACAAAGCCGCGTTTGTTGCAGCCGCCTGGCGCTACTCGCGGCGCACGGTCGTTACCGCCTGCTCGGAGCGGGTTGACTTCAAGAATGCCGTCCATCACGGAAACCTGATCGAGATGACCGCACCGTCATCTCGACCGGGCGAAGTTCGATGACTGTGGTTGTGACCCTCTTTGCGGGAAACCTCTTACCGGGTGAACGCAGGCTATGCGCTGAAATCAGATTTGTGCTGGTTGTGCAGGATGAAGAAGGAAGACCCGTTATAGTGAAGGCTTTTACAACTGATGGATCGAAGGAGATCTGAATGAGTTTCGCGAAGGCAGGCAATCTTGGATTCCCCCGTATGGGTGGACAGCGTGAGTTGAAGTTCGCACTGGAAAGTTACTGGTCGGGAAAATCCGGGGAATCGTCTCTCCTCACCATTGCGCAAGGTCTCCGCGCAAACCACTGGAGGCTACAGCGAGATGCCGGCATTGAGACCCCGCCTTCAAACGATTTCTCTCTCTATGACCATGTGCTCGACATGGCCGCTACGCTTGGGGCTGTCCCCGCAAGGTTCATGCACACTGGAGGCCCGGTGACGCACCAGACGTACTTCGCCATGGCGCGGGGAGCGCAGAATGCGAAGGCGATGGAGATGACCAAGTGGTTCGATACGAACTATCACTATGTAGTTCCCGAGTTCGAGCCGGGGATGCGCTATCAATTACTCTCCACGAAAGCTGTTGCCGATTACCTCGAAGCTAAGGCCCTCGGGATCGAGACAAGGCCGGTCTTGCTCGGACCTGCTTCCTTCGTTCTCCTCGGCAAGCCGACCGACGCAAGCGTTGCCCGCGGCCAGGTGCTCCAGGCAATCCTCCCTTTGTATGAAGAATTGCTCTCACGTCTTCAAGTCGTAGGTGCCGAGTGGGTTCAAATCGACGAGCCTTGCCTTTGCCTTGATCTCGACCACGATGCGGAAGAGATATTTCGTGAAGCCTACGAAGCCCTCTACAGAGGATCGGGATTACCGAAGCTTATGCTCACGACCTATTTCGGCGAATTGGGAGCGAATCTGGATCTAGCCCTCTCCCTCGGGACAGCCGGCGTCCACATTGATCTTGTTCGGGCGCCACAGCAGCTTACTGCGTTGCTGGCGAAGGCCCCGCGAGAACTTTACCTTTCGCTCGGGCTGGTCGATGGGCGCAATGTGTGGCGAACCGATCTCGGAAAGGCGGTGGCCCTGCTCGAATCCGCCACCATGGTGCTGGGAGTGGATCAGATTCAGGTAGCACCTTCCTGTTCATTGCTCCATGCACCGTTTGACCTTGATGCGGAACGGAAGCTCGACACGAGCGTTCGTAGTTGGATGGCCTTCGCGAAGCAGAAGCTTGCAGAAGTCGCACTCCTGGCGCACGCAATCAACGGCAGAGTTGTCATTCAAAATCAACTCGATGAGAATGCACTGCTCATCGCGTCCCGAAAATCCTCCCCGCTAATTCACGAGCAGGAGGTGGAGCGCAGGGTTCGAGCCATCGACGGGACAATGTTGCGCAGGCGCAATCCGTATCCAGTTCGCCGTGAGCAACAGGCAAGGGAGCTCTCTCTCCCGCTCTTTCCAACAACAACGATCGGCTCATTCCCGCAGACGGCGGAAGTTCGCAAAACACGGGCCGCCTTCCGCAACGGAAAGATCGATCAGCAGGCCTATGACACCTTTGTCGAAAAAGAAACCGAGCGCTGCATTCGATTCCAGGAGAGGATTGGGATCGATGTTCTTGTGCATGGAGAGTTTGAACGCAATGACATGGTCGAATATTTCGGAGAACAGCTTCACGGTTTTGTCTTCAGCGAGAATGGCTGGGTGCAGAGCTATGGATCGCGCTGTGTGAAACCGCCCATCATCTACGGTGATGTCTCGCGCCCCCATCCCATGACAGTCCGCTGGTCGACCTATGCCCAGTCTCTGAGTAAGTTACCAGTGAAGGGCATGCTGACAGGGCCAGTGACGATCCTGCAATGGTCCTTTGTGCGTGATGACCAGCCTCGTTCGCAGACTTGCCAGCAGATTGCTCTCGCGATTCGCGATGAGGTTGCCGATCTCGAAGCCGCCGGCATTAAGGTCATTCAGATCGACGAGCCTGCGATTCGCGAGGGATTGCCGCTCCGGCGTACAGACTGGCCGGAGTACCTGAATTGGAGCATCCAAGCGTTTCGCCTCGCCTCGTCCGGGGTCCGGGACAACACGCAGATTCATACCCACATGTGCTATTCGGAGTTCAACGACATTATCGACTCGATTGTCGAGATGGATGCGGATGTCATTTCGATCGAGTGCTCCCGTTCGCGGATGGAGCTGCTCGACGCCTTCCACCGCGTCCGCTACCCCAACGGAATAGGTCCCGGCGTCTATGATATCCACTCGCCGCGCATTCCAGAGGATGGAGAGATAAAAGACCTGTTGAACAAGGCCCTGGAGGTTCTTACGCCGCAGCAGCTTTGGGTCAATCCCGATTGCGGACTGAAGACCAGAGGCTGGAAGGAGGTCGAACTGGCACTCACGAACATGGTCGAAACGGCAGCGGGTTTGCGTACCGCAATCGAAGCGCAAACCTAGATCCTGCGGTCGCGTTGGCGATACAAACTGTCGATTGGAAGCATTTGTAATTGTCGGATGTTGTAAGACGGGAGAGATGGAGGCGGTGTGACTCAGTGGTCTCAACTTCCAAGGCAATGGCATTCGATGGTTGCCGGCAATCCGGACTCGGTCCTGCTTGAGACCTCGCGCTTCGATTCTGCGAACGGGCGGAGCTTTCTGTTCCTCAAGCCAGTCCAGACGCTGTCGGCTTGGAAGCTGAATGAAATACCAGCGCTTTTCCGGCAGATTGAGGAAGCGCTCGCCCACGGCCTCTATGTCGCTGGGTTCGTCGGCTATGAATGCGGATTTCACTTCGAGTCCTTTGAAGGTGTAGCTCCCGCTCCTTCCGATCTACCGTTGGCATGGTTCGGTGTTTATCGCAGCCCGCTCATCTATGACCACGAGAAGAGTTGCGTCGCAGGCGGTGCTTCACTGATCCCCGTTGACGAATCCGGAGATCTGCCTGATCGCCTTGTCGACAATGTTGCCCTTGCGATCTCCGAGGAGGAGTATTGCGAGAAGATTCGACGGATCAAAGACTATATTCTCGCTGGCGATACTTATCAGGTGAACTTCACGGATTGCGTCGATCTGCAGATATCGGTCTCCGCCGCTGAAGCCTTTGCCATCCTGTCGCGCCACCAGCCCGTGGCCTACAGCGCCTTCCTGCGTGTCGCCGATCACCACATCCTTTCCTTGTCGCCTGAGCTTTTCTTCAGGATCGACAATGGCAGAATCGTCACTCGTCCCATGAAGGGTACGATGCCCCGCGGCCTCGATTCCGCGGAAGATATTGAGGCAGCCGCTCGACTGCAAAGCGACGACAAGAATCGCGCCGAGCATGTCATGATCGTGGATCTGCTCCGCAATGACCTTGGCCGCATCTGCACCATGGGAAGCGTCATCGTCGAGGATATCTTTTCCGTCGAGAAGTACAGAACCCTGTTCCAGATGACCTCGACGATATCGGGTACGCTTCAGCCGGGGCTTGGGTATTACGACATCTTCAGGAGTATGTTTCCGAGCGGCTCCATCACGGGTGCTCCAAAAATTAGAACGATGCAGATTATCCACGAGCTGGAACAGAGGCCTCGCGGCATTTACACGGGAGCCATTGGTTTCATTTCTCCCGATCGATCCTCCTCCTTCAACGTTGCAATTCGAACGATCATCCTGAAGGACGGGCAAGCCCGGATGGGTGTCGGCGGCGGAATTGTGGCGGACTCTCGATCGGAAGACGAGTACCGAGAGTGCGTATTGAAGGCGAACTTTCTCATCCGTCAGCGGCCGAAGTTTCAACTCCTGGAGACCATGCTCTGGGATGGAGAATTTACCTATCTCTCCATGCACTTGGATCGACTGGAATCGTCTGCGGCGTATTTTGAATTTCCCTTCGATCGCACATTGATCGCCTCGCAGATCATCGAGCAATCGAACCAGTTTCAGCTTGGCAACCGGTATCGATTGAGATTGCTGCTGGATTCCACGGGCAAGATAACGATCACGGACACAAAGCAATCGCCTGACAGGTCGACTGGCTATGTCCGGCTCTCGTCGGAACGCACCTCCTCTGAGGATGTCTTCCTTCGGCACAAAACGACACACCGTGAGCGATACGAACGGCTCTATGCCGAGGCCCACGCCGACGGGTTCGATGAAATCCTCTTTCTGAACGAAAGAGAAGAGGTGACAGAGGGAGCCATCAGCAATATCTTCATCCTGCGCGAAGGCAGACTCTTCACCCCACCGCTTCGCTCCGGCGTGTTGCCTGGAGTCTTCCGTCGTTATCTTCTCGATACCAATGCGGCCGCGGAGGAATGTGTCCTTACCGTTCAAGACCTGGAATCTGCGGATGGCGTGTTTCTCTGCAACTCGGTGCGCGGTATACGCCAAGTGAAGTCTCTCTGTTTCGATGCCGCGTTGCGCGCAGAGGCGCTGACCGGGCGGAGCCGCGGATTCGATGAGCCACTGGTATCGGATTGCCGCTCACGGTCCATCCAGTACTTCACACATGTGACGCAAATCACTGGATTATCGACTCATCTTAAATAGGATTCATTCAGTCGCATATTGGGGTAGGTCCGAAGATCATACCATCATGCTCCAGGCTGGCAAGCCCCACTTGGGGCCTCATCCCACCCCTGAAAGCTGGTCGCTGAACGTGATCGCATTGAGTGAATTAGGCATCGGGAAACACGGAATCGTCGAAGGCCTGGATTTGCCTGAGGAAGTGCAGCACCACCTCATGCATATGGGATTTGTGCCGGATGCCCGCGTACTGGCGCTGCGCCGGGCGCCGGCCGGCGATCCCACCGTTTATGCCATTGATGGAATGGAAATCGCTCTCCGCCAAGAGACCGCGCGCTCCATTCACGTCTGGATCATTCCGGGCGATGACGAACAGGAAGGAAGCTAGGATTTTCTGCTGCGGCACCGTCCAGCAGCCGGACACAAAGGTAAACCATGAGTAGTTGCTGCGAAACCCCGACCCTCGACCTGCCGATCGAACCCCGCATTCCGGGCGCCATTCGCACGGTCGCGCTCGTGGGTCCGCCCAACTCCGGCA
Organism: Acidobacteriota bacterium; assembly: GCA_021826695.1. Classification (GTDB taxonomy): domain Bacteria; phylum Acidobacteriota; class Terriglobia; order Terriglobales; family Acidobacteriaceae; genus JAKAAZ01. Next base: position 12,861 of record JAKAYS010000001.1, on the reverse strand, counting down.
AATCCACCCTCTTTAATCGCTTGACCGGCCTGCGGCAGAAAGTCGCCAACTATCCCGGCGTCACTGTCGAACAGCGCATTGGCCGCCTCAGCGGCATCGACCGCTCCGACCTCACCGTCATCGATCTTCCCGGCATTTACAGTCTCAGCAGCTACTCAGAAGACACACGCGTCGCCCTCGATGTGCTGCACGGCGAAATGCCCGGTACGCCCGCGCCGGACGCTGTGCTGCTGGTCCTGGATTCCCTCCATCTAAGCCGTCAGCTCATGCTGGCTGCGCCGGTGCTGGCGCTGGGACTGCCCACTCTCATTCTGCTGAACATGTCCGACCTCATGGAAGCGCGCGGCGGCGAGGTGGATTCGCTCGCCCTGGCCGGGGAACTGGGCGCGCCGGTCGCCAAGATCAGCGCCACCCGCGGCACCGGCCTTGACGCCATTCGCCATTTCCTGGGCCAGAAATCCGAGCTACAGCCGCCTCTTCAGTTGCCCGTCATGGGCAATGCCGCCTCCTACCGCCAATGGGCCAGCGGCGTCAGCACGCGCACCAACTATCGCGCACCGCTGTCTTCGGCTGTCAGCCGCAATCTGGACAATATCCTGCTGCACCGTGTCTGGGGGCCGCTGCTCTTTCTGGTCGTCGTCATCACGGTCTTCCAGGTCGTCTTCTCTATCGGCCAGCCGCTGAGCGACGGCTTCCAGACGCTGCTCGACGCAATGGGCGCACACGCCAGCGCCTGGCTGCCGGCCGGCTGGATTCAATCCCTGCTGATTGAGGGCGTGTGGAAGGGTGTCTCTTCGGTCCTCGTCTTTCTGCCCCAGATACTGCTGCTGTTTCTCTTCATCGGCGTGCTGGAGGATTCCGGCTACCTGGCCCGCGCGGCGCTGATTGCCGACCGCGTCATGCGCACCATCGGACTCAACGGCAAGGCTTTCATCCCGCTGCTCTCGGCCTATGCCTGCGCAGTGCCGGCCATCATGGCCACGCGCACCATTGAGAACAAGCGCGACCGCCTGGCCACCATCCTGGTCACGCCGTTCATGACCTGCTCGGCCCGGCTGCCCATCTACATTCTCATCATCGCGGCCTTTGTGCCGAACCGGCCCGTGCTAGGGGACATCTTCGGCCTGCGCGCGTGCGTCATGCTCGGCCTCTACGTGCTGGGATTCGTCGCCGCGCTGGTCACCGCGCGCTTACTTAAGTCCACCTTGCTGCGCGCCTCGCCCACGCCGTTCATCCTGGAACTGCCCCAGTACCGCCTGCCCACCTTGCGGTCGCTCTTGCTGCGCCTCGTCGACCGCGCGCGCGTCTTCCTGCACCAGGCTGGAACAGTCATCCTTGCCGTTACCCTCGTGCTCTGGCTGCTCAGCCACGTGCCTTTCCACGACGGCGCCTTCCCGGCACTGGCCCAGAGCTTCATCGGACGTGTCGGACTCCTCATCGAGCCGGTCATCCGGCCGCTCGGCTTCAACTGGAAGATTGGCATTGGCCTGCTCACCTCGGTGCTGGCGCGCGAGGTCATCGTGGGCACATTGGGCACGCTGTATGGTTCCGACCCGGCCACCCAGCACCTGACTCTGCAAACGGCGCTCCGCCACGACATGCACATCGGCGGCGCGATCGCCCTGGTCGTCTACTTCGCGCTCGCCATGCAGTGCACCTCAACGCTCGCCGTCGTCCGGCGTGAAACCAATAGCTGGAAATGGCCGGCGATCCAGTTCATCTACATGACGGTTCTTGCCTACCTGGCGGCACTGGCCACCAACCAGGGCCTCTCCCGCCTCTTCGGCTAGAGATCTCGGAGATCTCACCAGCCAACGCACAAGCATGGTTCCGTCTCTGCTTTTCTGGTTTATCTCTGATCGAGAAATGCTCTGAGTTGAGAGACTATTTCGATGGCCTTCTCCAACTGCGCGTCCCTACCTTCGCGCGCCTGCACAGGATCGAATGAGACCTCAATGTCGGGAACAATCGGCGTTCCTTCGAGCAATGTGCCGGCCGCTGTGCGATAAACGCCCACTGGCAGCGCAAGCCAGTAACCGTAGGGCAGCTTGAACTTGTTGCCGGCGAGTAGCCGTCCCGGAGTGGATTCTCCGACGATCGTTGCCAGGTGGTTCTCTTTTGCGAAGGCTACCAGCATCTCATTCGCACTCGCAGTGTGGCGATTAACCAAAAGCGCAATGCGGCCGTGAAATGGCTGATGGCCAAGCCCTTCGGTTGCCACCGTGATGAATTTCTTCTGTCCTGCGAATTTCAGTAGCCAGGGAAACACGAGGAACTTGAACGCCATGGGGAGCAAGTCGCGTTTCTTTGCGGGGATACGGTCAAATACCAGGGATCGATCTACTCTGGGCACTGTCTCAAGGTGTCCGCGCTTCAGGGAGTAACCAACTGGAACTCGTTCAGGGGTGAGAAGACTCATGGCCCGGAGAACACCGATTCCACCGCCGGTATTGCCGCGCAAATCGAGGATCAATCGTTCGATCGGGCTAAGGGCCGACACGGCGGAGGAAATTTCCTTCGCAACCTCAATCCCTATCATTCCCGGATACATCGAGATCCAGATATAGCCCGTGTCGTCGCTGAGCCGCTTTCCGGTAACGAGTTTCGGCTGGGCATACGGAAGCTGATTGCGCTTCCGGGTTGGTGGCGGGACATCGAGAAGTCGGGACTCCTCCTGGGGACCGGATGTGATCACTTTCAGCTTTACCTTCTGGCCCATGGGAAAGACAGGGTGTTCCGGCGGGGCAAAACTCCGTCCATCCACGGATACGAGAATGTCTCCTGAACGAATACCCGCCAGGTGTGCTGCCCCTCCAAAATGAACATCCTGAAATATCCAGCGTTCGCTTCCGTCGAACGGAAAGGAGGCATATGTGGCGCTGATCGCCATTTTGCTCGTGGCCCTCTCCAGGGCGTGATGATAGAAGCCTACGTGAGACGTCTTGAGCTCACTGAGCAGTTTTGAGATTGCACTTTCAAAGGCTTCCGTACTCGACGCAGTCACGATGTCATTTTTGTGGCTTGCAACGACTGCATTCCAATCGATACCGCGGAGGTGCGGATCGTAGAAACGCCTCAGGACTGTGCGCGAAACTGCATCCAGAATCTCGGCCCGCTGCTTTTCATTCAGGACAGTCATCGGAGAGTGCTCCCTTTGCTTCTCGGACAGCATGTTCAGATTGTGCCATCCGGGTTGCCGACGATTTCAAAGCTCGCCCAATAATACGGAGCCAAGCCAGCCTGCAGGAACTGGAGCTGGGCCCCGCGCAAGGCCTGCCCTATGCTACGGCGTTGAGCCAGCCGGGTGTAGAACTCTATCATCAGTTGAGTGGTTGGCTGGTCCTCAAGCTCCCAGAGCGTCGACACAACCGTGTCGGCGCCGGCCTCAATAAAAGCGTTGGCGAGGTTGGCAACACCCTCTTCTCCTACGGGCCCGATTCCAGTATCGCAAGCCGACAGGGTCACGAGCCGCGCGTTCAGGGGCAGCCTGCGGATCTCCCGCACCTGAAGCAGGCCGTCATCGGTTGGCTTGTCCTGCGGTGCGAAAACGAGCGCGGAACGATCGGGATATTCGGGATCGGCATACCCGTGAAGGGCAAGGTGCACAACACGGTACTCGGCGAGAGGCAGGCTTTTGAAGTTGGTCTCGGTGGCGTTCGCGCCAAGCAGAAGTGTGATCGGCGCCGGTAGAAGGCGCGCGATCGTCTCAACCTCTGTCCCGCTTTCCGGCAGAGGTTGAAGCTGTGCTCGTTCCAGACCTTCCATGACTCGCAGGATCGGACTTCTGGGTTGTTCCGCAGGCTGTGCCCATGCGGCGACACCCAGATAAGAACGTTGCCTGCTGATCGTTGCATGGTTCCGAATCCGCAAAATGTAGAACACCGTCGCCGATGGAGCCGTACTGAAGGCGTGCGTCCGGATCGTATAACGTCCTTGATCCATCAATGCGGAGAAGGGGAGCAAATGTAGGTCCCCATCCGGCACGACAATGATCGAAAAATTGTTTCGGTATTCAGGGATGGGGAAAAGCAATTCATGGAAAAGTGACTGTGCCAGGACGGTATTCGTCTGTCGGTTGCGAAGGAGACGACGATACTCGGACACTTGCTCCTCGATCATCGGCTGCGATGGCAGTTCGTATACATGGGCCGAATGACGCGTGATCGCCATAGCATAGGAGTGAGGCGTATCGAGGACATACTCAATCACCAACTCGGTCGGGCGAAGACTCCGTTGGAGTGTGTTCAGCGGAACAGGATGTGCGACGGTCTGTCCGGCGGGCGATGAATCGTCCAACTGCAACTCGGCAACGTAGAGGGCTTGCGCAAGCTGGCGTCGCACCGAGGAATCATCGCTATTGATGAGCCTTAGATTCAGTGCCGCGATTCGCTGCTCCTGAAGGGTAGGTTGGTGCGGCTCGCGTGTCTCATGATGCTCCAGGAACTGTGCCTCGACTCGTCCACGCGCCTTTTCCACGATTTCAAATGCCTGGGGGAATTTTCGTTCCCTTGAGAGCAACTCAAAATCTCCTGAATATACCTGGCTCAATGCGGTGAGCAGTTCCCGCTCCACATTGGGTGTTGGGGCGGTTGCAAGAAAGGAATCGATGAGAATGGCGCTCTTTGTGTAGAGTGCGTGCGATTCCTGCGTGCGGCCCAGCTTTTCAAGAATCTCCGCCTTGATCGCTAGGTTTTGCGGGGCGAAATAGAGTTCGTGCGGCAAGTGAGTATTTGCCGCAATGGCCTCGTCGACGCTTATGAGCGCCTCATCGAGATGATTTTCATGCTCATAGGCGCGGGCACGCAAGCCGCCAGTCTGCGTGATTCCACGCCAGTAACTCAATCGCTGTGCATAGTCGAGGGCGAGCGTGTATTGTCCAGCGGCATCCTGCCAGCGGCCCATGTCCTCGTAGATTTGACCTTTCGAGGTCAGCAGCTGGAAGAGGTGCGCATCCAGGCTCCCCCTGGGCAGACGGCGGATGACTTCGTCGGACAATGCCAGTGCTGCCTGATAGCGATGAAGACCGCGCAGCGCATCGATCTTGGAATTGACAGCGATGCTCGGGTAGGCAATACCCGGAGACCGAGCCGCCGTATTGATCGCACCATCCAGGACGTGAACCGCCTCGTCATATCGGTGCAACTCAACCAATCCTGCTCCATAGACACTCGCGTAACGCACTTGCGCCGCCGGATCATGGAGATACTTTGCGACGATCCATGCTCTTACGACAAGCTTTTTCGCAGTTGCGATATCTCCCAATAAGAATGCTGCGATTCCTTGCTCGCCAATCGCACGGGTCATCAGTAGATAGTGATGCTGTTGCCACGCCAGGATCTGAACCTGCCTCCATGTCTTCCGTGCCATCGCAGCGTCGTAGTTCGTCTCAATCATTCCCTGGATCACAAGAATGCGGAGTCTGGTCTCGGAATCCTGCGCCGCAGGCAATGCGAGGTCCTGTTGAAGATCGAGCAGCAAGACAGGAATTTCTTCGGATTCGGCCCGGGGAATGAATTGGCTTACATGGGCATAGAGCGCCCGCGATGGTCGATTCTCTCTCGCGAAGAGTCGCTCGGCGCTGGCGTAAATCGGGGCCGCCTCCATCCACTGGTTGTTCCAAGAGAGATCATCTGCCCGCTCCAAAAGAGCCTCGGGGGTTCCCTCATACCGGTGATGTCGATAAAGCAGGATGCCAGTGAGCAGAACAGCCGTCGTTCCCCAAGCAACAGCGAAGAAGCCGACTGTGCTGGATCTCAGCCGGAACATGGTCGGCTCCCGCCCTTGAATTGGTAGTACAAGCACCCACCCGCATTCGAGAGCGTATAGCGAGAAACATCGCACAGCCAATGACATAAGTCATAGCTCTACGTCAGGTTTTCGGTAGGCTTTGGAGCAGGAGCAGAGCGGAACATCACCAAAATCTGTGTCGTGATCGTAAGGAGAAGTTTTCATGGACTATACATACCTTGCAGACCTGTTTCGAGAGTTCGATCTTCCGGATCAGGGGATTCTCAGCCGCGTGCTCCATAAGGACGATCGGTTGAATGTGACTGCCTTTGGGTTCTCCGCAGGCCAGGAACTCTCGCTGCATTCCGCGCCCACGCCGGCGGTTTTGTATTTTTTGGAAGGCGAAGCAGAGGTGCAACTGGGGAATGATAAAGTTGCTGTCCAGTGTGGCTCTTTCATTTATATGCCTCCCATGCTGCCCCATGGAATCGTTGCACGATCCCCGCTAAGAATGCTGCTGGTACAGATTAAGGAGACTCGCCCTGCGGAGAAGAGAGAAGGCCCGGAGAGCAATATGCTTCCCGCAGAAAATGGCAAAGCCGACTGACTCCACTTAGCGACATTGCGAAGCGGAAGGACGAATGGAGGGTACCTGCAGTAGCAGTTTGAGCGTAGCGGTGTTGGCCGTGTCCGCCAACGTGAACTCGTCCGTTTTGGCGAAAAAGGCAGTATACCCATGGTTCAAGGCACGTTTTCGGAAGCAGTCGGCACAACGCAGATATGGTTGTCGGTCAAGCAATCAATCAAAGATTTTCGTGGTTCGGTCATGCGTAGGATCGGATCTACACGGATCGAACCAGGCGGGCAGTGCAAGGGCGTGCCTCCATCCCATACTATGCATCTTTGTGTTCACCGAAAGAGGGCCAGAAACTGGAATGGAACAATGCAAGCTGCCACGACAAAAAATTGCATACCGGTCTCCAAATGGATAGGAGCGGGCCGCCAAGCGGAGACGGTCCCAAAGGTTGACCTTGCCCCCTTATGCGGGGGATCTGACGGAATGGAGGATTTCTAAGAATGGAAGCTGAAACGATTCCCGATCTGCGAGGACGCATGACGCGCGGCAAACGGCTCATGCCGGACGTCGAAGCCCGTGCGTTCTTACGCGAAAAGAAGATTGCGAATATCGGTACTGTGGATAGGAATGGCTGGCCCTACGTCGTCCCCTTGACCTATATCTATGAAGGCGGAGAGCAGGTGTATTTTCACACCGGAGGCCATCAGGGGCATTTTCTGACAAACCTGGAACAGAACCCTAAAGCTTGCCTGGAAGTCTCCGACATTGGGCCATTGCACAAGGGGCAACGTTTTGCGTGCGACTCCGCACTTGTATACACCAGCGTGGTTGTATTTGGGACAGTAAAGATCATCTATCACGATCGTGACAAGAAGGCATGGTTTCTGGACCAGCTTCTCGCCAAGCACGGCGACCCCTCGTGGACCTTCGAGCCTGGCTATCCGTTGCTCGACCAGATCATCTTGTACGAACAAAAGATCGAGATTTTGACCGGAAAGCATAGTTCGGGGATCTATCACTGAGGGTTCGACGAGAGAAATTATTGGCAGTGACTTTTGTCATGGAAGGTTTTTATGCCGGGTAATAGCTTAGAACCAGAGGTGGTATCTGTATGGCTTACGTAATCGCTGAACCTTGTATCAATGTGAAAGACACGGCATGCGTGGATGCGTGCCCTGTCGATTGCATTCACCCACGGAAAGATGAGGCTGATTTTTCTCAATCGGAGCAGCTCTATATCGATCCCGTCGAGTGTATCGACTGTGGGGCGTGTGTTCCGGTCTGTCCGGTATCGGCAATCTTTGCCTCGGAGGACCTGCCAGAAAAGTGGAAGAACTACGCCGAGATCAATGCGGAACATTATTCTCGCAAATGACCGTACCCCAGGCATGTGTGGTTCTGTCCGCATGGAAAGAGTCGATCCATGAAAGGCGCATAGCAGAAACGGACGACAGGAGGTGGGGGGAGATGACACAGGCCCAACATGCTGGCGGCGTTTGGGATACACCTCAGTCTCGGCCCGTAAAGGGGCAGTTGATTCGCGATTTCACCCTGAACTCCACACTCGGGCAACCGGTCAGTCTTTCCGATTATCGAGGGCGTTCTAACCTGGTTCTTATATTTTGTGGAGATGGCAGCATTCCGTCCGATTTCGGAACTCTGACTGAGATCGAAAAGGACTATCCTACTTTTCAGGACGAGCAGACTCAGGTGCTTGCAATTCTGCAATGCCAGCCGCAAGAGGCAACACAAATCCAGCAGCAGTCTCAACTGTCATTTCCTTTGTTGGTCGATGTGGATGGACAGATCCATCGTTCAGCAGGCGCGGCGGACAGGCAGGGTCGCCCAGCAGCGGCCATTTATATTACAGATCAATTCGGCGAGGTGTTTGCGGCCTACCGGGCTGCGGATGGAGAGACGATGCCAAGTGTTCAAGCGATTGTGAAACTGATACGCTTCATCAATATTCAGTGTCCGGAATGCGGTCATCCAGAATGGCCGACAGAGTCGTCCATGTCCCGGTGAAGAGCTGGATTCGGCAAACTTGAATTCTGCAAAGTGGGGTTGATAGTCAGGCCCTGCCGATGTCAAGCGCTGCAAAGTACCGGACATGTTCTGGGAACTGATCCGGCGGCGTGATTGGAGCGACCCAGTGTCTGCCCATTTGTGCATGGAATTGCACGGAGTCGCTTAACCGCGAGGTATCCCGGATACCACATTGATTTCTTCCGTGGTAGTTCCACCGGCCATGGGCGCCTGCAGGATTGGGTGAGAAATACCAAGTCTTTCCATGATCTCGTTTCGAGTCATACGTCCTCCAGAACAAATCCACATCCACCCAACCCAGACATGGCCAGTACATCGAGCCATGGAGACATGAAAGTGGGTGTCAAGTTCGACGCTTTCGTTCCTCCATGGCGAACCAGAGAAATGCGGCGGCAGTATCGACAAATACGGAGGCGTCCAGGGGCGATTTCAGTCCGAATGAAAAAGCCATGGCCATCGCGAAGGACAGCAGCAGGATCGCGCTTCCGGCGGCCACGAGTCGAGGGTGAAATCCGATCAGCGCTCCCACGCCAAAGAGGATTTCCAATGACGTAGCGAGGCCCGCGAGAAAGGGTGCAATCGCCGAAGGTAGAAATCGATTGACTTGAGCTGTGTAGGCGACAAAGTGTGCCCAATTTCCCCATGCAACATTGTGCTGACCAGGAGCGCCCCAGAGCCCGAAACGATCTGCCACCGCTGATAGCAATGTGCATCCCAAGGCGAACCTTAGAAAAAGAATGGCGGCCGTATCCACGGAGGGTATCGTTGCTGGATGGAGTGGGTGCTGCGGGTGATCGGATGTTGGATTTGTGCGCCGGGAAGTTGACGTCATGTGATTCTGCATCCTCTTAATTTCCAACGCAAAACCTGCGCGCTCAATCGCTTTCTACCATCCTGGTCCAGTGTTCGAACACCAGTGTCCCCACTGCCTGAAGCGCGGGCAGGTACTCGGGTGTCTGCTGCACGATGGCCTTGGAGTCTATGCCGGCTTCCTCCAGTTCTTGACGAAAAGTCTCGACCATGCCGTCAATGTGCGGTCTGGTCACCTCCAGGTGGAACAGTAATCCATACGCTCTCGCTCCATAGCGGAAAGCCTGCTGCTCGGTGAGTGCGGAAGAAGCCAGCGCCGTGGCCCCTAGCGGAAGCGAGAACACATCCCCATGCCAGTGAAATGCAGTGAACTCACGCGGGACGTCGGCCCATAGCGGATCTATAACGGCCTCATCGGTGAGTCGCACGGGATACCAGCCAATCTCCTTCTGGGTTTGTTTGCTGACTTTCCCGCCGAGCGCATGGGCCAGCAGTTGGCTGCCGAGGCAGACCCCCAGCACAGGTTTGTTTGTGGTGGCCGCGCGCTCGATGAGGCGAAGTTCGTCTCGAAGATAGGGATATCGTTCCTGCTCATAAACACCCATTGGCCCACCCATAACGATGAGTCCCTTGGCGTCGTGGATGTTGTCCGATATTGGTTCGCCAGCAAACGGACGAACAAACCGTGTCCGAAGCCCTTTGACACGCAACGCATCCTCGATCGTACCGAGCGCTTCGCATTCCGCATGCTGCAATACAATGATTTCCGCCTTGGCCTCTTGTGTCATGGGGTTCTCGCAACGGTCTTTGAGAGACTGGAATTTTCACCAGTTGCGGCATAGAGTTTCAATGCTGGCAGATCCAGGATCGTTACTTCATGGCCCTCGACGGCGATCAATCCATCATGCTTCAGCTTGGCAAATGCGCGCGAAACCACGTCTCTGACAGAACCGATGCGAATGGCAATTTCATGATTCGACAACGAGAGGTGCAGGGAGGCCCCACCTTGCCGAAAAGTATTTGCCGATTGCGCTTCCGTTAGAAGAAACAGGGCCAATCTCTGTCCGACATCACGCAGGGACAACGCTTCCGCTAATTGAGCATGTTTTCTGACGCGCTGCGCCATGAACTTGAGGGCCCGGAGTACAAAGGATGGATGACGAATGCAGCACTGATCCATGTCGCTCTTATGGAGAAAGAGTACCTCAGCGTCGGACGCTGCAATGGCCGATGCTGGGTAGGGTCCGCCATCGAAGACCGCCACGTCGGCAATGACAGAGCCGGCAGTATCGACATGCATCACCTGTTCCCGGCCATCCGCGTTGTTCTGAAAGACGCGCACCTTGCCGCTGACAACCACAAAAAGTCCTTTGACCGGTTCTCCGTAAAGAAACAGCATCTCTCCCTTGGAGAAGTGCAGATCCACTGCTTGCTGGGCAAGCTCCGAGAGTTCCTCCGCGGTAAGACCGCCAAACAGGACGGTGTGCTGCAGGGCCGCGATTCTTTTTGTTTCCATTGCATTCTCCACAATATCGTCATTATGACCTAAGTCATAGCGTCCTGCGGTGTCCGCGGATAGATTGTCGTCAGGATATCCCAAGACTGTTGCAGGTTTGAAAATGAGGTCGACAATGCGAAAGCAGAATTTGAATCAGCTCATCGAATACAACGATGAGCAGCTTCACCCGAAGGTTTTAATCAATGAACCCGGCTATCGCATGGTCCTTGTAAGCATGCGGGCCGGGCAGTTCCTTCCACAACATGCAACTCAGGGAACCGTTACGGTCTATGCGATGCGAGGCCATTGTACTTTTTATGAGGGCCCGACACCCTACGACTTGCGTGCAGGAGAAGTGGCCTCGATTGAAAGCGGCGCACCGCATCGAGTCGAGGCGCACGAAGACTCTGTTCTTCTCGTCCTCGCTACAGGAAGGACCGGCGCCGACCAAGACAGTTCCGAAGAACTCGATCTGCGCCAGATTCCTCCACCTCAGCGTCATCCGCTCATATTTCAGAAATTCGATGTCCTCGCCATTGGAGACTCGTTGCGGTTGATCAACGATCACGATCCTGTTCCATTGAACCGGCAAATCTACAGTATGCGGCAGGGACAGGCTTCGTGGGAATACATCCAGCGCGGACCTGAGATCTTTCGTATTCGTATTCGAAGAATCGCTCTGCCGGAAGTAACGGATGTCCCTGTACAAACAAAGTCCGTGTGGACACTACCGGGGATCGATAGAAAGTAGCGATACGCAAGACAACAGGATGGAGTCCGCAATGGTCACAACACCCTCCCAACTACTGGCTCTTCCGAAGAAACACTATCTGAACAGTGAATATGGCCTGAAATCATGGCTACTGACGCTTGATCATAGGCGCATTGCTCTTCTCTATCTGTTCACAACCACTTTCTTCTTCATTATCGGTGGCACAACTGCGGGATTGATCCGTTTGGAACTACTGACGCCGCCTGGCGATCTGATGGCCTCGGATACCTACAACAAAATGTTTTCGATTCATGGCATTGTCATGGTGTTCTTCTTCCTGGTTCCGGTAGCGCCAGCCGTGTTGGGGAATTTTCTTGTTCCGCTCATGGTCGGGGCCAGAGAAAATTTTCTTGATCCGCCGACCGTTACAGAAGCCTACGACTATGGCAATATCCCGGCTCGAGTCGAAGTTGCAAGTTGAATCTGTCGCATGGTCATCATCGACATCAATGCCCAATCGACAGGATGAGGTCTCGATCCCTCGTTGCTACAAATGAACACGACTTGAGCTGTGGCGCTGGTCGTAAGCATTTGCCGATCGTCATCAAGACGGGATTCGGAGTTGCTCGTGGCATTCATCATCGCGGAACCGTGCATCGATTGCGGCGCCTGTGTTCCTGTTTGTCCAGTGGAGGCAATATATGCTGAAGACGATCTCCCTTATTTTTGGGACCACTATGCACAAATCAATGCCGAACAATACAAAAAGTAGGCGGAGAAACGAGAACAGTCCATGCTCATTCAAATTGGCGGCAGACTCGAAAGCGACTTCACCAAACCGCTGGGAATGCTGAGAGATTGTCATAAGCGCATTCGATATTTCTTAGGTGCGCTGCTCACAACTGTGACGCATGCGGATGAGGGGCCGCTCTCGGTACACCAATGTGCTTATTTAGAGACAGCTCTCCGTTATTTTCAAGACGCCGCCCCAAAGCATACGGCGGATGAGGAGCAGTCGCTGTTTCCACGACTACGCTGCATCGACACTCCTGAGATCCGTGCAGCTCTGAGAGAAATTGAAGATCTTGAAGCAGATCACAGAAAGGCTGAATTGCAACATCAAGAGACGGACGCCATCCTCCATCAGTGGATGGTGGATGGCGTAATCTCGCCAAAAACATTAGCAAGATTGAGAAAAATTTTGGCGGAATTATCGGAACTTTATGAACGCCACATTCTGCTGGAAGAAACTGGCATCTTCCCTTTGGCGGCAGCCTCGTTATCGGATGCTGAAAAGAGTATTGTGGGACGCGAGATGGCGGCACGACGCGGTATAGAAAGCATTCGTTCTCACTTGGAATCTTAATGAGACAGGAGAGGATAGTGATGAATGCGGCGGGTGTCCCATAGGTCTCGAAGGACGCATGGAGATCGAATCGGAATGGATTTCCAGAACGTGCGGACTTCTTCCCCACTCAAGCCAAAAGAAGA
>JAKAYS010000208.1 GCA_021826695.1 Acidobacteriota bacterium | reverse complement strand
AAACTCACTCGGCGTATATAGTTCACATCAGAGTTGACCGCTGCCGGAGAACTAACATAAGCCGCGCTAACGCCGCTTCCTACATAGCCGGTCTGTCCCGTGTAATCCACGTCAACGGCAACCATCTGCCCTACAGAAAACCCTGCGAGCTGGCTCGTCGTAAGGTTCAGATAAGTAGATGTGCTTCCGCTTTGCAACGGTACTGCTGCGGCTCCCGAACCTCCTGAGCCATTGGCGACAGCTCCGGATGCTGTTGTCAACAGGTTCATTTGTTCGGAACCGGCTGTCACCGCCATCTGCAACTTTCCCCAACTCAAGAAGTGCAACAGCACAAACGAATCGATCTCCGTGCGAACCTGAGATAGCGGAAGTCCCGGCGCTCCACTTCGCAGCGGAACAATCTTAGTTCCAGACTTTCTCTCAAATGCATCCAGCCATCCAAGATCCAGCCACGGCGAGGGTGGCGCGTCCAAATTGAAATTGCCATTCTGCGCCGGATCGAAAATTGTTGGCGTAGATGCTGCACGATTCACAGGAGCAAAATACGCTCGCACACGCCTGGCAATCGGCGGCGTTAGCGGTAGTGGAGTGATTGCAGGTGTACTCATTGCTCCCCCGGCTCTTCGTAGCTAAATACTGATACCGTTGTGGTGCGCAGCAGTCTGTCGCGCTCTACCTTTACCGGCTGAAACGTTGCTTCTGTCCAAAAGATATGGGTCTCCATTGCCGTTGCCGGGGACTGAGCATAGCTCATCTTTTGCGCAGTATTGGGTTGCAATAAAGACAGCAACTCGGCGTCCATCTCCGTCAGCATCGCCCCTCGATCCATGCCCATGTTTCCATTGCTTCCCTCGGTCATGTACTCGATCTCGCACTCCATCTGGAGCAGCACTTCCGACAAATAAGGATCGTTGTGCAGTCCAAGCCAACGCAGTACGAACACGTTCGCCGGTGGCTGCGCAGTGACCAGCTCATTGCTTTCCACCAGGATTCCTGGCCGTGTCACCCCGCGCAAATACATCGTGCGGTTAGGGTTCAACGCTGCAAGGCGATTGCGCAATGTAATGTAAAAAGTATTTTGTGCGTTCTGCATGGCGCTTCTCCTTACAGCGTGATGCTTTGCGGGCCTCGTAATATCAGCCGATACATGTACGGCCGACCAAATGCCTCTGCTTCGGCGGCGGCCTCAATCAACATCAACTCACCATCGACGAACACGCCGGCGGCCATCGCAAATAATTGATCGGTCGAGGCCAGTTGCAACAGTCCAAGCTGCGTCTGGATGGAAGAGGCTGAGATCAACAATTCATACCGGTTCACCTTGCCATCTCGAAGCTCAGGTCGAACGCGGCGAAATACCGCCGGGGACAACGGAATATCTTCATAGGTGGGTGTGCTTTCGCCCAGTTGTTCTCCATCAGAACCAGCGACAGCGTAGGTCGGCAGGCGCAACAGCACTGTCGTCCCACCCAGACAACGCAACAAAGCGTCCGCTGCCCGCTGCTGCGCTGCCGTTGGATTTCTTACGCTTAAGTCGGCGCTCATCGCTCACCCCAACATCGTCGCCACATAGGGCTGCAACATCGCGGCCACCTGCGGATCGATTAGAGAATTTGAAAAATACGCCATCTGCATCGTGTCGATCCGGCTCGACTTCACGTTCAGTCCCGGCGTGGCCTGCGCATTTTTTACAATCTGCGCGCATGCCACCTGCACCGTATATGGAATCGTCGCTAGACCCGCGGTATATACCACATCCACTTCGTTGTATGGCAGCCCCAGAATGTTCATTGGAAATGTAATTTCGCCGGTATTCGGAACGAAGTCCACATCGGCGATGTTCAAATTGCTCCACGCCCCCGGCAATCCAAAGACCCAGGCAATCTGCTCGTAAGAAGGATCGATCAACTCTCCGCGCCGTGGCCGAATATACCGGGCTTGTACCGAAATCAGAGGAGAAGTATTCGGCGCAACTGCTACCAAAGGAAGATAGCTAAGCCGCACCGTCTGAGCGTGTGCCGTGATGCGCATTCGCTCTTCATATTGCGTAGGATTCAAGCTGGTTCGGTGGCAATACGAGTCGATCAGGGCCGAAGCCATCGTCACCCAGTCGTCCGTTGTGTCCGCCGGAAGGCCATAAGTGGCGTAGTCGGTCGGCAGCAGATATCCCATAATGTTTCCTCCGGAAAGTTTCCAAGCGCCGTTGGGGACCGCATGGCAAAAAAGAGAAGGCTGACCTCAGTTATGGGCCAGCCTTCTACGCTGCTATTACAAAATGGTCCAATTGCACGTACAACGGATTTCTACCGGTCTACGATTACCTGGTAGTGTGCTCCGGCGGCAGTCATCTTCACCACAGGTGCGCCAAACTTGACCACCACATACTGTGAGGCCAAAGATCCAGGTACTCCAAGTTGGAATACACGGGGATTCGGGTCGCTCAGCCAGTGGTACTCAATCAGGTCTTCCGTCACAATATATGCTGGCAATTGTGCCGTACCCGAACCCGGTACGCCGGTATAACCAAGTGTCCAGTCAGGAATCAACGGCAGTTCCCCAGCTTGCGTCACCAGTGTTTTCACCGTGAAGCCGCCGTTGATCTCCTTCGTATGCAACACCACGTTGAACTCGGTCTTCATTTCGCGGTCAATTAGATCGAGAAGCACAGGATTGGCATAGATCGCCGTCGGACGGACCGCATAATTGTTGCTGGCCACCATCTGCGCGATAGTAGACTTCAGGCCATCCACGATGCTTGCTGTGGTTGCAATGGTCGTCGTAAATCCACTGGCCGCAATTTGTGCTACCGCTCCGTAATACTGCGGTGTGGTCGGCGTACTCAGAGAAGTGTCCGTGCCATTCCACAATGCCAGATCGTGCGTGTGCATTACACCTTCGATGGTGTCCGCAAGGTCCTTTGCCTGTAGGTAAGCAAACTGGCTCTGCTGATTTCCCAACTCGATGTCGAACAGGTTGTAGTTGATCTGCGCTACCAGTGCCTTTAGAGGCACAGCCCGCTCCACCCGAGTTGGGCTTACGACGGGCGCCGAAATATTTCTAGGATCGACAAAACCCGTCGCGGCGGTCGGTTCAGGAATTGCAGTCTGCTCGAAGTAACGCGACGGATGGCCGGTCGCTGGCACCTGCTTGATGCGCTGCCCGAAAAGTCCCCGGCGGCGGACGATGTCCGTGATCTCCGTCTGGTAAATCGGGACTTCAATCGCGCCTGGCCCAATGTAATCCGCGGCGGCGTGAATGTCATGGAAATTAGCGTTCATACTGTCCTTTCACTGGCCTGTCGGCCGTGGTTGGCGATGGATAAATTTGTGAAAATGCGGGTGCCCCAGGTCTCGGTCGTCGCGGCGACAGACCTGGGTTTATGTCGAGGGAATACCATGTGTCACCGGGTGCCCCGTTCTTCGCGTTTTTCTTTTTGCGGAGGGTGGGATACAGCGATGCATACTGTAACCCTGAACTTGCCGACCCAAGACTTCTACAGAAAAACTAGCCGAGCAGGCCAGCCCGTAACAGTTGCGACTTCACAGCGATCCGTTGCTCAATGCTCAGTGAAGTCAGGGCTGCATCCAGCGACCCAGCCTCGATCGAGTCGAGATTGGAAATTCCCTGCTTGGCGAGCAGCGACACGGTTGCCGCTGTCATCGTCTTGCGTCCGCTCGAATGAGAAGAAGCACCCTGCGCGCGCAGTTCGGCTATTTGCATCACTGCCTCATGCAGTTTGCGCTCCAGCTCATATACACGCTCATTGCCTGCGCTGTGCGAGCTGCCCTGCTCAACCGTCGCTACGATCTTCTGCACCTGTCCCGACATGCTCAGATGTTGTTCTTCCAGTCGGCTGACTGTTTGCTCCAGCAGGCTTGCAGCGCCCGCCAGCCGGTCCAGCGTCAATGCAAGTGTTTCAAGAGAACGTTCTGCTCCTTGGTCCATTGTTTTGCTCCTTTTTCTGTAAGTTTTCGGTCTTCGCTGTTTTGCGAATCATGCCGCGCCGCAATATGCCGCCATGGAGACTCCACGACGGCGCATCACATGCGGTTTCAAACGAAACGATGTCTGCCGATAGGCCGCTTTATCGCGAAGTAAAATGGCTGCCCCTGTAAAGGTCACGCGGCCCAGCTTCCAGATGGAAGAACGCATGTCCTCCACGTGGGCATCGGCCAGTTCGTAAGACATGCCCATGCTTCCCGCTGAGAGGTTGCGCAGTTTCTCTTCAACCTCCGGAAAGTCGCGGGCATACAGGTATCCACCCACCATCAGCCGTTGTCCAACGATGTCGGCCTCGGTCAATATCCCGCATTTGCTGCGTAGATCGGAA
>JAKAYS010000207.1 GCA_021826695.1 Acidobacteriota bacterium | reverse complement strand
CTTATCTCGGAGGGTTGTTCATTCTGCGTGCTGCCGTGGGAGACAAGGATGAAATTGTCCGCATGTCCGCAGCCGGGCTTCATGCTTATCGTCTGCACCGCGTCGCAGCCATTAAGTTGCCCTATATGGCACTGGCCATTTGCATAGTTATCTTTGTAATCTTCATCACCCAATGGAGATTTCCCAGTCTTTCAGCACCCTCAAAAAAAACTCGGGGGCCTTACAACCGACTAAAACAATCAAATTTATCCTGCGTACTTTGCTCCTGCGTCTTTTGATGATGCCAGTGCGGCGACCTTCAGCGGTCCGAGCGTTACTCGTGTAACGCCCGCTTGCTCCGCAAGCAGATCTTCCATCGGCTTCGACAAGCGGATGTCATTGTGCGTCGTTTCAGTGAGGTTCAGTAGAAAGTAAAAAATTGTTTTGGAATCTTCTCGACTGACTACCTCCACACCATAAGGCGCAGCAATGAGCGGAGGCAGTCTCCCTATGCTACCAACTGTGCGGGCAAGTGCTTCGTAAAAGCCGTCTTCAGCACAATCAGTCCCCACATAGAAAACCCAGCCTTGTCTATGGCGATTGCGGGTAATCGCCGGTCGGCCGGCCATCCTGCCTCCGCGAAAAGTGGCAATCGGTTCGGCGCCCTGAAGCGTGAGCGATTCAAGAATCGTGTGCGGACGGAAAACAGTGTCGCTTCCCGAAAAGATGATTTCAAATTCTGCTTTTTCTAACACTGGATATTCGATGAAGTCCACTTCGTTGGCTTCGGCAATCACTCCCGCCATCTCGGCGAATGGGCCCGGCGGAAGCACGCGCCTCATGCTGACATCCATCTTCTGTGTGCCGGCGCGGTAATTGAGGACGAGGATTCCTCCGTCGGACACAAATGCGCGCAGCCGCGCAACTGTTGCATCGTCGACCATGTGCAAATTCGGCGCGACAATCAGCTTGTAAGTTGAAAAGTCTGCCGACAGCGGGACAACATCGACATTGCGCTGTAGCACTTTGAACCCGTTATAGTAATGCCCCTCTTCGTTATTGTATGGTCGCCCCTTAGGACCAAGGGATCCGAACCCCTGCGACCATTCGTTGTCGAAGTTGTAGAGAAGCGCGATATCGGCGCGAGTGGTTGCTTCAGCCAGTCGCGTACCCAGGCGCGCGAACTCTTTGCCGACTTGTTTGAATATAGATTTCGCCTGGATGGAACCATCGAAACTTTTTATGAAGGAAGGCCGGTATTGTTCGCCACCAGCCTGTGGGCGACGCCATTCAAAGTACAGATGTCCGTGGCTTCCGTGGGCCAGATTGATATACGCCTGAAGCCGCAGTCCCTCTTCAGGCGCATTGGCCGGGACATACGCAATCTGCTCAGCGCAGAAAAATCGCTGGCGGGGTCCGGCGCATCGGCTGAAGTCGTGATTGAATCCTGCACCATATTGACGCTGGAACTCGCCGATGCCCGGGGGAATGACATAGTTATCCCACGCGGTCGCATCCAGAAACTCCGTGGCGGCGGTAAACACATCCACCGACCACGCTGGGCTGGGCCAGTTCGTCGCGATGAACTGGTCTTTCATCGCTTTCCGAAGAATGACTGCCTGGCGCCGCAGATGACTCAGAAACGAGTCCGAGAAGAACCGGCGATAGGCCAGAGTGATCGCGGGTTGCCAGCCGCCTTCGGCCGAATTTGTAGGAAATTTTATCTGTGACCAATCCGAATAGCGATTGCTCCAGAATGCGCCGTTCCATTCGCGGTTCAAGGCATCCAGCGTTCCATACCTCTTCTTTAGCCACATCTGAAATGCCCGCTCGGAATCGGGATCGAACGCGTCGAATGGAAATCCCGGTTCATTGTCGAGTTGCCAACCAATCACGCCCGGATGATGACCGTAGCGCTCGGCCAGTGCGGTCACGATACTTGCACACGCCGCTTGATAGCTTGGGCTGCTGGGGCAATACCCCTTGCGCCCGCCATACGTGTACGGACCCATGACATTGCCACTCAAAACATCAGGGTGTAACTGGTATAACCAGGGAGGCACCGAGGCCGTCGGCGTGCCGAGAATAACGTCAATCCCGTGGCGGTTTGCCAGGGCGATGGCACGGTCCATCCAGTCAAATTCAAATTTCCCTGGTGCGGGCTCATAGATTGCCCAGGCAAATTCTCCCATGCGTACCGTGTTGATTCCCAGTTCCTGCATCTGGCGGAAATCGATTTCCCATTCCGAGGGCGCCCACCATTCGGGATAGTAGGCCGTTCCCATAAAATAACGGCCCCACTGCTTACGGTTCTCTTTTCCCTCCTCGATTGCAGTGTGTGCCTCGGCCGTTCCTTCCGGTTTAACAAGAGCGCTTATTCCCACAAGGCCGGCCAAGCCGGCCAATTTGTTGAATGTCCTTCTGTCCATCGTCTATCAATTCCCTCCTGCCACCTTCCGCATATCTGTCTCGAGGGCGTCAACAGCGCTAGGTGCTTTTAGTAATGCCCTTAGAAGAAGACCTTCATTGCAAACTCCAAGATGCGCGGATCATCGGCGTTGGTGACTTGACCGTAGTCTCCGCTGCCTAATCCGGTGGACACGTCGCCAAAGTTCGGGTGGTTTGCCACATTGAACGCCTCCGCGCGGAATTGCAAATTGAGACGAGTGGTAATTGGGAAAGTCTTATATAGAGCCGTATTCAAGGACAAATAGCCTGGCCCTCGAATACTACCATTCCTAGCATCTCCATAAAATCCATATTTTGGAGCAGCGAAAGAGTTCGTGCTGAACCATTCCTTCAATAACCCCACCTGTTTAATTGGCGCCACTTGGTGTAGGACGGCTTGCTAGGGAAGGTCTGATTAAGTCGCTAGAAAATCACTCAGCGGCTGAAGCCCACCAATTTTTCAACCATTTACGGCATCCGCCGCGGCGGAAAGTCGTGCCCTGATACAAACCAGACTTAATCAGAGCTTCCATAGACTTCATCGAGGAATTTGTGTGCGGGATGGATCTCGCCGCCTACAAGCAAGATGCCAGGACGCAAGCGGTGGTCGAACGGAAGATGCTTGTCATCAGCGAGGCCGCAATAAGGCTCGGGGAGAGTGCTGAGATTGTTTGTCCCGGCGTGGCATGGCGCGATATTCGTGGAATCGGCAATTGGCTGCGGTACAAATATGACCGCTATGACCGCGTAAATGTCGAGACGGTCTGGAACACAATCCACGATGATTTGCCACCGTTAAGGCAGCGGTGGAAAAAGCTCTTTTCTGACAGCCTATAGATCGGCTCAAATTACTCTCGCAGCAGCTATCCTTCCACCGGCTCGACGTAAAACATTTCGTTGGTGCGGCGGAATCCGCTGCTTTCGTACATGCGGCGGCTTTCTTCCGTGGCGTGCAGGGAGACGACGCGAATTTTTCGGCGGCGCGCTTCGGCCAGGGCCAGCTCGATGAGGTTGCTGGCGATGCGTTTGCGGCGAAATTCCGGATCGACGTAGACGTTCAACAAATAGCCGCGGTGAGGCTCCGGGTCGAGCGGATGCGGTGGCCAGTCCATAATCATCAGTCCGGCCCCGGCGACGACTTTGCCATCGCTCATGGCGAACCAGCCCATGTATTTGCCCTCGCGCATCATGTTTCCGACCCAGGACTCGAACGCCTCCGTCACGCGGCGTAGCGCGCTGTTGTCGGCGCGGCCAGCATCGACGAACATGCGATGGCGGTGACGCGCAATGATCGAAGCGTCTTCCGGAGTTGCCAGCCTTGTCTGCATCATGTCGCCAGTATACGAGCAAGCGGGCTGCGCCTTCCACTTGCCTTTCCGTTTTCCAATCCCGGAACGCTACCATGGTAGGAACATGATTCGCAGATCGAGTTCGAAGCTGAAAAAGACACGCGACGAGCTACCAATCGATGTGGGCCTGTTCGCGCCCGGTGAGCGGATCTGCGTGGCCGTTTCCGGCGGCGCGGACTCGACGGCGCTGTTGCGGGCCTTGTTGTCGCGGCGCGCGGAGTTGGGAATTGTGCTGACTGTGCTCCACGTGGAGCATGGACTGCGTGGCGCGGCGGCGCGAGATGCGGCGTTTGTGGCGGCGCTGGCGAAGGAGTGGGAGCTGCCTTGCGAGATCGTCGCGGTCGATACTCCGCGGCGCGTGGCCGAGCGGAAAGAGTCCGTCGAAGAGGCGGCGCGCAATCTACGCTACCAGGTGTTTCGCGCGGTTTTGGCAGACGGAAAGGCGGACAAGATTGCCACCGCGCATACGCTGGATGACCAGGCGGAAACGGTGCTGATGAAGTTGCTGCGCGGAGCGTGGACGGAAGGGTTGAGCGGCATTCATCCGGTCTTTCGGATGG